>JBGUKV010000096.1:0-9882 GCA_045114655.1 Candidatus Allocopromorpha sp. | reverse complement strand
TGCAACTTCGGATTCTTCTTCGGACGGGCGTTCTTCGTTCTGGTGTTCACCACCGACGCGCTGGTCATTCCATGGGCCATGATCCGGTTCGGGCATGTGCTGATCTTCCAATGGATCGCGTCATCCTATGAGATCAGCGGACAGTGCATGCGCGGCATGGGGCATTCTCTGCTTCCGGCCCTTGTCTCCGTACTGGGGACCTGCGTCCTGCGGATCGCCTGGATCTACACCATTTTCCAGTCGTTCGGCACCTTTGAGATGCTGATGAATATTTACCCGATCACCTGGTCTATCACCGGCGCTGCCATGCTGATCGCATTCGCGATCGTCGGCAGGAAAGAATACAAAAGGATGGGTGAATAAGTATAATACACAGGAAACAAGGAGGGCCCCCGCCGATTCAGCGTGAGGCCCTCTTTGTTATAGGAAACACTTCGTATTATTTTGTTTTATTTTTCGTCAGCTCTTCTTCTGATGAGAGCGATTGCTGCGATTGAGAGAAGCATCGCCAGCGCCAGTCCCATTCCTCCGAGGAGGTATCCGTGGGATGACTCGTCAGTTGCGTTTGCCATCGGTGTGTCTGCATCGCTGATTGCTGCAATGTCTGCTGCGGAAGGAGCCGCCGGAACAGTGCTGCTTTCTATTGCGGTCAGGGCTGTTGCGAGACCTGTGGTTCCAAGGGAGCTTGCTGCTCTTGCCGGGATTGCTGTTTCTGCCGTTCCGATTACGCCGGTGGAGTTTGCTGCGCTTGCTGTAGACTCAGCTGCTGCTGCAGGTGCCGTGGAAGCGATGACCTGATCAAATGATCCTGCGAAGGATGCAATTGCTGCCTGAGATGCGGAATCGGTCTTCGCGTCGAGCGTATTGTCTTCATCGGAGACAGCTTCCGGTTCTTCATCAGCGACTGCTTTCGGTTCTTCGTCAGCGATTACTTCTGAATTATCATCGACGACTACTTCGTCATCGTCAGAGCCCGGTTCCTGCTCGTCGTTATCGTTGCTGCCCTGCTCGTCGTTATCGTTGCTGCCCTGTTCGTCATTATCGTTGTTGCCCTGTTCGTCGTTATCGTTGCTGCCGCCCTGTTCGTCATTATCGTTGCTGCTGTTCTGCTCTTCGTTATTCTCTTCGTTGCTCTCTTCATCCTGTCCGGGTTCGTACGGGATATAAGTGATGTAGGAATTTCTGAAAGCGTCATTTGCGACAGTTTCGAGATTCTTGGCTCCGCTGATCGTTCCGAGGATGTGGGATCCATCAAACGCCTTGACCAGGATCTGTGTGACAGAGACTGCGACGCTTGCGAAGTCGACTGCTGCGCCGGCAGCGTTGTTCTTAGCGTATCCGTAGAAGGCATATCCGCCGATAACTGAGAGTGCGCTTTCTACCGGGAGAGTGATGCTTGCGTTGACGCCCTGTCCTGCTCCGTTGAAGGCGGACCATGCGAGAGTTGTCAGGGCATTGCAGGCTGCCAGGTTAACGTTGTTGAGCGCTTTGCAATCGCTGAACGCCTGGTTCATGATCTCCTCGAGCTGCGGGCACTTGCTGAAGTCGAAGTCGTTCAGGTTGTAGCACTTTCTGAATGCGCTCCAGCCGATCCTCTTGATGCTCTCACACGGTACGACTGTGGTCAGCTTCTGGAATCCGTTGAACAGGTCCGTCTTGTTTCTGTCGACTGTGTAGTCGGAGGAGTAGAGCGGCTGGTAGTTTGATCCGTCATACAGATACGTCCAGCCGATGCCTGTGATGCCGTTCTCGAACACGATCCGGGTCACTCTGTTCTTCAGTGCGTTCTTGATGGATTTGCCGTTGCTGTCCAGCAGTTCAGTGACGGCGTTCTCTTCGTCGATGTCTGAATCGCCGGTGATTGTGAACACGAGGGTGGTCTCGCCGTCAATGGTGTATTCATCCCATCTTACTGTGCGTGTGCTGTTGCCATAGCCCCAGTTTCCGGTAGCTTCGCCATAGTTGGCTTTTTCAGCGGCAGGGGATGATTCCTCTGCAGCTTCCGGTTCCTGCACGTTCTTTGCTTCTTCGCTCTGTGTTGTCGGTGCAGCCTTTGCATCAGATGCAGCGTTTATTTTCTGCGTGGAGACTTCCATCGCTTTTTCGGATTCCTGCACGTCCTGTGTTTCGGATTCCTGAACGTCCTGTGCATCGGATTCCTGCGCGGCCGGAGCAGAAGATTCCTGAACGTCCTGCGCAGAGGATTCCTGCGCGGCCGGTGCGGAAGATTCCTGCGTAGCCGGAGCAGATGATTCAGCCTTCGGTGCCGGAGCAGGTTCAGCCTTCGGCGCCGGAGCCGGGTCAGCCTTTGGTGCCGGAGCAGGTTCAGCCTTCGGCGCCGGTTCAGATGTATTCTCTTCCTGAGTCGTTTCCGTTGCCTGGTCGTCAGATCCTTCTGACGCAAATGCTGCTGTCGGCATGTACACGGTGAATGCCATGATCGCGGCCAGTGAAACGGCTGTCATTCTCTTCAAAATCATTTCCTTTTTCATGGTTCGTTCTCCTTTTCAAATAATACGAAATGTTGTTTTCTGTGGCTTTATTATCACGTTCAAACCGTCATAAAAACCGTCACAAAAAATACAAATAGGAAGTGAACGAATTTTTTTTCAATAAAGAAATGATATAGATCAGATTAAAAAGAATAATAAAAGAAACAGAATCAGATCCGAATCGATACTTCACCGCTCCTAAGCCGTTCGCGGGAACCGTCGGTATACATTACTTCAAGAGCGCCGTCATCCCCGATGCCGAGGGCGCGCGCGGGCCTGCCGCCCAGTTCCTGCGTCGGATCCTTGCGGTACGTGCCTGTATAGACAGTGATCTCTTTTCCTATGATCATGGAACGGCTGCGGTAGGAGTCCATGAAGCCGGACAGATCTTTCGTGTAGCGGAGAAATTTCTCGACAACAGCCGCGGCGAGCAGGGCCTTTTCGTGCCCGCTGAGTCCTTCCGCTGATACGCTCCCCGCGATATCCTTCAGCTCTTCCGGGAAGCTTTTTTCAGACGTGTTGATTCCGATGCCTGTGATCAGATACTCGATCTGTCCGGTCTCGAAGTCCGTGATTGCTTCCGTCAGGATGCCGCAGACTTTTTTGCCGTTCAGAAAAATATCGTTGACCCACTTGATCTGAGAGGAGCATGCACAGACCTCATCGATGGCTTCGCTCGTGGCTGCCGCTGCGGCGACGGTCACAAGACTGGATCTGCGGATGTCGAAATCCGGCTTGATGACGACACTCAGATACAGACCGTCATCTCTGGGAGAAAAGAAACTCCTGCCGAGCCGGCCTCGTCCTGCTGTTTGCTGCCGGCAGATAACGACCGCAGGGACTGCCTTTGCAGCATTTGCCGTACCGTCAGCAGAGACTCCTTCGCCTGCGATGAGCCTTCGCGCTTCCAGATTCGTCGAGTCGAGAATGTCATAGACGTACACGCCCGTGCCCCGAAGGGATGCAGGCAGCGCGTTGCGAACAGCAGTCTCAGTAACGGCGGCGCCCTCTGACGGCATCATGTAGCCCCGGTTCGTCACTGCGTCGATCTCATAGCCGGCAGCGCGAAGCGTCTTGACTGCCTTTGAAACGGCAGCCCTGGATACGCCCAGCTCGCGGGACAGATTCTCGCCGGAAATATAAGTGTCTCTGTTGTTCTCAAGTGCCTGCAGCACCGTGTCCTTGACTGCCATACCTCAGCCTCCCTTCTGAAACAATTGTAAACTTCCGGCGGAGGATTAGCAACCTGTATTAGACTGTTCCATGAAAAGAGTACGTCAAGGAACTTGACATATCCTGCCAAACACGTACAATATTAAGTACAGTTTGAAGCGGCGAATATGTACTGAATCAAGTACATATTTTGATGCAAAGGCAATCAATGACGGAACAAGGGGCAGAATAGGAGGCTGCGATGGAAATCACAGTGGCAAAACAAGTTGATGTCAGGGCAAATATGAAGAAGTATTTTGACATGGTCTGCACCGGCCGCGCTGTTATGGTGCCAAGAAAAGAGAACAACAATATCGTTATTCTTTCAGAACGGGAATTCCATGAGTTCGAGCGGGCAAGGAAAATTGCGGATTACATTGCGGCACTGGATCTTTCAAGTGAACTGTACCAGGAGGATCAGGGCGCTGTCAGAGCCATGCAGCAGTTGAAGGCAATGGCGGACGGAACAGAGCCGGTAAAACAGAATCTCTCAAAAGGAATGCGGGGCGCGCTTGCAGAGTACGCGGATCCCGCACTAAGAAAAAAGGAAAAAGGCGCATGGGAACGCGCTGCTGCGAAGAAACATGATACTGTTTGACACGAACATGATACTGCGGTATCTGCTGAACGACAGCAAAGAAATGGCAGAAACAGCAGAACAATATATTGACACAGGAGATGCGGCGGTTACAATAGAGGTCATCGCAGAGGCGGTTTATGTTTTGAGGGGCGTATACGCGATGGAACACAGTCTCATCGCAGAAACACTCAAATCTTTTTTGCAGTTGGTTGACTGCGAGGATAAGGATGTGCTGAATGCTGCACTTGAGACATATAAAGCAAAGCCCCTGGACTTTGTTGACTGCGTTTTGTATGGGTACCACGCTGTCAAAGGCGCGGAGATTGCGACATTCGATCAGAAATTATTGAAACTGTTGAACGGAGACACATAGATTGAAAACAGTTTTCGGTTACTACAAAATCTATATACCTTTCATGTTCATCGTGCTGTTTGCCCTTTTCGGGCAAGTCTGGTGCGAGCTTTCCCTGCCGAGATACATGTCGGACATCATCGACAACGGTATCGTGGCAGGGGACATGAACCACATCAAAAGCGTGGGAACGGTCATGATCCTGGTCGCGGCCCTTGCGGCAGCCTGCTCGATCACGGGCAGCTTGTTCGCGACCCTGACAGCGGCCAAAAGCGCCCGCCGCATCCGCGGAGACATCTTCCGCAAGGTCACATCCTTCAGCGAGGCGGAGCTGAATCAGTTCTCCACGGCATCCCTCATCACCAGATCCACGAACGACGTGCAGATGGTCCAGCAGGCGACGACCATGGCTTTGCGCATGATGCTGTTCGCGCCCCTGATGGGAATCGGCGCGGTCATCATGGCGCTGCGCACGAGTGTTTCCCTGTCATGGACAGTCGGCCTGGCGCTCATCTGCGTGCTGGGTCTGATGTTGTTTTCGTTCGCGGCCATCTTCCCCCGGTTCAAGGTCATGCAGGACAAGCTGGACCGGATCAATCTGATCATGAAAGAGCGTCTCTCCGGCACGCTGGTGGTGCGGGCCTTCCGCACTGAGGCCAAGGAAGAGGAACGCTTCGATGACGCCAACATCGACCTGACGAAACTTTATATATTTGTAAACAAATGCCTGGCCTTCATGATGCCGACGATGACCTTCATCATGAGCGGAGTCGGACTGCTTATCATCTGGGTCGGCGCGCACCTCATCGAGGCAGACAAGCTTCTGATCGGAGACATGCTCGCTTATCTGCAGTACGCCATGCACGTGATCATGAGCTTCATGTTCGTGACCATGATCTTCGTCATGCTGCCCCGCGCGGCCGTTTCCATGAAGCGGATCGGTCAGGTCATCGATACGAAGGTTTCCATTACAGATCCATCTGATGCAAAAGCCATCCAGCCCGGCGCGGAATGCTCAGTGGAATTCCGCGGAGTTTCATTCAACTACCCGGAGTCCGAGGAGAAGGTTCTGGGAGATATCAGTTTCACTGCAAAGGCCGGGCAGACGACGGCGATCATCGGCGGTACGGGCAGCGGCAAGTCCACCCTCATCAAACTCATTCCGCGGTTCTTTGACGCCACAGAGGGACAGGTGCTGCTGGCCGGCGTGGATGTGAAGGATCTGGAGCAGAGCGAGCTGCGAAGCCATATCGGCCTCGTGCCGCAGAAGGGAATCCTGTTCAGCGGCACCATCGAGAGCAATCTGCGCTACGGCAACGAGAACGCCACAGAAGAGGAATTGATCAAAGCCGCGGAGATCGCCCAGGCGATGGAATTCATCCGTGAGAAGCCGGAGGGTCTGCAGGAGCAGATCGCCCAGGGCGGCACCAATGTTTCCGGCGGCCAGATGCAGAGGCTTTGCATTGCCAGAGCCCTTGTGAAGAAGCCGGAAGTTCTGGTCTTTGACGACAGCTTCAGCGCCCTGGATTTCAGTACAGATAAGGCGCTCCGGAAGGCGCTCCGGGAGAACATCGGCGGCTGCACATTCATCATTGTGGCCCAGCGCATCAACACGATCCTGGACGCGGACCAGATCATCGTCCTGGACGACGGACGCATCGCAGGCAAAGGCACTCACAAAGAGCTGCTTGCGTCCTGCAGCATATACAAAGAAATCGCCCTTTCGCAGCTGAGTGAAGAAGAACTTGGCAAAGCGGCCGCAAGCACGACCGACAGAAAGGAGGTGGACTGATGGCGGACATCAACGAAGAACGCAAGAACCCTCCGAAACAGCACGGTCCTGCCGGACGCGCGGCGCGGATGATGCCGGGCGAAAAAGCCAGAGACTTCAAGGGCACGATCCTGACGCTGTTCGGTTATCTGCGGCCGTACAAATGGCAGCTGGTCGTCGTCGCGGCGATGGCTTTGCTGAGCACTGTCTTTGCCATTGTTTCGCCGACGGTTCTGGGCATGGCGACGGATATCGTCGTGAAAGGCGTCATGGGAGACGGCGTGGATTACCATGCCCTGCTGACGATTATCTTGGTGCTCGTGGGCCTTTACCTGCTGAGCTGGCTTTTCGGCGCGATCCAGAGCTGGGTCATGGCAATCGTTTCCCAGAAGGTCATCTACACCCTGCGCGACCGCATGTCGCGGAAGCTGGACAGGCTGCCTTTGAAATATTTCGACCGTGTCTCCTACGGTGATGTGCAGAGCCGCATGATCAATGATATTGAGACTATCAACCAGACCCTGACGGCAAGCATCACCCAGATGATCACAGCGGTTATTACCCTCGTTGGAATTCTGGTTATGATGCTGCGCATCAGCCTCATCATGACTCTGGCGGCCATGATCGTGATCCCGGCTTCGATGCTTGTCATCAAGATTGTGGTCAGCCGCTCCCAGGGGCATTTCAAGAACCAGCAGAAATACCTGGGCATGGTCAACGGACATGTGGAGGAAATGTACTCCGGGCACGACATCGTCAAGGCTTTTAACCGGGAAGAGAAGTCCGAAGAACAATTCAACGAATACAACGACAAGCTCTATGAATCCGCTTGGAAATCCCAGTTCCTGTCGGGGCTGATGATGCCGCTGACCATGATGATCGGCAACATGGCTTATGTCATGGTCTGTTTCCTGGGTGGATACCTGGCGCTGAACGGCAAGATCTCCATCGGACAGATCCAGGCGTTCATACAGTACGTCCGGTCCTTCAACCAGCCGGTGCAGCAGGTTGCCAACATCACCAACCAGCTCCAGTCCACCGCCGCGGCCGCGGAGCGGATCTTCGAGCTTTTGGATGAGGCGGAAGAGAAGGCAGCCTACGGAACGGAGGAGGGCGCGCCGCCAATCAAGGCAGCGATGCCGAAGAACGCCAAGCCGCTGAAGGGCAGCGAAAATCTCTGGTCCGCCACGATCCGGTACATGGTCGAATCGGTGCAGGAGGCTGTACGCGTCGGATCCTTAAAGTATGATTTCACCAAGGACGTGGACGGGGATGTCGCGTTCGAGCATATCAAGTTCGGATACGATCCGGAGAAACCGATCATCAATGACTTCTCCTTTGAAGCGCGTGCAGGGCAGCGGGTCGCCATCGTGGGGCCGACCGGCGCAGGCAAGACCACCCTCGTCAAACTGCTCATGCGGTACTATGAGCTGGACGGCGGCAGGATCCTCGTGGACGGCGTGGACATCCGGACCATGAGCCGGCACGAGCTGCGGAGCAAGTTCGGGATGGTTTTGCAGGATACATGGCTGTCCAGCAGTTCGATCCGGGAGAACATCCGCTACGGGAAGACAGACGCCACCGATGAGGAAGTTGAGGCTGCGGCAAAGGCGGCCCACGTGGACCACTTTATCCGCACCCTTCCGGGCGGCTACGATATGGAGATCAATGAGGAAGCAACAAACATCTCCGCCGGACAGAAGCAGCTTCTGACCATCGCCCGCGCGATCCTGGCCGGGGCGCCGATCCTGATCCTGGACGAAGCCACCAGCTCCGTGGATACCCGTACCGAGCGCATCATCCAGAAAGCCATGGCCAACCTCATGGAGAACCGGACCAGCTTCATCATCGCCCACCGCCTGTCCACCATCAAGGATGCGGACCACATCCTCGTCCTCGATCACGGCGACATCGTCGAGCAGGGAAGCCACGAGGAGCTCCTCGCCCGAGGCGGTTTCTACGCGAAACTGTACAACAGCCAGTTCGCCCAGTAAAGCAGCGAAGCGAACATCATTAATCGCTCGAAATATGACGCAAAAAATATGAAAGTCCTGCGTATATTTAACGGCGTTTGTGGTATAATAGGCGGGATGGAAAGCAAGACATACTAAACGCGCGGACAGACGCAAAAGGGAGTAAAGAAGGACACAAAATGGAAAAGAAAAAGACACCTGTAAGTACAGTTATTTTCTATATAATCGGAATCATTCTGCTGATCGTTTCATTGTTTATGCTTTGGACGGCGTTCAACTATACGAAGACGTATCTGGCTTCTTATGACGCCACGTTCAAGGACATGTGGTCCAACTCGCTGCAGTACATCATCACCCAGTTCGTGCCGTATCTGGGCATGGGCGTGATTTGCCTGGGCCTGGGCAGAGCGATTTACGGTTCGGCCAACGCGAAGGTGGCGCAGCCTGTTGAAGCGGACGGCGCGGCGGCGAAGGCTGACGAGGCAGAAGAGGCGCAGAAGGATACCGAAGACGCAGCAAACGCGGCGGCGGATGCAGAGGACACGGCCAAGGCAGCCGAGCCGGCAGAGGCAGCTTCAGAGGCGGCGGGCGCGGCAATCGGTGCCGGCGCAGTCAGCGCGGGTCAGATGGAAGAGCTGCTCAAGCGGATCGATATGAACCGGGAAGTGCTCAGCATCAAGATCGAAGAAAAAGAAAAACGCGATTCATTCCGGATCAAGGAACTGGAAAAGAAGGTCGACGGATTCCTCGAGGATGTGAAGTATATCAACGAACCGCTGGAAGAACTTGTGTATAAACAGGCGGCCGGCATCGATGATGAAGACATCACACCTGCCGAAGCAGCAGCAGAAGAACCGGCAGCTGAGCCGGAACCTGCGGTAGCGGAAGAACCGGCAGCTGAGCCAGCGGAACAGGGAACCCTGCAGAAGGCGGCCGGCATCATCCCGCAGATCTTCCGCATGGCGCGGAACATGGCCATGCCGGCAGTTCCGGAGGCAACGTTTGAGCCTGCAAAAGCAGCAGAAGCCACTGCACCTGCAGCGACAGGCGCAGTACCGCAGATCTTCACCGTGTCGCGCAGAATGACCGCACCAGCCTGTCCGGCAGTCGAGGCAGCAGCAGCGGAAACACCTGCACCTGCAGCAGCGGGCGCAGTACCGCAGATCTTCACCGTATCGCGCAGGATGACCGCACCGGCTTGTCCGGCAGTCAGGGACTAGACCAAAAGGAAACAGACAGCAGGGAGAACTATGAAGAGATATAAGTCGTCACGCATGATCAGAATGGAACACCTCAATCACCACGGGAACCTGTACGCAGGACAGGGCATCGAGTGGATGATCGAGAATTCCTTCATTGTTGTGAACTGTGAGTACGGCGACCCGCAGGGGCTGCTGTACAAGAACACCCATAAGTTTGATTTCTACAAGTCGGTCAACCCCGGGGACATCGTCTATTACGAAGGCCTGATCGTCAGGACCGGACGGACAAGCATCACGATC
>JBGUKV010000095.1:0-4292 GCA_045114655.1 Candidatus Allocopromorpha sp. | reverse complement strand
GTCCACATAGAACTCTGCGTCCGCGATGGCCTTCTTCAGGTCATCGGCAGCGGTCAGCTCATACTTTCCGGCCTCGTCCTGCTGATCGCGGATGATGTCCTGTACGGACTTGGGCAGCTGCGCCACATTGCGCTGCTTCACGTACTTACGGATCTTCATAGCGCTTTCGAGGGACTCGTAGTAGGGATTCTCCGCCAACACCACGATGGCTTGCCCAGAGGACTCCGCCATCAGCCGTAGTTCATTCTTCTCAGTAGGATCAGTGGCCACAGTCAGAACACGCAGCATCATGCCTCCGCTCAGCGCACCGACTGCCTGTCCATCCACCATCTGATCGAAGGCAAAGTCATACTTTCCATAGCGGAACTTCTTTGTGGTATAGATGTCCGCAAAAATCATCTGTGCGATGCGGCCTACGATGTCCGCCGTCGCCACAGGAGTATTCTTAATTTCACGCTGAATATCCTGTTCCTCATCGGTCAGGAAGTTGTACGTATCACCCGTGCGCCCGATATAGTTCTGGCTCATCAGACGGTCTAAAGAGCCGCGCACCTGCTCTCGCATGGTGATCTTGTCCAGCCGGATGTCATCCGCCATCAAGATGACGATATTGTCCAGATTGGCCTTCACATCGTCCACGTAGCGGACCAGATACAGTAGCTTCAGCACATCCACGTCCTGCGGCTCGATGCCGTTGCCGTCGATGGCTGCACGTTCACAGCGCTCAATCACGCGGCGGATGGAGCTGTCGAGGAATGTGTGGACGGTATCATAGAAGAGATAGAACGGAGCCAGTGCGTACTCGTCCTTATCCTCAACCTTCTGAGCGGCCTCCTGGAAACCGGACAGCATGGAGCGCTCACCGCCGGACAGGTGCTTGCCGGAATTGCCGTGCTTACGGATCTCGGCAAAAACCTTCTGCATGAGGATGAACTGATACGGTACAAACGGAAAGTTCTTAGCGAACTCGCCAGCGCCGTTATAGCCCTTGATATCCAGAATGGCGTCGGTAAAGGAGAACAGGTTCCGCAGCACAGAGTCGTTGGCAGAATAGACCTGCTCAAGATCTTGTTCAGCTTCGTCCGTCTTTAAAAGGATACGCTTCTGGATAACCTCATCTGCAGAAGAGGAGGAAAGGGACAAACGTGTCTTGAAGCGGGCCTGAATGCGGGAGAATTCATTCTCGCGGGCTTTGATGATCTCATCAATTGCTTCCTGCCCAGTGCAGACCACCCAGACTTTGCCGCCACATTCGCTGCCAATTTTCTCCACGAGGGACTGCAGGTTGATCAGCAGATCCGTGTCACCGCCGACGTACTGGCCGACCTCATCGATCATGAAGAGGAGCCTGAAGTCACGCGGCTGTGCGTCCACATACTCTTTGATCTCGGAAACGAGCTGGGCGATGGATGTCTCCACAGTCTCGGTGCCATTGAACCAGTTACTGGCAGCCTGCTCACTCATTCCGAGCACCTCCTGCAGAGTGGCGACAATGTCATCCTCGAAGAAGGCGTAAGCATCACGGGACTCCAACCAGGACGCACCGTTCTTCTCCTCGAACACACGCCGGAATTCCTCGGTCTTACCCTTCTTGGCAATAAACTGCTCCAGCTTGGCAACCTTCAGGTTCTCGCCATAGAAGCCCAGGTAGTTATAAAACATCTTGGCAAAGACGCGTAGCACGGCGGTCTTGTCCTTGTTGATGGAACCCTCGATATCAATGTTGAAAAGAATTGTATCCGTCTGACCTTTTGTGGCCCGGTCTATCAGCATAAAGGTGGCTGGATCGTCAGAAAACTTCTCTCTGAAACGTTCGACAGTCTTTACGCCTTGAACCTCTTTATTCTCCAGCAGATAGGACAGCATTTTCAGGAAGTGAGATTTACCACTTCCGAAGAAGCCGGAGATCCAAACACCGATATCAGCAGTTGTCTCATTGAAAGACTCGATGTAGTTATTGAAGAAAGTGATGAAATGCTTCTTCAGTTCTCTGGTAATGACATACTCATTCAGTTCCTGTACAAGCACGCTGCTTTCATCCTGATCGACTTTGACGACACCGTTGATTTTACGATTGATGTCATCCTTGAACATCGATTGAATTCTCATGTCGTGGCTCCCTCCTTATATCACGTTAAACGCCCTGTAATATGGATTCGGCGTCAGCTTATCAAATAGTTTCACATAGCGGCCATCGAAGGTGCCCGGATACATTACAAGCACAGGGACATCCGAGAAATACGGCTGCATTGCATCCAACAGTGCATGGACCCGGATGAATGGGAACGCCTCTCCTACGCCGGTGATCAGGATCACATCTCCTGGTTCGTGTGGCTCATACTGCATTTTGTTGATGAACGCCGTATTATTCGCCATGCGCTTCATTTGATCCAGTACGAACTGCTTTCCTTTTTTCTCTTCCTGCTGTGCTACTCTGTCTGTAATCCGCTTGTCATCACAGATAGAGAGAAACACCCTGTACAGGTTATATTCGATGAGATGACAGTTGAGGCTCTGGTCTGTCATCAGCTTCTCCGTAAAGTGCCGAACGGCCATCTCCTCTTTTGGATCGTAGCAGAAGATCCGGATATTCACTTCATTGCTCAGGCCTTTCCCTTCCAAAAACTCTGGTTCCTGAATCAGAGCTCGGAGGCTGTCAAGCCGCTCCATTAAATTGCTCATGCTCCTGACCTCCTTAATTCAGGCAGTTGAAGGCCGGAAGTGCAAGCTCCTGCCCCGATGCCCGTATGGCATTTTCCAACAGCGGACTGATCAGCACTGGATTCAGGCGATCTGAAGTCAGGCTGTCAAGATATTCGTTTTCCACGAGAACTTTTGCCAACACCTGCTTCACCTTAGTCACTGTACTATCGCTCCAGGTTGCCACCCAATCGTCCTGCTCCTGAAGGCGCATGATATAGGTGTTCAAGTCTATCTTACTGAAAGAGGTGTCCAAATTTCTGTACTTTGACCCTATTACAGTGATCATAAAATCCCAGACGAGCCGGTACTGCTTCATCATTGCATAGAGACAGACCTGCTTGGACACGTCACTCGGCTGTGATGCCATCGCCTGCACAAGAGAATCATCCTCCATCGCATCCAGTCTCCGCAGACAGGCAGAAGCCATTTTCCGAACCGACTTCTCCGTAGGATATTGGAACAGATTCTCTTTCACGATCCGATCAATTACTTCATCTTTATTCAAACCTTCGCAGACCAGCTTTGCCGTCGTGCGCATCTCGTAGAACAGAAATTGTTCCCGTGTGATAGCTGCATTGTACGGGCTGGCCTCCCGAAGTGCCGCTTTATCTTTTCCGGGCATATATCGTAAACCTCCTTCGAGGATATGCAATCAAAGCAAGATCAAAAGGGAATGTCAATCTCACTGATCATCAATCATTTCCATAATGTCACATACATCGCAATGTAAAGCCGTACAGATTTTTTCAATGATCTCAGTATTCACATTTTCGTTTTTACCAAGTTTTGTAATGGATGTCGCACTGATACCCGCAGCTTTCTGAAGATCCTTCTTTTTCATATCTTTGTCTATCAGTAACTTCCACAATTTTTTATAACTGATGGTCATGAACCAACCTCCGATTTTCTATTACGAGAGCGCAGTTTTCCCAACTTAATCAATATATCATGAAAATCGCAGTTTTTCAATTGTAATTCACGCGATGACACGATTTTTTAACGGCATCTGCTCAAGAAATCGTTCGTTATACTATCGCACTATAAATATACATCTTCCATTCTCTACTCAGGTCGTTCTAAAAGCGACTTTTCATTGGTATCACAAACTGGCAAGCTGGGCATCTGTATATACAGATGCTCCGTTCCTCCAAACCAGTCCTCCGGCCAGATTTGCGAAACCGGCTTGTTGGGGACATCCCCAATCCCCATATGATTGCCAACTTCGTTGTCAGGCGGAGCGTCGTTTCACTCCTCTTGTCACAATCACATATAATAAAAAAGCAGGGCAAGGCAGACCAGGAATCCATCCATTTCTGCCCTGCCCTTCTCATCATTATTGTTACAATTCTTTCCGCTGCTGTCTGGCGGCTTCCCGCTCTTTCTTCAGGTCATCGCCGTAGAACTGCTCCACGTTCTGTCTGGCCTTCAGCAGCTCCTGCATTTCCCGTTTTGTTTCCCGGTAGCCTTTGAAAGCTTCCTTTTTCTGAACGATCAGCTGTGCATATTCCTGCCGGAGCTCTTTGATCGTCGGCAGCTTGGCCGCTCCGGCTGCATTGAATGCTTCCTTTGCCGCCTTATGAAGCGTGATC
>JBGUKV010000094.1:0-5448 GCA_045114655.1 Candidatus Allocopromorpha sp. | reverse complement strand
CGGAAGTTCTGGATATCAAGTAGGAAGGGAGGATCTGAAAATGGCAAAGACACAGTACTACGGAACAGGTAGAAGAAAATCATCAGTCGCCAGAGTAAGACTCGTCCCTGGCACTGGCAAAATCACAGTGAACAAGAAACCACTTGATGAGTATCTGGCACTGGACATCGTGAAGAGAGAGGTTACAAGACCGTTTGTGATCGCAGGATGTGAAGGTAAGTTCGACGTTATCGCCACTGTTGAAGGCGGCGGTTACACAGGACAGGCCGGAGCCCTGAGACACGGCATCTCCAGAGCTCTTTGTGAAGCAGACAGAGAGGCGTACAGACCGGCTCTGAAGGAAGCAGGCTTCCTGACAAGAGATTCCCGTATGAAAGAAAGAAAGAAATACGGACTCAAGAAAGCTCGTAGAGCAAGCCAGTTCTCAAAGCGTTAAGCGAGAGATTCATTCAGGCGAAAGCAAAAGGACCTGCAAAGGTCCTTTTTGTTTGTGTTATAATAACAGCATGAGATTTTTAAAAGGATTGCTTGCTATTGTACTGGCGCTGATCCTGATGGCATCCACGGCACTGGCCCTCGGCTCATTCGCAGTGAGCAGGGCGGTTTCCGAGGACGCGGTGAGGCAGGCCATTACAGAGACAGATGCGGTCGGACAGCTGACCGGCAACATCATCATACAAAACACGATCAATCTGGGCGGCGAGTACGGACCGGAGATGCAGGCCATCCTCAAGTCGGATGCCATGACGGACTTTTTCACAGAGTACACGGCCAGAAGTCTGCAGAGTCAGATCTACGGAACAGAACTGGAGGAAATCGGCTCAGACGCTCTGAATGAGGCCTTCAGCAGGGGTATGGATGAGTGTCTGGCAAACGGGACGGTGACGATGGACGAAGGCGAGCGGATGATCTTTGATCAGGCGCTGAACACAGCCATGCCGAACCTGACAGAAGGCGTGAACTTCGTTTTGGATCAGATGCAGCTGACGGACTTTGTCGATAAAGATGCATCCCGCCAGATAGAGCTCGCACGGGCAGCAACATCGGATGAAGTCAAGTACGGCGCGGCAGGAATCGCCATCATGGCGTGTCTGCTCCTGATCGCCCTGTACTGGCGCAGCAAGGTGGGGCTTTTGATCAGCGGTTTGATCGTGCTGTTCGTCGCGGCGTTCTTCTTCGTGTTGTCGATCATGCTCGGACAGACGATGGAGTCCGGCGGCAGCAGCATCGTGCTATCAAGGAAGATGCTCTTCGTGATGGTGTCGTGCGGGTCAATGGCGGCAATGCGCGCGGGCGCTGTCTGCGGCGTCGCAATGATCGCCGCTTTCCCGGTGTTCAGGCTTTTGTTTAGAGAGAGGAGGCGTTAACGATGAGTTTCGCGGAATTTGAAAAAGAAGTTGCCCTCCAGGGCAAAGTCATGGCAATCAGCCGTGTGTATCTGAAGGACGAGGAACCGAAGCACTCCTTCGGCTGCATCTACCGTCTGTTCGACCGGATCCTGGGAGGAGAAACGGTCGTTACGGGACTCGGCTACTGCGGATGCAAAGGCTTCGAGAGCAACAGCGGTCTCAAGGATGAACTGCCGTGTATTCCTGGCGGGTTCGGGAAGTTCCTGACGACAGGTTCAAAGGCTCAGTGGACGCCGGACGGCGAGCGTTTCAAGTGCGACGAGGAGACAGCCTATGCGCTGTATGATCTCCTGCCGAAGAACATCATGGAGGACGGCAAAGGCGGCCGCTACGACGGATTCAAGTTCGAGCCGTACCGCGAAGGACTGGACTGCGACGTGGTAGTATGCTTTTGCAATCCTGATCAGCTGTCGGCGGTCATCGTTCTGCACGGATACGACAAGCCGGAGTACGACAGGGTCATCGCTACGACAACGGCAGGCTGCGCCTCGCTGGTGCGGATCCCGATCGCAGAAAAGCGCCGCGAAAAACCGCGCGCCGTTATCACGGGAAGCGATTTGGCCCAGCGGAAATTCAGAGGGGAAGACGAGATCGCCATCGCGATCCCAAGCGAAGATTTTGATTATATGATGAGCGTTACGGATGAGTGCTTCTTCCACGCACCGGTGTGGAAACCGATCCGAAACAGGCTGCGCAAGGACGAGCATCTGCAGGATGCCTGCTTCACAGCCCTCGGGACGGTGGAGTAGTCAGTCCGTAAAATAATAGACAAGAGAAAAAGACAAGAGGTGAAATGAATGTTTGAAAACTTGAAGAAATTCAGCCCGGACGGTTCGAATGGTGGAGGAGATCCGACTCCGGAAACTTGTACGCATGACTGCGGCAGCTGCCCGAGCGGCGGCTCCTGCGGGAGCTTTGACCCGGCGTCGCTGCTCGAAGAGAGCAATCCATACAGCAACGTCGGCAAAGTCATCGCTGTCGTCAGCGGCAAAGGCGGCGTCGGCAAGACGCTCGTGACTTCGATGATGTCAGTCAATATGAGCAGACGCGGATACAGCGTGGGCATTATGGACGCTGACGTGACCGGCCCTTCGATTCCGAAGGCTTTCGGTGTGACAGCCAAAGCAGAAGGATGCGATGAGGGGATCTTCCCGGTCCTGACATCCACCGGCATCAAGACGATTTCCGTCAACAACCTGCTTGAAAACGACACGGATCCGGTGCTCTGGCGCGGACCGATCATCGCCGGACTCGTCAAGCAGTTCTGGACGGACGTCATGTGGGGCGAGACCGACTATCTGTTTGTGGACATGCCGCCGGGAACAGGCGACGTGCCGCTCACCGTATTCCAGTCCATTCCGGTCGATGGGATCATTATCGTCACTTCACCGCAGGATCTGGTTTCCATGGTCGTTTCCAAGGCTATCAAGATGGCTGAAATGATGAACGTTCCGGTTCTGGGAATCGTTGAGAACTATTCCTATTTCAAGTGTCCGGACTGCGGCAAAGAGCATCAGATCTTCGGACCGAGCAAGGTCGAAGAGGTTGCTGCGGAGTTTGGCCTCGACGTGCTCGCCAAGCTGCCGATCGACCCTGCGCTGGCGGCGCTTTGCGACCGCGGTATGATCGAAGCCTTCGAAGGCGACTGGCTCGATCAGGCAGCGGAGAAACTGGAGAAATAGACGACCGGCTCAGACTGTCGTGAGGCTGCCATGAGGCTGCAATGGGTATTGCGGATCACGGAGGTATCGCAATGAAGGGTAAATTTTCAAAAACAGGGATCGCGCTTGTAGGATGCATGCTGGTGTGTCTGATACTTTTCCTTGCCGTAGGAGTGCCGAACGGCTTCTTCGGCGACGGCGGGAAAGGCGGAGACCTGGACGATGACGGCACGCCGAAAATCGGCGAAGTCATCAAAGGCAATACGCCGATCCTTGTTTTTGATAAATCCGAAGGCGCGAAGAAACTGATGAAGGCCTTTGACGAAGGAACCATCGAGAGTGTCGAAGTCCTGTACGATCAGGGCGGCGGAAACACGCCTTACAAGACCACCGACCAGGATGAGATCCGCACCGTTTACAAAGCCCTCAAGAACATCACCATAACCGGTGAGAGCGACATGTCCGTCACCGACGCCTATCACTACGTGGTGTTTGATCTTGGTGACGACACCAGCTACGGCTACCGTTTCGAAAGCACCGAGTACCTCTGCTTGGGCAACGCCAACTACACCATCACCGGCAGCGGCGACTTCTTTAACTTCCTGCGGGAGAAGTGCGCAGGAGAGTAGGGGAAAGAATAGACTTTATTTAGAGATTATTTTTTGTATTTTTCCTTGACACACATGCGCTCAGACTGTATACTAACTATTGCGCATGAGCGTGACCGACAACTGAATATGCACCATTAGCTCAGCTGGCAGAGCACCTGACTCTTAATCAGGGTGTCCAGGGTTCGAACCCCTGATGGTGTACCAAACAAACAGACGCCAAACGGCGTCTGTTTTGTTTGGGCTCTGTAAAGAATGTTGGGGTGGACGATACTCCAAGAATTTCAGAGCCTCTTTCATTTGACCTTTAGTTCGAGAGATTCCGATTACCGCTGCATTTCTCTGACGTACGTCAGAGAAATCCTCCTAGAATCTGATTCTCTCAGACGCAGAGGCCCGTCCTGTCAGAGAGACATAAGAATAAACGCTGTTTCTCAGACAAATGCGTGTTCCGGAGCAGGTTTGTCATTGCATTTGTCTGAGAGCGTCTTGATTTTGCTTCATATCTCAGACACGAGTCAGAGATATCCTCTCAAATTTGATTTCTCTCAAACAAGCAAGTCTACGAAATAAATCGTGTGTCCGATGATCATCTGCTCCAGGCAAAGACAACTCATATTTTGTGAGCCACCCCAACATATTTTTTAGAACCTAATTACTGCATTGCATATATTTGTTTCGATTAAATGCAATAATTGCCTATAATGATACATAGAATGCAATTATTGCATTTTATATTGACATAAATATGCAGTCGGGTATAATGTCTTTGAGGTGATAAGTAATGGAACAGTCAATCAAAGAACTGAGAAAGGCTGCCGGCCTGACGCAGGCAGATGTTTCCGCATTGGTCGGAATTCCTCTCCGGACATATGTGAATTATGAGAATGATCCGGAGAAACGGGGTAGCATCAAATACCGATACATCATCGATAAACTTGAGCAGCTTGCTTTTGTAGATGAAACACACGGTATACTCAAATACGACGATATCGTTTCAAAGTGCAGTCAGGTGTTTGACGAGTACCCTGTTCATTTCTGTTATCTGTTTGGGTCGTATGCGAAAGGGGTCGCAACGGAACAAAGCGATGTGGATTTGCTCGTTTCTACAGATGTTACCGGAATCAAGTTCTATGGTCTAACGGAGCGTTTACGCGAGACATTAAAAAAGAATGTGGATCTCATCAATGTGGAACAACTGAACGGCAACGCCGAGTTGATGAATGAAGTATTAAAAGAAGGGATTAGGATTTATGTACAAGAATAACGAGTACTATCTTGAGAAGCTGGAAGAGAATCCAGTTTTGCAGGATTCCATGATGCTGAGGCTCGTACAAATCTCAGAAAACGCAAAAGACCTGACGGATTAGTTTCGTGAACAGAATGCCGACATCCCATGGACGGACATCTACGGACTGAGCAATCGGATCGTCCATGATTACGGTCATGTGGATCTGGAAATCGTCTACGACACGCTTACAAAGGACATCGCCGAAATCAAAAGATTCATTGGGAAAATGAGATAACAAAATCATAGGGTTCGATCAGCTTTTGGGTAGTTCCTTGGGTAGGTCAGAGCGGGTAGTGCGGATAAACCTCCATTTCTCAACGCTTTTGACCCCTAACATTTCGTTCGAACCCCTGATGGTGTACCAAATGAAACGGACAGGTTTGCCTATCTGTGGTGACTTGCCAAGGTAAGTTCCGGTTTGCCAAAGTAAATACAGTGGAAAGACAAAAGAGAAGGGAGAAATAAGGAGAAGGACAGAG
>JBGUKV010000093.1:0-2048 GCA_045114655.1 Candidatus Allocopromorpha sp. | reverse complement strand
CGATCAACTCTTCCCTCGATGTTTCGACGTACTCCTTATTGTGCTCGGCCATCTTCTCGACGCTGGAGCACGACGGATAGTGGAACTTCATGGTGCTAGTGTTCAGCACGTATCCGCGGTCAAAGGTCTGCTGCCGGGCGATTTCTTCGTCAGCCACGGTGACTTCGCCGGTCTTGTAATTGATGTCATAGCCTGGTTTAACGTTGAAACAGAAGACGTTAAAGGATATGCCGGCGCCATCGTCTTCCACGGAATAACCCTGCATGTGGACTCCTGCGCAGACCATGTTCTTGCCTTCAAAGATCGGCGTGACTTCATACAGAACGTGGTTGCCGGTCTCGGAGATGTACCACTCGACCTGGTTCTCATACGGGAGCATGCCCTCGACGTTCATGTAGTGGGTCCCGGTCACGAGGTTCTTCGGGTTGTCGTTTTCCCCGCACAGCTGCCAGCCGATGAGGTGGCACCGTTCCCATCCCTGGTCAGACATCCAGCCAGACGGATGGACGGAAGAAATATCGCCCCGCTCTTCGGATGCTCCCGGCTGGGTATCGGTCGACAGATTCGCGATCGCGGCCGTGCACCGCCCGTGCTTGTCCAGTGCTCCGTACGTCTCGAAAGATTCGGTCGTCTTCAGCGCGTCATCGAATACCGGCGCGTTGTCATTGATCTCCACAGACGGCTCGTCCGCAAATTCGGGTATTGCAAAATCTTCCCCGCCTGCGCCGGCATCTTCGCCGGCCGTCGTGGCTTCTGTCGCGGTGCTGTCGCCCGCGTCTGCCTCCTCTTCACTTGTCGCCACTGCATTGTTCACACTGCCCGCAACGTCGCCCTCTTCAACGTCTCCGCACGCCGCAAAGGCAAACATGAGCAGCAAAACAATGATCGATATCAACCAAACTTTTTTCATGTCATCTATGCCCCAAACAGATTATACCATATAGCCGATGCTTGATTGCATTAAAATAGGCTGCCAACGAATAATCGGCAACCTATTACCATCTACCCAACATCAGTAATCCACCAGATAAATCCCGATCCTGATCTTGTGAAACGACCCGTGCATCTGTATGTCGCTGACTTTGGCGATCAGGAGTTTGCCGGCGTCCATCAGTCGCGAGAAAATGAGGTTATCTTTCTCGGGGATGTAACCGAGCTTGCTGCCGCCCTGGTTCAGGATCAGGATCGCCTTGGAGTCGAATTTATTCTCCTCCCGGCGCAGGCTGAGCTTGTCGCCCTCTGCGACCTCATCGAGGACGCTCTGGTCCTCCAGATGCGTGGTCCCCGCGATGAACGTATCAAACAGATGGATCTCGTTCACCAGCGGCTTGATGATGTCGCCGACCGACTTGTCTTCGATGGCCTGTATCAGGTCGTTTTTGTTTACTACCAGGTCGTTGCTCATGACAGCTTCCCCCTCTCTATCTCAAAAGTCCCAAGCACTTCATCCAGCTGCGCGGAGTACATCTCATAGGACGCGATCTCATCCAGGTACTCCTGCTTCCGGCGCCTAATCTCCACAGCATCTTCCAAAAGCATTTTATACAGGTATGGATTTGTGCTGATGATATTGCTGATTTCCTCCTCGGCTATGGCGATTTTGTCCTCCAGATCCGCAATCTCCAAATCCGACACCTGATGACCGCTCTTCTCGAGATACGCGGTCACAAGCATCTCCAGTTCCTGCAGGTCTTTGAGCTGATTGAATGTATATGCGATCACGATCCGCTGCCAGTAGTCTTTGATCGTCTCGTCATCCGCCAGCTCCGGGTGCATGTCCGGGTGGATCATCCTGACCAGCTTGTAGTAGATCTTCTTGATCCTCTCATAGTCGCCGGCTGAAACGCGCTTGCTGTCTTTGACCGCCTTCACATCCTTGAGCATGGCAGCCAGATCTGCCTGGTACTGCGCCATTTCCTGCGCAATGAAACCATCCAGCTTCGAAGCCTCGATCTTCTTCCCCATGTTCACCTGCTTCTGGCAGTAGGCGATCATCTTTTTCTTCCGGATGCATTCGATCTTTTTCTCAAAAGCATCCGTGATCAGGT
>JBGUKV010000092.1:0-2359 GCA_045114655.1 Candidatus Allocopromorpha sp. | reverse complement strand
ACGAGAACACTTATGTGATCAGTTATACATATAAGTGCGCGACGGAAGTCCTGATGCAGATCGAGGATCCGGACTTCTCCTTCCGCTATGATTTCGCAAGCGATGAAGAGCGCGCGGCTTATGACAAACTGTACAACGAGCTGTACGATGCATGCCTTGCGAAATTGTATAAGGGCGGCTACAAGATCTATACTACCTTTGACCTGGAGAAGCAGCAGATGCTCCAGGACTGCGTGGATGAAGAACTGGCTGATTTCGAGGATACAGCGGACGACGGCAAATACAAGATGCAGGGCGCGGCCGTTTGCATCGACAACAGCACCGGCCAGGTCATAGCCATGGTCGGCGGCAGATCCCAGGATACAGAAGCGGCGCTCACTCTTAACCGCGCATTCCAGAGCCACAGGCAGCCCGGCAGTTCGATCAAGCCTCTGGTGGTGTATACACCCGCTTTTGAAAATGAATATTATCCCGGAACATATGTCATGGACGAAGAGATCGAGGACGGTCCCAAGAACGCCGGCGGAGACTACATGGGTGAGCTCGAGCTCAGAGAAGCGGTTCAGAGATCCCTCAATACAGTCGCATGGCAGGTCTACCAGGACATCACACCCAAGTACGGTCTGACCAAACTTAAGGCCATGCATTTCTCCATGATCGTGGATTCCGACAATGTGCTCGCGACAGCGCTGGGCGGATTCACCTACGGCGTTGAGCCTGTGGAGATGGCAGCAGGCTATTGCACAATTTTCAATGACGGTAAATACAGAATTCCTTCCTGTATCAGCAGGATCGACGACTACAGAGGAAACACCATCTATACGTATGACGGAACGTCTTCCAAGGTGTATGATAAAAATGCCGCTCGGGAGATGGTCAGCGTGCTTCAAGGCGTATTGGAAGAAGGCTGGGGAACAGGCCGTGGGCTCAGGCTCTCCGGCGGTCAGATCGCAGCCGGCAAGACCGGAACTACGGATGAAGCCAAGGACGGATGGTTCTGCGGATTTACCCATTACTATACAACAGCAGTATGGGTAGGCTGCGACCAGCCTGAGAGTGTCAGAAATCTGCAGGGCGCATCCTGGCCCGGCAGGATCTGGAAGAATTACATGAACCTGATCCATGAAGGCCTCGAACCCGTTGAATTCAAGGACTATGATCACGCCAAGGAAGACAGGGCTCTCGAGGACCAGGAGTCCCATGACGATGATGACAACGAGTACAAGAACGAGGATGCCGCGACCAAGAAGACCGTTGTAATACCGCAGGCACCTACTGCGGCTACGATCGCTAATACTGGCAATGCGGGTGACGGCACAACCTCTTCTGAAAGCGGAAATACCGGCAACACCAGCAGCTCCGGAACGGGAACCAGTACCGGAACGGAACCCGGAGGCGATCCCGGAAATGAGCCCGGAGGCGGCGGTGACCCCGGAAACGAGCTTGGAGGCGGCGGTGACAATTCCGACCCGGGCGGAGAACCCGTGGCGGATGACGGCGGCCAGGGAGAAGCCGGCGCAGGACCCGGCAGTGTGGCTTCTGCACAGTGATCAGTAAATGATTGCGCAGATGTGCGCGCAGGACAAAAAATATTGATTTGAAAAACGCTCCGAGAGATCGGAGCGTTTTTTGCCGCAATGCGCGGGCAGTTAGAGATTTTGGAAATCGATTCTGCTATAATCAATATGTTAATATGCGGCAGATTTTGTCGTCGTGTATTGTAGGAGTATGAAGGAATAACGGAGCGTCCATATTATGAATAAACCGTTTATTTTATTTGAAGATGTCGCGAAGATATATCAGATGGGAGAAGTGGAGATCAAGGCCGTAGACGGGGCGGACTTTACCATCGAAAAGGGCGAATTTACCGTGATCGTCGGGCCGAGCGGAGCCGGAAAGACTACAATTCTCAATATGCTGGGCGGAATGGATAACTGTTCCCGCGGACGGATCATTGTGGATGGCAGAGACGTAAGTAAGAGCACACCGAGGCAGCTCACGGAATACAGAAGACATGATATAGGATTTGTATTTCAGTTCTACAATCTTGTCCAGAATCTGACAGCTCTTGAGAATGTGGAACTCGCCTCTCAGATCTGCCGCAATCCGCTGGACTGCAGGCAGGTGATGGAAGAAGTCGGGCTGGCGGAGCGAATGAACAATTTCCCCTCTCAGCTTTCCGGAGGAGAACAGCAGCGAGTCGCGATCGCGAGAGCGCTTGCCAAAAATCCCAAGCTCCTTCTGTGCGACGAACCGACCGGAGCGCTTGATTATGTTACCGGCAAACAGATTTTGGCACTTTTACAGAATACGTGCCGCGATAAAAAGATGACAGTGATCGTGACCACGCACAATCTCG
>JBGUKV010000091.1:0-24618 GCA_045114655.1 Candidatus Allocopromorpha sp. | reverse complement strand
CACTCTGCTTGAGTGCTGTTTGCGTTGCAATAAAACGTTTTTAAATCCTCCCTGAAAAACGCTTGACTAATGATAGCTAATTATATCTCTTTTTAATGCATTTTTACATATATATTTCTGTTTTGCGGTATAATATTGAGGACGGTCGATCAGGAGGAATGTCATGTTGAATCAGGAACGAATACACAACGCGGTGAAGGAAGCTCTAGCCTATGCAGGCGACGTGCTGCAGCAGGTTCGCCGGGCGCATGACAGAGGTCTTATTGCCAAGAACAAAGTCCTCAGCCGGGCAGTACAGATCGCACAGGAAACAGAAGCATCGCTGAACGATACGATTCGCAGGATCTGCAGCGAAGAAGATATCCCTTGGGATCAGGCAGAGTGGGATAGTTTGAAGAAGGCCATTTTGTCCGCATGCGGGCTGCAGCTTGTTCCATATGAGTATCATCCTCGCGATCCGGGATTCGATCTGCTCACCGAAAGCATGTATGTCATCAAGGACAGACTCATCTATCTCGATGAACTGTACCTTCATCCGGATCCCGCCGGCAAAACATTCCGGATGAAACTGAAACTCAAAAACGGGGATGGCTTCGTTTGGGTCGATTACAAATTTGAAGTGATCGGCGTTTCCGCCGGCACCGGCGATTGGGAAGGCTACCGGAAATTTGACGGTCACGGCAGATTCCCGGGATACTCCGGCGAGGCAACCATCAATATCACGGAGCGCTGCGGCGCGTTGCGATCCGTGCTGTTCCAGAAAACCTACCCGCAGCATGACGATCCGGTCTGGCAAAGGCGGAAGGCAGAGACTGCCGTTGGGTACCGGTATGAGCTTATGGAATAACAAAGAGCGAGGGCACAGCCCTCGCTTCTTTTCATGGTGCGCCTGACAGGACTTGAACCTGCATGCTTTCGCACTGGAACCTAAATCCAGCGTGTCTGCCAATTCCACCACAGGCGCGTATTGTGCTTTTCGTGCCGCGCTGAAACGCGACCTTGTGTATTATATCATATGCGTTTCGAATCTGCTTGCATTATTTGCGTTTCCGCGGCCGGATATTCGCGCCGAGCATGCCGCCGCGCTTGATGATATCATCGCCAAACTTCTCCCGCAGCGCATCCACAGCGGCGTCCGCCTTATGGTCACGCTCGTCCTCTTCTGCTCCGCCGCGCAGCGTGTCAAAGAGGGACAGCTGCTGCTGTCCGTCCCGGTCGATCTGCGTCATGGCGAGGCCGATCAGCCGAAGACCCGTACGTCCGTCCCAAAGCTGCCGGAAGAGTTCCTTCGCCGTTTCGTAGGTTTTGCTTGTGCCGTCTGTGGGCGCGTCAAGCATGCGCTGGTGGGAATGCTTCTTCATGTCGTTTCCGCGGATGATCACGGAAATGCACGAGGCTTTCACTCCGTCGCGCCGCACTCTGGCAGCTACGTTGTCTGCCAGATGCAAAAGCACTTTCTCTCCCATTTCCCAAGTCGTGATGTTGTCGTCGAAGGTGATCTCGTTGCTGTATCCCTTTGGCGCCTCCGCCTCGGCCGTCACCGGCGTGTCGTCGATCCCGTTGGCAAAGTTCCACAGCTGTGTCCCGGCTTTGTTTCCCAGGATCGCACGGACTGACGCCTGGTCTGCTTTTGCGAGAGCTCCGATGGTGTCGATGTGGAGCCGGGTCAGTTTATCGGCCGAAGACTTGCCGCACAGGAATAACTCCCCGACAGGGAGCGGCCACATCTTCGCCTCGATTTCCTCCGGAAAAAGGGTGTGGACCTTGTCGGGCTTTTCGAAATCGCTCGCCATTTTGGCGAGCAGTTTGTTGGATGAGATCCCCACATTGACCGTGAAACCAAGTTCGCCTTTGATCCGGTCCTTGATCATGTGCGCTGCTTTTACCGGATCCGGAAACATGCGACCCATTCCCGTCATGTCCAGGAAGCACTCGTCAACGGAGAAGGATTCCACCACCGGGGAATACTCCCGCAGGATCGCCTTGAAGGCGTGGGACATCTCCGAATACAGCGTGAAATCCGACGGCGCTATGACAAGCCCGGGGCATTTCCTGATTGCAGCCGAAACAGGTTCGCCGGTCACGATGCCGTACTTTTTCGCCGGCATGGACTTGGCCAACACGATCGACGTGCGCCGGCTCGGATCGCCGCCGATGATGGCCGGGATATCCCGCAGGTCCGGCTCCGATGCATGGGCAGAGAACGGATCCCGCTCCGCATCCCGCCGTCGCCGCACTGCCTCCCAGGACAGGTACGCGCTATTCACATCTATGTGGAAAATCGTTCTCATTGTTTCCTGCAAACCAGAAGCGGTTCTGCTTCTCCTCCGTGTAATGTGTTTCCAGCATTTCCTTGTGGGACAGGAAATCCGGATGATCGAAATATCTTGCCCCCTGCAGGCAGTGGGTCACGCACGCCTGGCACTTGATGCAGATGCCGGGCACATTCGTCACATCAGCTGGATCGATGGAGCCCATGGCACAGACGCGGGCGCATGTTCCGCAGCCCACGCATTTGTCCGGATCCACCAGCGGCTTTGCCTTGAGGAACACAGCCGGCTCCCCGTCCATGCGCTTCGGCTTATAGTACGGTCCCGGCGGCGTTCCGCCTTCCACCTCCAGCGACGCGAACGCGTCCGTACTCTCGGCATCACGGATTTTTCGCCACAGTTCGCGCGCGAAGAACTTCGCTTCCTCGAGATCCGCTTCATCCGGGCGTCCGTGAGCAAGTGCCGTCGCGAAAGCGTGCTGCGTTGCAAAGGCAGCCGCCGCTGCCGGGCGGAAGCCCGTCAGTGTCTGTTCAAAGACCAACTCGGACAGGCCGTCGTCAAAGGCGCGGTTCCCGTAGCACACGAAGGGCAGAGACAGCGTGCCATCTCCCTTCAGATTTTCCTGCACAAAGGGCAGGATCTTGTTGGGCAGCCGCCCCGCATAGACCGGCAGGCCGATGACCAGCAGATCATCCCGCCCGAAAGCGTACTCTCTGCTCCGGGCATCCGGCAATGTGAAGTCGATGTACTCCACCGGTAGCCCTGATATATCGCCCAATGCGCCTGTCATTGCTTTTGCAAGTTTTTCTGTATTTCCTGTCGGGCTGAAATAAGCCCCTATCACACGTCTGATGTTCATAACTAATCACCTCTGTCTCCATTATATCCCAACTTTCCGAGATTTCAATTCGTGTAGAGTCTCTGCGGCTGTTTGCTCGCACGGCCTCTTAGTTGACAATTCGACTTATGCGGTTTACAATCAGCGAGGAGTTTAATTGATTCATGCAGTTTATTGGCCATGAAGAAAGAGGAAACATCATGCATGAAACATGGGATCTGCATCAGCTTGCTGATGAAATCATAAACGGAAGACGTCTGACGAGGGAGGATGATCTGCAGCAGCTTATCACCTGCGATCTGGATACGCTCTGCGCAGAAGCGGACCGGATCCGGGCTGCCCTCTGCGGCAATAGAGTCGATCTGTGCACGATCATCAACGGCAAGGCCGGCCGCTGCAGCGAAGACTGCAAATTCTGCGCGCAGTCCGCGCGCAATACGGCAGAGTGCGAGGCATACTCGTTTCTGGACCCGGAAACGATCCTGGCCGAGGCCAAGGCAAATGAAGCAGACGGTGTGGACCGCTTTTCCATTGTGACTGCCGCGAAAACATTAAAAGGTGCTGAATTTGAGAAGGCCATCGAGGCTTTCCGGCTTTTGCATGAGAAATGCAGGCTGAAGTTGTGCGCGTCCATGGGTCTGCTGTCGGAGGAACAGCTCCAAAGACTCGCAGAATCCGGCGTAACAAGATACCACGAAAACATCGAAACCTCGCAGCGCAACTTCCCGAACATCTGCACGGCTCATACCTATGAGGATAAGGTCCGGACCATCCGGGCTGCGCAGGATGCGGGTCTGGATGTCTGCTCCGGCGGTATCATCGGCATGGGAGAGACCTGGGAGGACCGCATCGATATGGCGCTGAGCCTGGCGGAACTGGGCATTCAGTCGATTCCGCTCAACTCGCTGATTCCGCTTCCCGGCACGCCCTTCGAAGATCTGCCGCGGCTTACGGAAGAAGAGGCCCTTCGGACTGTCGCGATCTTCCGTTTTCTCAACCCCACCGCGGCCATCCGCATGGCAGCCGGCAGAAGCATCATAAAAAGCGCCGGCAGAGGAGCGTTCTGCTCCGGTGCCAGCGCCGCTATTACCGGTAATATGCTGACCACAACGGGATCCACCATCGCCAGCGACCGTCAGATGCTGACGGCTCTCGGTCGCGAGGTAGTTACCAAATACGGCGACGCAAAAACAAACTGCGGCGGGCACTAGGCCCGCGCACATGTATTTCCGATATGTAATTTCCGTTCCCCGTTAGTGCGTGAATCCGTACTTTCCGGTCTTGCCCTCGTTTGTTAGAACGTGGGCATCTTTTAATTCAATCAGGCACTGCTGGAAGTCTTTGATGAAGGCTTCCGCCAGATTGTAGGTCAGGTCCGCTCTGCAGACGATGCGCTGCACGGTCACTTCACCAGCTCCGTCCGGAAGCGGATAGGACGGGACCTGCCAGCCGAACATGCGGAGTCTGTCGGAAAGGTCGTAAAGATTCCAAACGATCTCCGTTCCGTCCCAGTACTTGGCATCGGGTTTCAGTTTATAGCATACGATCGGCAGGCGCGAACCTCTGTTGTAAAGCTCAAACAGTCCTGTTTCCTCGATCCATTCGCCGATCACCGTGGCGATTTCCTGAGTCTTCGAATGGATGTGGGCATATCCCTGCCTGCCGAAGCGCAGGAAGTTGTAGTACTGTCCGACGATTTGGCTGGCGCTTCTGGAAAAGTTGATGGCCATGGTCGGCATCTCGCCGCCCAGATAACTGACGCGGAAGATCAGCTCCTCCGGGAGATATTTCTCATCTTTCCACACGACCCAGCCCACGCCCGGATAGGTCAGCCCGTACTTGTGGCCGGAGGTGGAGATGGAAACGACGTTATCCAATCTGAAATCCCACTCGAGTTCCGGTTCCACGAACGGGGCGAACATCCCGCCGCTGGCGCCGTCGATGTGGATCACAAGTTCCGGAAGGTTCGGGTGCTCTTTGTTGTATTTTCCTACTAGTTTATCCAGGGTCTCGACGTCATCGTACTCTCCCGTGTAGGTCGTGCCCAGAATCGCTGCTATACCAATTGTGTATTCATCCACGTAGTCCATGACAGTGTCCATGTCCAGTGTCATGTCGTTTTTCGTGACCGGAACGACGCGGAGCTCCACATCCCAGTAGACGCAGAACTTTTCCCAGCAGACCTGATAAGCTGAACTCATGATCAGGTTCGGTTTCCTGGAGCGCACATTCACGCCCATCCGGATCGCCTGGCTTCTCCAGCGGAATTTCATAGCCATGCCGGCCAGCATGCAGGCTTCACTGCTGCCCACGGTCGACGTGCCCAGATAGTCCGAACCCTCCGGTGCGTTCCACAGATTCGCCAGGATGTTGACGCACCGGTTCTCAAGCTCCGCCGTCTGGGGGTACTCCGATTTGTCGATAGCATTCTTGCTTAAGGTCGCGGCCATCAGCTCCTCAGCCTGGTCTTCCATATACGTCTGGCAGAACGTCGCCATGTTCAGCCGCGAATTTCCTTCATCCAGCAGCTGGTTCATGATCAGCGCCTTCGCCGCATCCGGGTCGATGGACTCCTCGTTCATGCTGTATTTCGGGATGATGGACCCGTCCTCTTTATTTCCATAGCCAAAGGCCATACTTCTCAGTTTTTCTTTGTTTTTTTCTCCGTAAAGCACTGTATTCCTCCGTTTCGTGCGATAGCTTCAGATGGATTCGGTTTATTCCGCAGAACATTTTACGCCTGCTTGCCCGAATCGTCCACATCGAATTGGCTACATAAATGTACTGAGATTGTATTTTGTATTGATTCAGTATTCACCTTGAATGTGCCGCCGCTCTCGGTTACACTTTATTTATGAAGCTGAAAATACTGACTATCATCATTTCACTACTGACACTGATCTTCCTGGGGCTGATCTACGCATGGTCCATTTTCGTCGTACCGCTCGAAAATGAATTCGGCTGGTCCCGGTCGGAAACGTCTCTGACATTTACTATTTCCATCATGGCATTCTGCCTGTCCATGATGTTCGGCGGATTCTTCAACGGCAAAAAAGACAAGCCGCTGATTTCCCTGATCATTGCGGCCATACTGATCGCCGCGGGGTTCATCATGACTTCCCGCGCCGGAAGTCTTCTTGGTTTTTATATCTGCTACGGGGTGTGCTGCGGCGCCGGTGTCGGATTCTCCTATGTCGAGATCATCTCGGTGATCTCCAAGTGGTTCCCCGCCAGACAGGGGCTCATGTCCGGCACGATGATGATGGCTTACGGCATGGGAGCGATGATCCTCGGTCCGATCTGCACCGCGCTGATGGGCAGCATCGGCTGGCGGTCTGTCTTCGTGCTGCTGGGCGTGATCATGTCATTGCTCCTCGCCCTGTCCGGCATCCTGATGCAAACAGCCAACGCCCTGGCTCCCAATGCAAAAGCTTCCGATCCCGGTTTGGATCCTGATCTGAATGAAACGTCGTCCGAGCAGCGTTCGCCGCAGATTCCGTCAAATGACAAAAGCCCGGCTCAGGCTGTCCGGACTTTGGAATTCTGGATTCTGTTTTTCTTCTGCATGGTGCTGTCGGCATCCGGCCTGGCCCTGATGGGACATATTGCGCCGTGCGTGATGGGCATGGGCGTGTCCGCGCAAAGTGCCGCCCTGATCGCAGGGGTCACATCCTTCGCGAACGGCTTCGGCCGTATCGTGTACGGAACCGGCTACGATAAACTGGGGATCCGCAGGAACATGTTCCTTGCGAGCACCATTTTCCTGCTGGCTACCATCGTGACCGCCGTCGGCATCCGCACGGAGATCCTGCCGGTGCTGATCGCAGGATGCTTTCTGCTGGGCCTGAGCTTCGGCGCGGCGCCGCCGACCAGTTCTACAGCCGTCGCCCGCACCTTCGGGAACAAATACTTCTCAGCGAACTTCGGACTCAGCAGCTCCCAGCTCATCTTCGCGGCCTTCATCGGACCGTATCTGGGCGGCGTCGTCTATACTGCGACCGGCTCCTACGCCGTCACTTTTAGCTGCTTCATTCCTTTCGGCGTTCTCGCTGTCATCTTCGCCCTCATCATGGGCAGAAGGGCTTCCGCCTGATGTGTCGATTTCAATGATCAGATTGTTGAGATTCAGCAATGACGTATAGCTGATTTCTTTTGCCTGCAGCATGATCATCTTCAAACCGATCATGCTGACCTCATCACCGTCCTGGAACAGTATCTCGTACTGCTTCCGCGGGTCGGATCTTTCGCAGTCATCCCGGAATCTAAGGATCAACTCTTCGTCTTTATGCACCAGACGTATGCTGAGGATGTGGTCTTTGTCATCACTCTTGAAACCGTTCTGCAGAATATGCATTGCCATTTCTTCAATTGCCAGAGACGTCAGATAGGCAGTCCTCTTCGTATAGCCTTTTTCCCGGCAGAACTTCCACGCCTTCTTCGAAAACGGTACAACTCCGTCCTCCCTTGTGATCACCTCTCTCAGTTCGTTTTCAGGAAGTGTTCCGAAACGCTTTGGAATCATCCACCACCAGTCTTTGCCACGCAGTCTCCTGTTGACAAAAGGAATGATGAGCGGAAGCAGGATCACCATAAGAATATGGCAAACAGAAATTCCGCCGAACATCCACACGACGACATTTCCGGATGCCATTTTCGCAGTTTCAGCGCCAAAAGCCGCGCCATACAGAGTTGCTATAACGTTGCTGGTGATTATGATCAGTGCGGAAAGGATAAAGAGTCCGAACAGCTGTATGTAATTCGCGAACAGAAGAACGATCATCTGGAAGACGAATCCGACCGCGCATGCTCTCAGAGCCCTTGCCGAAACGGCCAGCGCGGCTTCGCTCGTATCCCCCAGATAAAGCCACGCCAGGGCGCCAGCGAAGCAGAACACCAATATGCTCATAACAGCTGTAATAATGAGGTCATACCTTATGATCTGCGCCACAACCTTCTTGAAGTTGACTCTGTCCTCCTCCGCCTTGCAGAGGTTACCCAGCAGAAACATCATCGCAATCATACTGACCTAGAACGCATTCACAACATAGTTCACCTGCACCTGAACGTTATATGCCTGAAATCCTATCTCCTCCACTTCAAAAATCGAAATGGCCGCATTCAGGATCTCTGCGCGCAGAAACAGGGACAGTCCGGTCACAACGGAAAGAACGCCGCCCCACATTCCGATGTTGTTCACCCGCAGCGTCTCCCGCAGAGTGATTCCCTTTGTCACCAGTCTGACCAGGGCATCAGGTCGCTTGTAATACAAAAGCAACACTGCCACTGCGGCGTAATAGCTGATCGATGTTCCGATCGTGATGCCGAACAGACCTGTATGCAGGATGCCCACGCACACTATATCTCCCAGGATATTTGAAGCTGCCATCACACCCACGGACAGCAATGCGACTTTCTCGTTTCCGTCGACGTGTAAACCTCTTGTAAGTACGGCCATCGCAGTCATCGCCGGTATCCCGAATGCTATGCCCCGGAGATACTCTGCGCAATAGGGGTCAAGGGTGCTGCCCTTCCCCACGCCGAGGAATAGGACAAAGGACCCGGGAGAAACAAGTGTCAGCACCATGAGAATGAACGAAATACCCAGTCCCAGCATAAGCGTTTCCGCCAGAGCTCTGCCCGCAGCCTCTGCGTCTCCTTTGCAGAGGCATCTGACGGATCCTGTCTGAAAACTGATGCCCACCGTTGTTCCGACAAACGCGAAAAGAATAATGGCAGGCGATACAAAACCTGCCGCGGCAATTGAATTCTCATCCATCGTATTGCCAATAACAAAACCATCGATCACTGTGCCAAGGACCGTCATTATATTGGCAATGAAATAAGACGCCATCGTAACACGGAAAGTTCTCCCTGTTAGCGGTTGATCATTTTTTACTTTCGACGTCAGATTCAGCAAGTGTTTCCCCCTGCGAATGATTATTTCACGGTCACCTTGATGCCTTTTCTTAAGCCGTTATGCGCGTAGACGTATATCGTACACGTGCCTTTGGCTTCAGTTTCGTGACGTTTTCCTTGATCGTGTAGGTCTTGCCCTTCCTGTTGAATTAACAGGGCTCTTAGTCATTATAGCATGAAAAAATCATGATAATTCTGTTTAAGTCCCTTTTGAATTAACAAGGCTCTCAAACAAAGTATTCTATATCATTATTCCTATCTCTGTTTAAGCACCTTTTGAATTAACAAGGCTCTCAAACATCAGCCGAAGCCGTACAGGGGGAGTGGTAGTTTAAGCACCTTTTGAATTAACAAGGCTCTCAAACCAATGCTGGATTTGGGCATTGCTGGTGTTGGTTTAAGCACCTTTTGAATTAACAAGGCTCTCAAACACCACTGCCTATGGTCCAGCTTTGTGCATAGTTTAAGCACCTTTTGAATTAACAAGGCTCTCAAACTAGAGGTCCGCTTCTGTGATAAGCGGGCGAGTTTAAGCACCTTTTGAATTAACAAGGCTCTCAAACCACAGGTACTCATTCCACAGGAACGTCTGCGTTTAAGCACCTTTTGAATTAACAAGGCTCTCAAACCCTGCTGTGAGTGGTGCTGTGGATTTCATCGTTTAAGCACCTTTTGAATTAACAAGGCTCTCAAACCATGTGCGTTGTATGCTTCCATGTTGTACTGTTTAAGCACCTTTTGAATTAACAAGGCTCTCAAACGGACCAATATAAAGTTCTATCAAGTGTTATGTTTAAGCACCTTTTGAATTAACAAGGCTCTCAAACCAGCGGCTCAACTCGACTAAGGCCGTTTATATTTAAGCACCTTTTGAATTAACAAGGCTCTCAAACACGAGCATCAGACAACAGGCGATGATCCGAATTTAAGCACCTTTTGAATTAACAAGGCTCTCAAACATCAAAGATGGAGAGGTGTTCCAACGCATGAGTTTAAGCACCTTTTGAATTAACAAGGCTCTCAAACCGAATTCGTCTGGTTCAATCCCGCCTTCGAGTTTAAGCACCTTTTGAATTAACAAGGCTCTCAAACCTCAAATTGTCTCTTGAGGTTATCTCCGAGCTTCACGCCTTGCCAGGCGCAGTTAATTCGCTATTTGACTTCGATTAGACATGAATCTCTATCCAATATAAGTTTTATTTCTTCGCTACGTTTAGGACGATCTACTCCTTCAATCAGAATTAGGAATGCTTTTTCATAAAACAATTCTTTGTAAACAACCGACAGTTCTTCATCAGTCAGAAGTTGCTTCAAGTTCAGAAAAACAAAAATCCTTTTGCCGATAATTCTGCTAATCACTTTCACGTATTCAACGATTTGCTCTGCAAAGCTTTCTTCGTCTGTTTGTATTTTAACATGATATGCCTTAAATAATGCGGGTAAGTCCAAGTCTAGATCATAATCCAAGTTGTATTCCCCATATTGTGATATCTTTCTTAAAAAATTTACTATTTCTGCATTCAAAGACCACACACCTTCTTGCAGATTATCTTTCGCCTCTATGGTCATGTCTTTATATACCTTTGAAAGGATCTTTGTCTCATTGCAGTTCAGTGAGAACGGATTATATATACATTCAACTTCTTTCGAAATATTTAGCTCTTTATCATCCTCTGAAAGGATCCAGGCACCAGAATCTCCCCGTTCTTGTCTCCACAAATCACCAGCTATTGATAGAAGATCTCTCGGATTTTCAATACATAGGGTGTGTGCTCTATTCTCTTCTAAGAAAAAATCCAGTTCTGTTTCCAAATTGACAAATCTGCTCTTTCTCCTCAACAAGCCCCCTATTCCTAAGATACTTAAACAATTTGTCTCTTGTTACTTTCTTCCCCTGCTCAAATAGATCCCTGAAAATATCCTGCTTTAACTCAACAGAGATTTTTTCTCCATCTATTTTGATGTTATTAATTTCATTTAAGACACAATATCTCTCATATTTCAGCGAGGATTTTGGCAACACTTTCTCGCCCGCAATATATGTGCAGTCACGTATCAGCCGGTCTATAAACCCGGCATATGTTGCATTAAGGTCGATCTTTTCCGTAATATTCCAAGGAAGAACATCGCCCGACTCTGTTCTGACGACCCATCCGTTCCCGCCAAGTGCCGCACTGTTCTCGGTTGTTGGCCCAACATAATAGGGGATCTGAAAAGCAAACAATTGAATAATTCTTTCCTTGACTGTTAATCCGCTGTCATCGATATCGTTAAGAAACGGGAGATAAACTGAGGCGTTATCCAAAATTGCCTTTAATTCGGCCTTGTGCACTTGATTCGGTATGACGCCATTTGAAGCGGTAAGTTGCTTCGGAAGAAATGATTCTGTTTCTATGTCTCTTATAACCTGTTTAACATCTTCGTCATCCTGCGGCATATCTTTTAGTATCTTCTTCAGCGAAGTATAGAAATCGTCCCTTTTACGGCCTTTCATTTTTCTCCGTTTTAGTTTCTTCGGAACGTTTTTTGTGTTCACAGAATTAATATATGCGCTGTATGAGCCGTCGCCTTTTGCTCTAAATACTTTGTTATATGTCTCCTCTCCCGCATACTTGCGAATCAATGCCTTGAGTAACTTTAAGTCGGTCCCGTGCTTCTCATAATCTGCTACTCGCGCTTCCGACAAGTATTCATTCCCCTTCATAATGCTTGACAATAAACCGATATCGTTTATCTCTTTTGCCAACATCACAATCCTAAATTGTTCTTCACCAATTAAGGTTTCCAATTCTTCCTTCGTCTCATCAAAGTCAATGTCGGAGAAACAAATACTGCTCTTTTCCTCAGTCTCAATATCATCAAATAGAATCTTGACATCTACTTTAAGACCACAAAGGAGTTTTATAAATGCTACTTTCCTCTTTTCTTTTCGTTCGGTATGAAACAGATCTTGTAATTGTTCAGCTTTTTCTGTTCTTGATAAACCTCTATCGCCCAATATTTCCTGAATCACACTTGCTTCAATTGAATTATCAAACACTGGTAGTGATTCCGTATCAGATGCAGCATTATAAGAATCAATGGCATTCGCAAAATCAAGATACACTTCTTCCATTTTGCGGTTGCTTGATCCTTCGAGTCCCGCATTTAGAAAATGCCCTCTGTGCTTAAATATGTTTAATACCGCTAAGTAAACAAGACGAACATCATGAGGGTCCTTATTTCTAATCAACTCCCTGCGCAAATGGAATATCGTTGGATATTCTGAATAATAGTCTGCATCTCCATATTCATCATCATTGAAGATTCCGTTTTTATAACGTACATTCTCATCCTTGTCTTCGAGATGATACTTGCTGTTTTCAAGTCTCTGTAGGAAGTCTTTATCTACCTGCTCTATTGCGTCTGCAAAATACGTTTTTATCAAATTCCTCCGCACCACTTCACGTTGCCGACGCCTTCTGCTTATTCTATGCTGCCGCCTCTCCTCAGAGGTCTTTGCTTCTTCAAATTCTCTTATGCCCCAGAGATCCTTCCCCTTCTTACGCAAAAGATTATATTGTTCGTCTGTCACAGCCCAACCTACTGAACTGGTTCCCATATCTAATCCCAAGTAATATCTATTGTTTTCCATAACAACCTCCGATTCTATTGACACTGCTACGCCTATGGTGGTATCCTTTAAGAGAATTAACAAGGCGAGTGCAAATAAGGTTTATCCGAATTCGTCTTTATGACTCTGCATGGTGCAGAACATTTTAGATCTGGCAACAGATCTATTTTGTTTGTCTCAAAGACCATCGTGCTACTTTTTAAAAATTATATCAAAGAAACTTTCATTAGTCTGTTATTTAATCGATTTATTAGTGCAATGGCGCTTAGTCAGTAACTAAATACCGCATGCCTCCTTTTTTCGGGTCTCTTTTGCATAACAAAAGAGCGGAACGTATCGTCCCGCTCTCCGTTCGTTCGTTTCCAAAACACTATTTAACGGTCACCTTGATGTTCTTTCTTAAGCCGTTGTGCGCGTAGACGTATATCGTACACGTGCCTTTGGATTTTGCGGTGATCTTGCCGGACTTGCTGACGACCGCGATCTTCTTGTTGCTGCTGAGGTAGCGCAGCTTCACCGCGTGGCCCTTCGCCATCAGTTTCTTCTTCGGCTTCAGCTTCGTGACGTTCGCTTTGACAGCGTAGGTCTTGCCCTTCCTGAGGATAACCTTCGTTTTCTTGACAGTCACGGCTTTAGCGTTTGTGTATTTCTTGTTATATCCGGTTGTGAACGCATGCATCGTCGGGCTGGTCCTGATATAGGTCTTCTTCCCGTTCTTTGCTGCAAAAGCTTTCACATAGACTTTATAAGCGGTCTGTTTCTTCAGGCCTGTCCTGGACCACGAAAAGGTCTTGTTGCCTTTGATAGTCCTGACCCTCTTGCACTTGATTTCTTTGCCTCCGATATTGCAGCGGGCGAAGAAGATATCGTAGCCCTCAGCGCCCTTGACCTTCGACCAGCTGATGTTCAGGCCTTTGCTGCCGCTCGTTGTCATTTTAGCCATCAGCGTGCCGCTGACGCCGGTCGCCGGGATGGTCTGCTTTTGCACGTGGGACGGATCGTGGGTGCAGACTCTCTGTTTGCTTCCCGCCGTCAGCGCATTTGCCTTCTTCGTTACCTTCCACGCGCCCCATTTATGGCCGAGGGCATCAAGGTCTTCGGTTTTGGTTTGCTCCTCGAAGTCTTCGTTTTCGAATTCTTCTGTAGTCCAGGTTTTGAGACCGCCTTCTTCGCATGTGGGTTCGTCAACCTCTAATGTCACAGGCACCGTTTCGGTCTCTGTTTTATAATCAACTGAGCATGTATGTTTCGCGGTAACTGCTGAATTGTCATCCGTCCATTCATATTCCGGTTCCATCCATTCGTGCTCCATACATTCGTACTGCGCGGTGATTCTCTCTTCCCGGGTCAAATCAAACGTCTCTCCCGGCTCATGGACCGCCGGTTGCAGCCAGAATTTCCACCCGGTGAATTCCATTCCGTCGGGCGGAGTGAACAGGTAATCCGGAAGGGAATATGACCAGTCTTTGATTCCTCTCCTGACCACATCATTTCCGGTGCCGATGCCTGCCTTGTAGATGATCTTTTCCGCCGGAATGCCGAACACCGCTTCACCATCATCGTTCTCTCCTACGCCATACTCTTCATAACTGCTGAAGTTAAATATGTCTCCGCTGCTCTCGAGTCCGTTGGTGACCGTGACGAGACTATCCTCCTCGGGTTTTTCTTCCGTCAGAACATTCAGCGAGAGCTCGTCACCCAGTTCGCCGGTCACGTCGATGGTTATTCCCTCTGCCAGATATAAATCCGCATAATCGATACAGTTAAAGACAGGCTCCCCGGAAAGCTTCAATGTGCCGGAAGCAATAACGACGCAGGCGCCTTCGCCGGAGCCTTTAATGTTTCCGCCGCTGAGTTCGAATATCGAACTCTCGTTTCCATTCACAACTTGGGCATTTCTATTGTTAGCAGGCACGAATCCGGTGCCGGTGTTTTCACTGATTTCGCCCCCTCGCATAACAAATGTTCCATTCCCTATTTCTACAGCACCGAATTGATAGGACTGATTACTTTTGATTTCCCCACGCAACAGTTCAAATCTTCCTTTGCTGACGTACACACCACCGGCGGCGTCTGCCTGGTTTTGATATATAGAGCCTCCATCCATCGTGAATGTACCGTTATCTGTAATCAGAATGGTACCGCCGCCATATGCTATATTTTCTGTAATCATTCCGCCGGTCATTGTCAGAGAGCCGCCGGAAACTTCACATGCCCCAGCGTGCCCAAACCCGCCTTTGATCACACCTCCTCCTTTGGAATCAATGATCTTAAGCGTTCCGCAAACCTTCATTACAGCACCCTGTCTCATTTCAAGTGCTGATGAATAATGTTTTGGCGCGTTCCGGTCAAGGGTGTGTCCATTCAGATCCAGCGTGATGGTTTTCCCCTCGCCCAGGATCAGATAACTGTCACTTTCAGCGGCAACACAGTTATCACCCAATTCAATCGTAACGTCATTTAGCGAATCGAGTTTGCTTTGCAGTTCCTGCCAGGAACTAACACTCTCTGGCTCTGCGCAGACCTTCTCCGGCGCCAGCGCAAATGCCAGCATCCCCATAAAAAATACGACCATCAGAACTGTTGCCCTGCTTATTCTGTCGTTACACTGCTGCCTCATCTTTTCTGCCTCCTATGTCAGTCAGTCGTATATCTATTATTCCATCCTCAACATGGTTTTGTCAAAAGAAGCGGATGTTTCACCGCATCAGAGCCTTCCCCCACTCCTCTTTCAGCCGCTCCAGAGACCACGCGGCGTTGGCCGGGCTGGTCGACGGCATTTTCCGCGCCGGGATCCCGGTCCGCGGAAGTTGGTACTGATCATATATCTTCTTCGACAGGGCGCCGTTGCACAGGATCGTTTGGATCTGCGTCTTGCCCAGAAGCGACGGGATGTCCGTCGGCACGGCGTTCTTCACGCTGCTGTCAGATGCGCCGATGATATCGCACTCCTCGATCACATCCCACAGGGCCAGCCCGTGCGAAAGCACGAGCGCTTTCTTCTCTTCAATACTTTCAGGCAAAGGCATCCCATACAGCTCGGCAAGCATCTGCCAGAACCGGTTCCGCGGATGCCCATAGTAAAATCCCACCTCCCGGCTCGCCGGGGATGGGATCGATCCCAGGATCAGGATCCCGGAGTCTTCGTTATATAATGGTCCGAACGTGTGGACCACATGCTCGTAGTTCTGCTTCTGCCCAGCCATTTCACTCGTAGATATTCGTCATGTTCTCCAGGAACACTTTGTAGCCGCGGAAGCCTTCGTAAATGTCGGCTTTGCTGGAGATTTCCATGGGCGCGTGCATGCAGAGCACGGCCAGACCGCAGTCGATGACTTCCATGCCGTAGTTGGCCATGATGTAGGCGATGGTCCCGCCGCCGCCTACGTCGACTTTGCCGAGTTCGGCAGTCTGGAACTGCACTTCGTTTTCATCGAGAATGCGGCGGATGGCTGCCATGAATTCCGGATTGGCGTCGTTGGAACCGCTCTTTCCCCTGGCTCCCGTAAACTTGTTGAAGACAACGCCTTTGCCCAGGAAGGCTGCGTTCTTCGCATCGAACACCTCCGCGAACATCGGGTCAAAGCCCGCGCTGACATCGGAAGAAAGCATAGTCGAATGCTGCATCACGCGGCGCAGGGAAATCGCCGACGGATATCCCATCAGAGACAGCAGCTCCGCGGTCATGTTCTCAAAGAATCTGGACTGCATACCGCTGGCGCCCTGGCTTCCGACTTCCTCTTTATCCACCAGGAGGCAGCAGGCAGTGCGCTTAGGTGTGTCAATGTGCAGCATGGCCAGCAGAGATGTGAATGCGCAGATCCGGTCGTCCTGCCCGTAGGACATGATCATGCTGCTGTCGAAGCCGAGATCTCTTGCCTTTGCGGCGGGAACGATCTCAAGTTCCGCCGACAGGAAGTCCTCTTCCTCGATGTCGTATTTCTCTTTGAAAATGCTGAGCATCTTCGCCTTGAGCGGCGTCTTGGCCAGCTTCTTTTCTTCGTCCGTCAAATCCTCGTCATCCCCTGCTTTTGGAGCAGGTTCGGATCCGATCAGCAGATCGAGGCCTTCGCCGTCGATCACTTCCCGCGCGTTCTTCTCCAGCTGTTTACCGGCCAGATGAATAAGCAAATCGGTGATCGCGAAGACCGGCTCGTCCTCGTTTTCGCCCAGGACGATATCGACCTTTGTTCCGTCCTTCTTGATGACGACGCCGTGGATGGCCAGCGGGATCGTGACCCACTGGTACTTCTTGATGCCGCCGTAATAGTGCGTATCAAAGTAGCTGAACCCGTTGCTCTCATAGAGCGGATTCTGCTTGACGTCGATGCGCGGCGAATCGATGTGGGCGCCCAGAATGTTCATGCCCTTTTCGATCGGCTCCTCGCCGATGTGGTAGAGCACCAGCGTCTTGCCGTTGTACTGGGCGTAGACCTTATCGCCTGCTTTCAGCTTCGCGCCCTCTGCGATGCAGTCGGCCAGATTGCGGTATCCCGCCTGCTCAGCCATCTCGATGGAAATGCTCACGCATTCGCGTTCGGTCTTGCCCCGGTTCAGACAATCCTTATAGCAGATGCACAGGTTCTCCATCTCCGCTCTCTGTTCGTCCGTATATATTTCCCAAAGACTTTTTTCTCTTGCCATGATCATTCTCCTTTTTCCTGCTTTTGCTTGATGGTGTTTCTGTATTCTATTGTAGCAAATGTTTCTGCATCGTGGGAATAGTTTCCTTAGAAATAACAGTCGTTTTCGGGACTCGGTTTTACCCAGATATACCCATTGCCCTCCGCCATATACTCCTCTTCCTCCGAGCGGAATGTATAGACTCCGGTATCATCAGCATTTCGAATGTATTCTCTTGGGACACCTGCGTTCATTCCATATTCATTATCATCCGCCTCCGTCAGCCTGAGGATCTCATTCATCCTGTCAAACGTCCAAGTCCCCGCGTCCTCTACCAAGACAGACGCGCCGTGAGAGTACTCCGAAAAAGTTCCGTCTTCATGAAACAGGATCGTACTCTGCTCGGCTTCCGTGGTTCCCCATTCCCAGTCCCAAGCCTGTTCATTGAACATGGTGTCCGGGCTATGATACATCTCGTACTCATCATATTCACCATACTCAGCAGCCGAATCTGAGCTGTCCTCATCCGCCGCATCATTTGCCGCAGAACCCTCCGCAACGCTCTTCTCCGCTTCATTGCTCTTCAACACGTTCCGGTGTTCGGCAAGCAATTCAATGTTCTCATGTTCAAAACCATTCAACCAATCATCGTTAAATTCATCAGCTGAGTACATCGGATTGTACCACTCACAGGAATTGAATCTGCTGCTATAGGGCTCATCTCTGAAGATTCGTCCGTGGCGCGCATAGATTTCGTTGATTGCAGTCTGTGTTTCTTCAGGATCCAGATTCTCAACCTCTTCAGAATCCACATACCTTTCATCACTTCCCGGAAGAACAAAATCGTACTCATATCCATCGTATGCTCCGGATTCATAAGCAGCGTCTTCATTTGCCGAACCGAGGGATCCGGTATCAGATAGCTGCTTTCCGGACTCATAGGCGCTACCATCCGCTGTCTCTCCAAAACTGAAATCCGATTTTAGAAAAATCGTCACGCCTGCCGCAGCAACAATCAAACATGTGGCAGCGATAATAATCCACGTGGTTCTCCCAACGTTTTTCTTTCCTTTGCTTGAATTGCATAATCTGTCCACCAGCAGCGAAATCAAGGAAGCTTCCAGAAGAGCCGTCGGAATAAAGAGGATCGTAAATGCTGCTGAATGCATCAGTATTGCAATCGGCATTACGATGATATACTCGAAAAACCCAACATTTGATTCTAAAAATGCTGATGCAGTAAATATACCAAACCCGCTTACTGCAAATGTGATATACCCCGCTGCGATCAAAGACAACAGAATCCTGCCAAATCTTGTTTCATTGTCCTTTGCGAAATGTGCTTTTATGAGAATGGACGCGACAATAAACTGAAGCATCCATGGAATCACGATAAGGGCAAATTCATCTCCTAAGCTGGTGAATGCTGCCGTGAGATGTTCCGAAGCATGCTTGACAGAGAAAAGCAATGCGGCTCCAACGATCAAGGCCAGAATCAACACAGCGGCACCGCCGGAAGGCACCGGAACGCCTGCCCCTCCACCTGCTGACGGGTCCGAACGTCTTCTGGTCCCTGAAGTATCTACAATTGGATCTCCCCAAATTCCTTCCCTGATCACAGTTCCTTGATCTCCTGCCAAATCGCCAAAGAGGTTTTCTTGAAAGCTCTCTGCAGAGCCGTCGCTCTTAGTTACTGTGAATCCGTTCCCAAAGTGATGCTGCCGTACGCCTGATCCCTGGTCCCCATGGTACCCGTCGCCGAAAGAATCCTTTTGAAAGTTTTCAGTGGTTCCGTTGTCGTAACGTACATGAAAGCCATCATCGAATCTGTTCTTTTCTATTCTACCCATTACTTACACCACCAATTCTGATCCTTATAACATTGACCTGCCAGTGAGGTCAGTCTCACTTTCTATGGTTTAATGGTAGCAGTGAAAGATGCCGTCTGATTCAAAAAAAACAGCGGAATCCACCCATTGTAGAGAGTTATCTCTGTATTTGAACACTGCTAAGTGAAAAACCGCATGTTCCAAAGTGCATTTTCCCCATTCTATGAAGTTCCCTTTGACTTTTCCACGGCATGGTGTTAGTATGTGCGAGTAAAGCGTTGACGAGGACAGTACGCTGGCCAATGTGCCTTCCAGAGAGAGATGGATGCTGGAATCATCTCAGACACAGGCAAGCCGAAGACCACCTCCGAGCGGCACCAATCCTGCCCGCTGGCCGCGTGAAAAGCCGAAATGAGTGCCGAAGCCGAATAGAGCGCTTCGGAAGATGGGTGGAACCACGGATACCTGAAAGTATGCGTCCCTTCTGACAGATTGCCGGGAGGGATTTTTGTATTCCTCAGGCAAAAGCAGAAAAAAGATTGGAGGACAAAAGAATTGATCATCACACTGAAAGACGGAAGTAAGAAAGAATACGCGGAAGCGATGTCGGCTTATGACATTGCCCGCGACATCAGCGAAGGTTTGGCCAGAGCAGCCTGCCTGGCGGAGATCGACGGTGAAACCGCTGACCTTCGGACCATCATCGACAAGGACTGCGAACTGAACATCCTGACCTTTGACTCAGACGAAGGAAAGAAAGCATACAGACACACCTGCTCCCACGTTCTGGCGGAAGCAGTCAAGAACCTGTACCCGGATGCCAAGCTTGCGATCGGACCATCGATCGACAACGGCTTCTACTATGACTTCGATATCCCGCCTCTCAGCAGAGAGGATTTGGACAAGATCGAAGCTGAAATGAAGAAAGTTATCAAAAAAGGCGACAGACTGGAACGTTTCACTATGTCCAGAGAAGACGCCATCGCCATGTACAAAGAAAAAGATGAACCATACAAGGTCGAGCTGATCGAAGACCTGCCGGAGGGCGAAGAGATTTCCTTCTACCAGCAGGGCGACTTCATTGAGCTGTGCGCGGGGCCGCACCTCATGAGCACACGGCCGCTGAAAGCCTTTGCATTGACGTCGAGCTCCGGAGCTTACTGGAGAGGCGACGAGAAGAACAAGATGCTCACCAGAATCTACGGCACAGCCTATACGAAGAAAGACGAGCTCAAAGAATACCTGGCGTATCTGGCTGACATCAAGAACCGCGACCACAACAAACTGGGCCGCGAGATGGAACTGTTCACGACTGTAGATGTCGTCGGTCAGGGCCTGCCGCTCTTCATGCCGAAGGGAACGAAAGTCATCCAGAAGATGCAGCGCTGGATCGAGGATCTGGAGGAATATGAATGGGGTTACGTGCGCACCCGCACACCGCTCATGGCGAAATCGACCCTCTACAAAATCTCCGACCACTGGTACCACTACAGAGACGGCATGTTCCTGCTGGGCTATGACAGCATGGACGAGATCATGGCAGCGGAGGACAGATCCGATGAGATCCGCGGCGTGCAGGATCTGAACCTGATCGAGCATGACGCGGACGCTGATGTCTATGCGCTGCGCCCGATGACCTGCCCGTTCCAGTACTATGTGTATAAGGCGCGCCAGAAGAGTTACCGCGACCTGCCCTATCGTATGGGTGAGACTTCGACCCTCTTCAGAAACGAACAGGCCGGCGAGATGCACGGACTCACCCGCGTGCGTCAGTTCACCATCTCCGAGGGACATCTGGTATGCACACCGGAACAGATCCGCGACGAATTCAAAGGGTGCGTCGACCTGGCGAGATACTGCCTGACCACTCTGGGTCTCGAAGAAGATGTGACGTACAGATTCTCCAAGTGGGATCCGAATGACGCCGACCACTACCTGGGCGACGCCGAATCCTGGAACCGCGTGCAGGATCTGATGCGCGATATCCTGGATGAGATCGGCCTCGAGTATACCGAGGAAGAAGGCGAAGCTGCCTTCTACGGTCCGAAGCTGGACATCCAGGCGAAGAACGTCTACGGTAAGGAAGACACCATGATCACCATCCAGCTGGATATGTTCCTGGCGGAGCGCTACGACATGTACTATATCGACAGCAACGGACAGAAGGCGCGTCCGTACATCATCCACCGGACATCCATCGGATGCTATGAGCGTACTCTGGCATGGCTCATCGAGAAGTATGCCGGCAATCTGCCGACGTGGCTCTGCCCCGAGCAGGTCAGGATCCTTCCGATTTCCGACAAAGTGGCTGACTACGCTGAAGAAGTCCGCAAGGAACTCCGCAGAAACGGCGTCGATGTTGAGATCGACAGCTCCAGCGAGCGTATCGGATACAAAGTCCGCAAAGCGCAGGTGGAGAAGGTTCCGTACATGCTGGTCCTCGGCGCCAAGGAGGCTGAAAACGGTGCTGTATCCGTCCGCTCCCGCTACGCCGGTGACGAAGGTGTCTGCCCGCTCGGTGATTTCGTGAACAAGATCTGCGAGGAGATCCGGACGAAGGCCATCCGCAAGATCGAGAAGAACGATGAGGAGTAATTCCCTGGCGGATCATATTTTCTGAACATATTTTCTGAACAGAATCTAAGAAAACAAATTCGGGACTCTGCTGATGCAGGGTCCTGTTTTTGTGGTAAAATAACGTCGGAAAGGGGTACAGACATCATGAAGGATCGACAGAAAAAATCTAGAAAATGGGTTAAATTTCTTATTGTTTTCCTGATCTTGCTCGTCATTGCCGGCGGTGCTTTTGGTTTGTATATGTACACGACGCCGCAGATCTCGCTGCAGGGCGACAAGGTCATGGAAGTCACTATGAAGAACGGGTACGAAGAACCCGGCGCGACGGCTAGTTTCGCATTCCACGATATCAGCAGTCACATCGACATCGATTCGCAGGTCGACGACAGCTCCGTCGGATCTTACAAAGTCATCTACACCGTCCACTATCTCGAGAAGACCGCAACCGCAGAGCGGACTGTCAACGTCATAGACAAGGAGCCTCCTGAGATCACGCTTCTGAAGGGCGATCATTTGACGGTGTTCGCCAGTGAGGTGTTTGAAGACCCGGGCGTCAAAGCTATCGACGATTCCGACGGCGACGTGACATGGAACGTGCAGGCAAAAGGCTACGTCGACATGTACAACAAAGGCGATTACGAAATCGAATATAAGGTCTCCGATTCCTACGGAAATGAGGCGACCGCCGTTCGCACTGTCACGGTCAAAGGCGAACCGAACAAATTAAAAAAAGGCGTTATCTATCTCACCTTTGACGACGGCCCGAGCAAAAAAGTCACGAAGAAGATCCTGAAGACGCTGGAGAAGTACAAGGTCCCTGCCACCTTCTTTGTCATCGATTACGGAAAAGACCCGGAGAAGCTCGCGCTCCTGCAGCGCGCGCTTGACGACGGCTGCGCCATCGGAGTACACGGCTACTCCCACGACTACAGCAAAATCTACGATTCCACGGAGGCCTTCATGGAGAATGTCACAAAGATGCACGACAAGCTTCTGGAAGACCTGGGGTATGATGCTTTTGCGATGCGCTTCCCCGGCGGAAGTTCTAACACCGTCAGCATCAGCTACTGCAAAGGCATCATGACGGATCTGGTCAAGCTCGTGCAGAAGGAAGGTTACATGTACAACGACTGGAATGTGGACTCCACCGACGCCTCCGGAAACAGCATTCCCGCTAAGCGGATCATCGCCTCTGTGAAGGCAGGCTGCGACCCTGAAAAGTACAACATCATCCTCATGCACGACTCTGACGCGAAAGGAACCACCGCAGAAGCCCTGCCCGAAATCATCAAGTGGGCAAAAAAAGAGGGCTACGAATTCCGCGCCATGACCCCCAATTGCCCAACCTATCACCATAAAGTCAACAACTAAAAAAATGTGTCAAAAGGGACGGTTCTTTTGACACATTTTTGCCGCGGATGCAGCTGATCGCTGTACTTATTATTACAATGTAGCGATGTAATCGTAGTCGTGCATGTGCGCGTAGTTGGCGATAGCCGACGCGATCTCTTTGCCGGTTTCGGTATCGCGGGCGATGGCCCTAACGCGGACCAGCGACTTACCAAGATGGAGGACCTCCACCTCGATATCAAACGATTCGCCGAAGAAGGGCCTTATGAAACTCACGTGCAGATCTGTCGTGGTAACATTTTCTCCCCCCAAAAAAGCGGATATGGTCATTCCCATCGCCACATCGAACATGCTTGCCGCGGCTCCGCCGTGCATCTCGCCTCTGTGGTTCTTCTCCCAGTCTTTTTTTCTATAGCGGATCAACGCCGATCGTTTCTCAAAATCACAGCATACGAGTTCGGGCTCCAGCATTCCGCTCAGTCCCGGATCCCTCTGCTTCATGAATTCCACGATTGTTCCCAGCAATTCTTCCAACTGCGCCTGTGTTTTTGTTTCCATTGCTTCCGTTGCTTCCATTGTTTTCTGCTTCTCTTTCTGTCTGCTCGTTTTGTCTACTTGTCTTGTTAATTCTTATAATATCACCGTTGTTAGTTCAGCTGTATCACGGATGATTTCCTTCGCTCCATGGCCGCGGAGAAACTCCTCGCTCCTGGATCCCCAGGCAACGCTGATGCATGGCACGCCCATGTTCGCAGCGGTCTGGATGTCGACCTCCGAATCTCCGACGTACACGACATCTTCTCTACTTACCTCCATCGCCTGCAGGCACTTTTCAAGCATGTCCGGGAAAGGCTTTCGCCGATTGTTTTCACTGATTCCTATTGCAAAATCAAACCGTCCCGGGAAGTACTGCTCAGCCAGAATCTGCACGGCCGGATCGATCTTGTTGGATACCACGGCCAGACGGACGCCGGCGCCGCGCAGTTCATCGAGTGCTTCCGTCAGCCCCGGATAAGCTTTCGTGCGCTCTTCGCAGTGGTTTGGATAGTATTCCGCGAAGATTTCCTGAAGCCGGGCAGCTTCATCCGGGAGGTAGTCACGGGAAGATCCGATCTGCAGATATTCTTCCGGCGTTTCTCCTGCCTCGCAGGCAAGCGCCCGCTGGAATGCGACATGGGCTCCGCTCCCGAAGAAAAACCGCACTTTATCCTCCGCGAAGTCATCCGTGTGGCCTCCTGCGCGCATGGAATATCTGACGGCGTTAGCCAGATCGCTGATTGTATCCAGAATCGTACCGTCCATATCGAATATTGCAGCCTTGTACTTCATACTGTTGTTCCTTTTGGTTTCCTTTCCTGAACAAGAATCCCGAATAAGAAAATGGCCGCCGCACTTAGTGCAGCAGCCATTTCATCTGGTGATCCTACCGGGAATCGAACCCGGGTTACCGCCGTGAAAGGGCGGTGTCTTAACCGCTTGACCATAGGACCATAATGGAAATAAGCGGCAACGTCCTGCTTTCCCGGGAGGTCGCCCTCCAAGTATCATCAGCGCTAAGGAGCTTAACTTCTGTGTTCGGTATGGGAACAGGTGTGTCCTCCC
>JBGUKV010000090.1:0-2171 GCA_045114655.1 Candidatus Allocopromorpha sp. | reverse complement strand
TCTGCGATCCAGTAGTAGGAGAAGTCTCCGAAGAGGAGGACCTTCTTGCCCTTGTCCTGGGTAGCTGTGCCAGTCAGCGCCGGCATGTAGCCGCTCGTGTGGATCGGTCTGCCAAGGATGGTATCCGGCTTACCGACTTCGAGTCCTGGCTTCCAGATATAGTTGTCGTTCTTATCTTTGATCAGCATCAGCTGCAGGAGCAGCGTCTCATTACACAGGAAGGACGCCTTCCTTCTGTACGGGGATTTCAGGCTGTAATACAGCTTGTAGATGTTGTCAAAGTGGACAGTCAAAGCATTGGCTGTCGTGTTGCCAGCAGTCGGCGTGAGGCTCGTCAGGATACCAGTCGGCATGGACGGTGCAGTCTGCGGGTTAGCGGACGGGCCTGTACCGTTAATGAAGGCATCCTCCTCTGCGTTACCGAAGCGAACACCAAAGCGGTGTGCGATATGGGCAGCGATGTCAAAGGCAGAATCGTTCAGGAGCTCGTTGGACACCTTGATCATACAGCCCAGCTTATAGGCAGACAGGGTCTCCTGTGCAAAGCTCATGTCGGACTCCTGAATGGCTGCACCTTCCTCGATCCAGGTAGCGGAACCGGCGTCAGTCGCGATCGGGATCGTGCGGGTACCGGAGTTCGTATGGATCGTGTGAGCGAGGCTGCGGAAGATGTTATTCTCTTCAAGAGCCTGGATCAGCTGGTGCTCGAATTCATCCGGTACGGTGAAGCCACCATTCTGATCGACGCCAACAGACAGTGCGTCACGAACTTCCATCGTGTTAACGCCGCGCATCATGTTCCAGAAAGCGGCATTATACTCAGCTGTGGCAGTCGGACGGACCATTCCCTTCCTCTGCTCCTGCTTGGGATCAGCATGCACAGGTGCGGACGTAGCTGCAGAGAGTCTTGCATCCATCGCCATCTGATCTTCGAGGCGCTTGATCTCATCACCCAGGGCCTGCACATCCGCGGCCATCTTGTTATACTGCTCCACAGCAGCGGCATCGACGAGACCATTCTCGCCTCTGTGTTCCTCCAGGAATGCCTTCGTCTGCTCCCAGAGTGTGTTTCTTTTGTTTCTAAGTTCAAGTATCTTACTCATAGGTTTATCCTCCTTCGCGAGTTAAAAAAAGCCGGGTTTCCTTATTTCAGGAAATCCAGCTGCTTCATTAAGATCTGATAGGGCACCGCCCCATCCTCAGTTGTTCCGTCCATGCCGATCACCGGCTCTTTCTCTTCCGTTTTCGGCGCATCGTTGATTTTCAATTTGTTCAGAATTGCGAGATCCGTCATACGGCTTGAGAAGATTTGCGGTATCATGCTCAGTGTCACAGATCCCTCATCCTTCTTTGACTCTTCACCTGTATTCTCCGGTTTCTCTTCTGAATCTGAGTTCTCTTCTTTCTCATCAAAGAGAACAACATCGGCAAAGCCCAGTTCCACAGCCTTCTTGGCATTCATCCAGGTCTCGTTGCTCATGAGATCTGCGATCTTGTTATGTCGAAGACCTGTCTTTGCTGCATAGGCGTTGATGATCGATTCTTTCACTTCATTCAGTGTATCGATAGCCCTTTCCATGTCCTTCGTATTCCCCATCGCAATGGTGGATGGATCATGAATCATAAGAAGAGCTGTCGGAGACATCTCTACACGGTCCCCAGACATCGCGATTACGGATGCCGCCGATGCAGCAATAGAAGCGATACGCACTGTCACGCTACCGGCATAATCCTTAAGCATTGTGTATATCTCTGCGGCAGCGAAAACATTCCCGCCCGGAGAATTAATCCAGACGGTCACATCGCCGTCCTCGGCTTCGAGCTCCGAGCGAAAATCGGCAGGTGTGATCTCATCGCCCCAGAAAGACTGTTCATCGATAGGACCTTCCAATCGGAGCACTCTGCCTCCGGTATCATCTCGTATCCAGTTCCAAAATTTATTCATTACCTTTTACCTCTCTTTCTGCTTTCTTCCGGCTGCTGTTGGCCTTCCTTCTCTGTACCTGTTTTCTCCGGCTCAGGATTAATCACTTGTTTTCCGGCATCCTGGAGCTTCACGTATCCACCATTCAGGTAATAATCATCTCCTCCCTTCTCAGCCGGAATGAGATCCATGTTTTCAAGCCTGTGGATATCGTTCGGGGATAAGAAGCCATTACTGATGCCGGTCG
>JBGUKV010000089.1:0-4385 GCA_045114655.1 Candidatus Allocopromorpha sp. | reverse complement strand
CGACGAACACGAACATCACCATCACGATCACGACCATCATCATCACCACCACCATGGTCACGAAGGCCATCACCACGCAGATGAGGTGTTCAGCGACATTGGTGAGGAAACGACCAATAAATACACGATGGAACAGATCCAGTCAGCGCTTGAAACGCTGCAGGATGAAGAGAAATGCGGACAGGTGCTTAGAGCAAAGGGCATCGTAGAAGGAACGGACGGTCAGTGGATCCACTTTGATTACGTGCCGGGTGAGCCGCAGGTGAGGACCGGCAGTGCAGAGACGACGGGAATGATCTGCGTTATCGGCGTCGATATCAAACAGGATACGATCCGGGAGATGTTCGGACTGTAGAAATAGGTATTAGGGAGACAAACATATGATGGGCAATTTAGAGGTCCCGGTCTATCTGTTTACCGGATTTCTGGGATCAGGAAAAACAACCTTTTTAATGGACCTTTTGAGCGGCGAGGACTTTTATGACGGAGAACGGACAATGGTGCTGCTTTGCGAGGAAGGTGAGGTGGAACTGGATCCGGAACAGTTTGCGTTCCCGGATGTCTTCGTGGAGAGGATCCAGAAGGAGGATCTGCAGCCGGCTAAGCTGGCGGATCTGACGGAAAAGCATATGGCGGACCGGATACTCATTGAGTACAACGGCATGTGGCCGATGGTGGATCTGTTCACCGCCGCGCCGGAGAACTGGACGATCTATCAGGAGATGATGTTCGCTGATGCGTCCACGTTCATGATGTACAACACCAACATGCGGCAGCTGACCTTCGACAAGATGCAGACCGCGGAGCTGGTGGTGTTCAACCGGTTCAGCGAGGACTACGACCAGATGGATTACCATAAACTCGTCCGCGTGGCGAACCGCAAATCCAACATCTGCTACGAATACGAGCCAGACAATGTGGTCTTCGATGAGATCCCGGACCCGCTTCCCTATGACATGGAAGCGCCGGTCATCACTATCAAGGACGAGTGGTACGCCGAATGGTACCGGGACATCACGGAAAATCAGGACAACTACGAAGGCAAGAAGATCAAGGTCAAAGGCCGGGTTGCCAGAGATAAGACTCTGCCGGACAATTATCTCGTGTTCGGACGGCATGTCATGACGTGCTGCGAAGCAGACATCCAGTTCGCGGGTTTGGCGTGCGTTTATGCAAAAGCAACCGATTTCAAGACGGGCGACTGGATAGCGGTCGACGCGACCATAAAAATACGGGAAGAAAAACTGTACGGGGAGGAAGGCCCCGTGCTCATCTGCAGCAAAATCAGAAAGTGCGAGCCGGCAGATCCGGAGGTCGCAACGTTCTGAGAACGGAGGAATCAACATGACAAACTTTTATGTTACTTACACAATGCCATCAAAGGAAGACAGGGACGGATACCTGAAAGCGATCCAGGACGAGGGAATCGACGAGATCTCAAGAGGCGAGGACGGATGCATCCGCTATGATTACTTCTATCCGGTAGGATCAGACAACACGCTGTTCCTGTGGGAGCAGTGGGAATCTAGGGAGCACCAGAAGGCGCACTGCCAGACGGAGCATTTCGCACGTTTGGGGCAGCTCAAGGAGCAGTTCCACGCAACCACAGAGATCCAAATTGAGGATAGAGCATAGCTGAAGCCCGAGCACTACCTGGGGCAGGGCGTAATCGAGGGTAAAACAAAATGGAACAAAAGAAAACATTCGCCCAATACTTTCTGCCGATCTACGACAGAAAAATCCAGAGCGGGGAAATCACATTCAGCAAATCCGGGATCAATAAGAGCAATTTTACAAGGCTTTGCATTGACCCCGAATATGTGATGCCTTTGGAAGAAATACTGACCGTCTGTGAAAAAATGCACCTGACGGAAGAAGAAAAAGAAACGCTTTTGTCCTACGTGAAAGAGTAGAAAAAAGTCCTGATTTCTGCTATAATAAAGCAGGCATGGACGAAAGAAGGACACTATGATAGAAGCTCAATATGAGGTAGGACAATATGTAGTGCACGGGACCAACGGGATCTGTGTGGTTGACAGCATCGAGCGGATAAGTTTCACAGCGGGAGCGCCCGGTGAGTATTACTATGTGCTCAGACAGAACAAGAATCCTTCTAACAAGTTTTTCGTTCCGATGAAGAATGAAGAAATGCTCTCGAAATTGAGAGAACCCATGCGTAGGGAAGACATTGAAGATATACTGATGGGTCTTTCTGATGACGACGTGAAATGGATCAACGACAGACGGGAACGGGGAGATTATTTCAAAGACATCCTGCATGACGGTGTCAGCGGACGTCTCCTCAACATGATCATCTGCATATACGAGAAAAAGCGGGAACTGGCGAAGAACGGAAAGAAACTGTCCGTTACAGACCAGGGGACACTGAAGTCAGCGGAGAAGCTGGTCGAGGAAGAATTTGCATGGGCCCTTGACATGGACCCTAAGGATGTCCCGGCGTTTATCAGAAGAAGACTCCACATACAGGAGGAAGAATAAATACGCAAATGAAATTCAGATTTGCATTACTTGCCGCCAAGTTTACGGCGTGGGCGATCAACATCGTTGCCAAGGGAAGGGGAACCAATCTCCCCGGCAAGATCGCCCTGAAATTCGATCCGGATTTTATCAGTCACATCAAGGGTCTCGATCCGGATAAAACGATTTTTGTTACAGGGACCAACGGCAAAAGCACCACGACCAATCTGATGGCCCACGTTTTCAAGAAGGCCGGATTCAGAGTCGCAGTCAATCTCGAGGGGGCAAACCTCATTGGCGGCGTTGTTGTTTCGCTGCTCAAAAACTGCAGCCTTTCGGGACAGCTGAACGCAGATGTGGTGCTCATGGAGACCGACGAGCGGTTTCTGCCGATCATCCATAAACAGCTTCCGGCGAAGCACCTTTGCATTACAAACGTGCAGAAGGATCAGGTGCAGCGCAACGGCGAGCCGGAGATCATCCGCCGGAAGATCCTTTCCGTGATCAGTGAAGACATGACCGTTTACGTGAACGGGGACGAGCCGAACGCCCTGAGCCTGGGCGAGAAGGCAGGCCGCTGCGTGAAGTACGGCGTTGACAGGAACAAGTCTTCTTTTGACAAGAAAGGCGACTTCTTCTCCGTGACCGCGCCGTGTCCGATCTGCCATGAGGCCATCGTATATGATCACTACAACATCGACAATATCGGCAGCTTCCACTGCCCGTCCTGCGGATTCGGCGCCGCGGCCAACGACTATCTGGCCACGGAGATCGACTTCGACGCAAAGACATTCCACGTCGGTGACAAGGTCTATGATTTCAAATACAGCACACCGTACTTCCTGTACTGCTACATCGCGGCCCTTACAGTAGCTTCCGAGTTCGGAGCAAGCAGCGATGTGATCAGCGAAGCGTTTGCTGATTTTGCATTACAGGGCGGAAGAATGGAGACCGTCAAGGTAGGGACCAAAGAGATCAAGTACCTGCGCATGAAACAGGAAAACCCGGAGACGGTGCAGTCGGCGCTCAACGTGATCGCGGACGACCCGACGCCGAAGATCTTCCTGCTGGGGCTGGACGAACTGGTGGATTTCGATCCGCATTACACGAATACATTCTACACGTTCGACTGCGATTTCCGCAGGCTGATCGCATCAGGCATCGAACGGTGCATCTGCTTCTCCGGAACGGTCGCTTACGACGCTGGACTGCGCATGCTCTACGATGGTTTTGCAGAGGAAAAACTGACCGTGCTCCCGACAAACGATGACAAGACGATCATCGATGAGCTGGAAAAGTACGACTGCGACAACGTGTATCTGATCACGTGGCTCCACAAGTACGAAGCGCTGGCAGAATACGTGAAGAAACTGAATGGGTGAGGGAGCATAATACAATGAGTGATTTCGATAAATTAAACAGAATCAGAGAACAGTTCGACAGGAGCACGGAGACCCTGACGAATGTGCCTGTGGTCACGGGCGAGAGCGGGTTCAGGAGACTGCATATCCTGTGGCTCTATCCTGACGTGCTGAACATCCACGGCGGACGTGGGGATGTGATGGCATTCCTGCACATGTGCGATATGATGGACATTCCTGTGGAAATCAGGAGATTGGATGACGTGAAGGCGGAGGCGGACTGGAGCTGGCCGCACATCGTTTATATGACAGCCGGCGAGCTCAAGTGCGTTGACAAGGTGGCTGCTGCGCTGATCCGTCAGATCGACGGTGTCAAGAAGTTTATCAGAAGAGGCGGACTGCTCATCGCTAACGGCAGCAGCGGCGCTGCGCTGGCAAAGACGGTGGAACTGTACGACGGGAGTATCGTCACCGGGACCGGACTGCTGGATATGACATGGAAGGAACGGGAGTCCGTCTGGGGCGACGACATCTGGGTCAGAACCG
>JBGUKV010000088.1:0-3334 GCA_045114655.1 Candidatus Allocopromorpha sp. | reverse complement strand
CCGGGACTGCAGAGGCCGGATCTGATCGACGGCGGTTACGGAGAGAATTACTGCAACAGCAAAAGCAAACTCTATCTGTACGTGCAGCGTACAGATGGCATGACGCCTTCCGGCGTTGCGATCTTCCGCAAGGCGAAAGGCGAGTCAGAGTATCATAAGATCAAGGTCAAAGACATTGAAAAGGGGAAATTCGAGTTTGGTAAAACCTATCTGGACGATACAGTCCGGCCGGGGGAGACTTACTATTACAAGGCTAAGACTTATGTGAAGAGGTTTGGCAAGAAGAAATATTCCCCCGCTTCAAATACTGTGAAGCTTTCTGCATTGAATTTTGAAGGGAAATACGACGCGAAAGCGATGACCGCAGCCGGAACAGTGAAGGAATTCTCGATCCGGCTGGTCAGCGATAAGTACAACGGCGTGCTCACCCTGCAGAGCGGTGCGGGCTTCGAAGGACCGGTTTACGTGACTGTAGACGGAGATAAGGATTACGGTCAGCAGAGAATCACCCTCAAGTCTTACAGCAAAAACAATAAGAACTGGCGCGCGATTCCCTCAGACGGACTTCAGATCACAGCCGGACAAACGGTCTATCTGAAATTCCGGTTCGACTCCGGCAGCGGCTATTTCAGCGCCGGATCAGGCGAGGAGTCTGCCATCGATTTCATGTACGAAAAGACTGCCTATGCAGGCAGCGCCGCGTTCGGAACGACAGAGACAGTCATCAAATTAAAAGAAGGAACAGCGTCTGCGTTCCCTGATTACGACAACTAGATCTAGTCCCCACCCGGAGAAAACGATAAATGACAGATAACAGAAACACAAATATTTTGAGAATTACATACGGTGCGGTGATCGCGGCAATCTACGTTGTGCTGACCGTGATCTTCGCACCCATATCCTTCGGCCCGATGCAGGTCAGGATCGCGGAAATGCTGATGATTCTGCCGTTGTTCACGCCTGCAGCAGTTCCTGGGCTGTTCATCGGATGCATCATTGCGAACATGCTGGGCGGCGCCATTGCGCTGGACGTCATCTTCGGCAGTCTCGCGACGCTCATCGGCGCGTGGGGCGGATATCTGCTCCGGCGAAACCGTTGGCTGGTTCCCATTCCGCCGATCCTTTCAAACGCCCTGATCGTGCCCTTTGTACTGAAATACGGCTACGGTTTCACAGAAATACCGCTCCCGCTCATGATGGTGTACATTGCCATCGGCGAGATCATCGGATGCTATATCTTAGGGGAAATACTCGGCGGAGTGATTCTGCGGTATCGCAGCGTCATATTCAGGGGAGAAGGCGTCGATTAACTGTCGGATGGAGTTTTGCGCAGGAGCCTGACGCGTTTCATGAAGAACTGCTCATTTCGCTTCCACAGCGAAGTGAGCTGTTTTTTATGCCGGCAGAGTTTCTCTGTACAGCCGGCGCAGGACATATAAGCATTGGTGTTCTCAGAGAATCGTTCCGGATGCAGGAAGAAAGTGATCTCCCAGATCGCAAGCAGAACGACAGCGATCCCCAGAAGGCTCCATGTATAAAGCCCCGGCACGAAGAACAGGGGCGTGAACATCATCGCGAAATCCCAGTTGTAGATCCTGCAGGATACGCAGCACCGGCATTTGAAGAAAAACACCTGGAAGGGACAGAAGAACAGGATGCAGATGATGTCTGATACCGAAAACAGGGAACAAAGCAAAAGCATGAAATCCTTGTCCAGGATCCCGACGATATACAAAGCCCCGAAGATCCCATTGAACAGGATCCAGGCGAGCATCACGAGCGCTGTCGCGTGATTGTCGGGGATGATGATTTCCGTCTTGCCGGTTTTCTGGAAGTTCTTCGCAAACTGTTTCTGGCTTCCGGGACTTCTGATAGATGACGGGAAGAACCGAGCAACCATATCGATGACAAAGAGCAGCCAAATGATACGCATGATCCATGGGTGCGATTCGAAGCGGTACATGATCGTTTCGCCGCCGTGGAGGAGATTTCCGATCCACAGAATCAAGAGAGTAATACAGATCGCTCCCCGCCACGCCAGACTGAAGTAATGAGAAATCATTACATTGGAACGTTTTCTTTTGGACTGTATTTTGGCTGTGTTGCTTTTGTCTGAATTCATGTTGAAATGCCTTCTGAACTGGTGGTAAACTGTTCTTCACCTGTTGTTCACATACTGATTGTATTATATACGGCAGGAATCTTCAAGAAGCACAATAGCGGGAGCAAAAGGAGAATAGATGAAAAAGTTACTGTTTCTGATTATTTTGATTATCATAGGCGGATATTTGTTCCTCCATGGCTGCCCGGACGTCAGCGAGATCACAGACCGGTGGGATATGGAGCAGACTGAGGAAACAGAGGAAGCAGAGGAGCAGCAGGCAGACGAGGAAGAAGGGTCAGACGAGGATGCATCATCTGCATCGGACTTCAATCTGCGTGACGTGGACGGGGGAGGCTGGAACTACGCGTTCACATACAAGGGAGAGGACTTACGGGCGATTTATCAGTATGACTGCTGGACCATCTACGACTCGTACAAAATCACCAGTAAGCGTGACCAGAAACGTATCTGCCAGGCGCTGATCGACATCCATCCGGTGCACGGCAGAGATATGGAGTCCTATCGGACAGCGGACGACATGGCTTATGAATGGCAGCAGCATAATATTGCCTATAAGTATCTGCCGGAGGACAATGCATGGCGCCTTCATGCGGCGAATGTGGACCTGGACCCGCAGGATCAGGGAAGATCGATTGAAGAAATCTATGAAGACCGGACCGGGCAGGAAATCGATCTGAAGGAGAAAGTTACAGAGAAGGTCAAGGAGAGCATCGAGGACGGAACAATCTTCGAGAAGATAAAACATTATGTCTTCAACTAGATATCAGAACGTCGAAGTCTCGAAGCATCGAATTGCCGAAGCATAAAAGAAGCGGTCGCCGCTTCTTTTTTTGCAGCAGATGCTTTAGCGCTTTAAATGTATAGCAGTTAGTGGTATTATTTTTACACAGGCAAAAGCAGCAACAACGATGAGCGAAACAGATCGATCAGCAGGAGGTGTGATATGCCGAATACATTACACGTGGATTATGAACTGAAGACTCATGATGAAGCGGAGAAAATCGTGCGGGAGGCGATGGAAATCGCCCGGCAGGAGATTCCGAAGGGCGCCGTTGCCGATTACATCCCGGAACTGGGCAAGGCGGATCCGAATCAGCTCGGGATCTGCATCTATCCGATCCAGGGTGAGAAGATCAAACTGGGAGACTGCGACAAGCGGTTCACGATACAGTCCATTTCCAAAATTATCTCTCTCTGTGTGGCATTGGA
>JBGUKV010000087.1:0-6146 GCA_045114655.1 Candidatus Allocopromorpha sp. | reverse complement strand
TCCGCAGGTAACCGCGCAGAGAAATGCCGGGTGGTGCGAGGCAAAGGCGAAAGCAGATCGAATACATTCCGCGAGCCGCACACTGACAAGGTGTGACGGGTGCGCCCGTGACAGCGCGAAGGTATAAGCACGAACGCCGCTGATGCAAAGGCAAACAAAGGCATGACTGCCGTACCTGATGAGGCAGCTGCTGTGAGGCAGTATGCGAAGTAGAGGTGGTACCGCGAAGAATCGCCCTCTATCCTATGAGGACAGGATCCAATAGGAACAGAGGGTTTTTATTTTATGAAGAACTTTTATTATTTGAAGAAAGGAATATAGCAACATGCCAATTACTGAATTACTGGAACGAAATGCGAGGGAATTCCCATTTGATGTCAGTCTTGTGGAACTGAATCCGGAGATCATCGAACGCGACAGGAGAACGTGGAAGGATTATGAGCTCATCGAGTCCAACCCTCATGAAGCAGGAAGACGCGAGATGACCTGGAAACAGTTCGACGACCGGGCGAACAAGACCGCCAACCTGCTCCTCACAAGAGGCGTCAAGAAAGGCGATAAGATCGCGATCCTGATGATGAACTGCCTGGAGTGGCTGCCGGTGTACTTCGGCATACTCAGGACAGGTGCTCTGGCCGTTCCGCTCAACTTCAGATATACTGCAGACGAGATCAAGTACTGCCTGAAGAAGGCAGACTGTTCCGGTCTGGTTTTCGGCTCCGAGTTCGTCGGAAGAATGGAAAACATCTGCGACTCCATTCCGAAGGTGCGCACGCTCCTGTATGTTGGAGACGACTGCCCGTCTTTTGCAGACAGTTATGACCAGTACATCGAATACTGTTCCGACAAGAAGCCGGACATCAAGATCACCGATAATGATTATGGTGCGATCTACTTCTCATCCGGAACGACTGGCTTCCCGAAAGCCATCCTCCACAAGCACCGCTCCCTCTCCCATTCTGCCAGATGTGAGCAGAACCACCATGGGCAGACGAAGAGCGACGTGTTCCTCTGCATCCCGCCGTTCTATCACACGGGCGCTAAGATGCACTGGTTCGGCAGCCTGTTCTCCGGCAGCAAGGCCGTGGTTCTAAAAGGCACCAAGCCGGAGTTCATCCTGAAGGCTGTTTCAGAAGAGCGCTGCACCATCGTTTGGCTACTTGTTCCGTGGGCACAGGATATCCTGGACGCCATCGAGAGCGGTGAAGTCAACCTTTCGGAATATGAACTGGATCAGTGGAGACTGATGCACATCGGCGCGCAGCCGGTGCCGCCCAGCCTGATCAAGCGCTGGAAGGAAGTCTTCCCTCACCACGACTATGATACAAACTACGGTCTGTCCGAATCCATCGGACCGGGCTGTGTCCACCTGGGCGTGGAGAACATCCACAAGGTCGGCGCCATCGGCAAAGCCGGTTACGGATGGCATACCCGCATTGTCGGACCAGACCGGGAAGATGTGCCCCAGGGAACTGTCGGAGAGCTTGCGGTCGCAGGCCCCGGCGTCATGGAATGCTACTACAACGATCCGGAGGCAACAGCCGAAGTGCTGGATGACCAGGGCTGGCTTTACACAGGCGACATGGCTGAGATGGACGAAGACGGATTCATCTATCTGGTCGACAGAAAGAAGGACGTCATCATCTCCGGCGGCGAGAACATCTACCCTGTCCAGATAGAGGACTTCCTCCGTACCAACGAAGACATCAAGGACGTTGCCGTCATCGGACTGCCTGATCCGCGCCTCGGCGAGATCGCAGCAGCCATCATCGAACTCAAGGAAGGCCACGACGTTTATGAAGAGGCCATTGAAGATTTCTGCGTGGAACTGCCTCGTTACAAGCGCCCCCGCAAGATCATTTTTGCTGAGGTTCCCCGTAACCCGACAGGCAAAATCGAGAAACCTCTCCTGCGCAAAATGTACAACGCGGAAGGCATCGTAGCTAAAGAAAACGAAATCGAAAAAGAAGGTTGATTTATCACCACAATGCAAAAGCAACAATTACCCAGAATTGCTAAGGCGGCGCGCCGGATCTCCGGCACGCCGCTCTTTTGTATTGCTCTCGAGTTATCGATTATTTCGTTTTGGTAGTCTTGACTTTGGACCATGTCGAATAATAGTTTACACCGCTTACAGTCTTGTAGGTCCGGACTTTAACATAATACTTTTTCTTGCCCTTGAGTTTCGTTACCTTCTTGGAGATTTTTTTGTAACCCTTCACTGTGACAAGTTTCTTGTTCTGCGTGAAACTGCTGTTGGTGGCAAGCAGGATCTGGTAACCGGTGATGCGGGAGGTCGCCATCTTGGCAGACTGCTTTTTCCACTTCACTGTAATCGCCTTCTTCGCTTTTTTCAGTTTCGAGATGGACGTGCCCTTCGGGTTGATCGTGAGGTATACGGTTTTTGTTCCCTTGTAATTCTCTTTCAGATCAACCTTGACGGAATACTTGCCAACGTTCTTTCTACCGGATGCAAAGGCAGCCACATAGTCTTTATCCTTCTTCAAGGTCACACTTCCGGATTTGACTGTAACTGCCGGTGTCCGGACACTTCCATTGTAGGTATATACCGATGTTGAAAGCGTCACTGAAGGGGTGACCTCTTTCGGAAGGATTTTGAAGGTCATCACCTTGGCTCCGCCGTACGAGCCGCGACCGGTAATGACAAGTTCCGCTGTTCCGGCGTTGACATTGTTCCTTCCTTCAATCACATAATCCGTTCCCTTCAGGAGCAGCGTTGCCCCGTCGTAGACTTCAATGGACGGAAGGATAGCAGAACCTCCATAGGTTGCATTCGGAAGCGAATCCGGGAACGTGCAATCATTGATGTTTTTACTGCCGTAGTACCAGATGAGTTCCTTTGTATTCGAAACCGGAACTGTCGAAAATCCTTGTCTTGATGTGTAGGCGCATACAACCAGACGATATTCGACGCTGTCAGGCAGTGCGTATACTTTCGCGATCGCCCGCAGATCCAAATGGGGATCTGAATCATCGACATACCGTTTGCTGACTACAACATGGCCTCCCGGATCAATATAATCAACACCGTACCACATATAATGGTCATGTTCATGAATATAGGGCTCAACATAAGGCTCTATATCCAAAACATCACCTGTGACGGCTGCGTTCAAATCAGCGACTGTGTAATAGTTGCCTGCACGTTTTGCTGAGGTGGCTTTTTCACTGGGTTGGTACCCCGCACCATACGCTTTAACGGTGCACCAGTACTGATCTGTCTTGTACCAGTAGCAATCAACTGCTCCTGCATCATAATCAAAGCGCGGAGCGGAAACGGTCTGGTGGGCAACCTTCGACTCGTTTCCCTTCGAATCTTTTTTGTACAGATTCACTTCGTAACTTTTTGCTCCGGTTACTGCATCCCACTTAAGGGTGTCGCCTTCCCATTTCAAATTCTTTGGCTTCGCAAGCGGAGTTGAAGATGTCTCCAGGGCTTCGAAGCTCCACTTCGTATTATCCGCATGCTGCTGATACAACTGATGCGCCAGAGAGCCTTCTGCCGCCCTGATTTTGACCGTATCTCCACAGTCGACGGACAAAGTCTCAAAACTGCAGCCCGGATTCAGGACTGTGAGTGTAATTGGCCTAAAGGTTTCAATGGCTTTTCTCTGCACTGTAATCACGTCTTCGCTTAATGTGATATGCATTGGTTTACTGATGCGGTAGAAAGAATATTCGAGAATCACGGTAACGTCTTCCGGCGTTACGAAATCCGTCGCGTCCCTTTGATGCGGGAATACATACAGACCCAAATTCCCATCATTCAGTATCTTATAAAGCACGCCGTCGATACCCTTAAAATGGGTGTTTCCATCTGCCACATCGATGTTCTCCAGCGTCGTCGCACCGAGGATCGCGCAGTTGAATGCAGCGGACTCCAGTGTAGATGGAAGTGTGACGGAGGTCGGACCAGTGTTTTCACCGTACTGGCCAAGGTCTTTGACGCCCTCACGGATTTCGATATCCTTGATATTGCAGGAAATGAAAGCATAGTTTTCGAGTCTCAGCCCGTCTCCCTGCAGGACGAGTTTATCGAGTCCCAACTCGGTAAAACAGCCCATACTGATGAAGTTCACGTTATCCGGAACAGTAAACTCTTTCTCCCCAGGCTCACGGAAAAAGGTGTACATAGTTGTTCCGTCTTTGTTGTACAGACTTCCGTCGACGGCCTTCAGATACGGATTGTCAGAGTCCACCGTAAAACCGCTGCCTACAAGATCACAGCGGGCGAATGCGGACGCATACATTCCGTGTTTCTGCACCCCGCACATGTTCATAGTCGCAGGGATACTGACGCTTTCGATGTTGTCCTCATCGATGAACAGTCCGTCGTCGAGCAGGGAGAATCCGTTTTCAAATACAACATGTTTGATCTTCTGGGTGCCGTTGAATGGGGTTTCATCAAAGTTTTCCATCTGAATTTCCTGCCCGTCTCCACTCCAGCCGACAGGAGAGATGGTCACCGTGCCGGTACCGGCATCGAAGACATAGGTCGCCCGTTCACCAAGATTTCCGGTTGACGGGAATGTCTTGCCGAAGATGGCGTAATAGGTCGCAGTGCCGCCCATCGTCACAGTCAGCGTCGGATTGGTACCTACAACGGTTCCTCTGTTCGGATCATCTTTACGCCACTCAATGAATACACTATCGGCACCTGCCTGTGCATACATTGTTTCGTTTTGGTCTGCCTTGCTGAATTTTGATTTTTCGCTGTCAAAGTTCACATTGTCCAGACTGACCTTGCCCTTAGTATAACTGCCCTTGCATTCTGCTTTTACAGTCAGTTTCACAGCATCGGTATCAATAGGTCCGTAACTGGCCGTGACACTGTCGAAGCCGCTGCTTGTCGCAAGCTGCAGGTCATTGAGATATACTTTCGTCTTGCTGAAATCCAGATGCTTGTTCCATGCTGAGATACTAATATAAAGGGTTGCATTGTCTGTATCAACCGTTGTCCCGTTCTCCATCTCAGTACCATTTGAGCCATACCAGACAGCGTCCCAGTGAAGGTGCCCCTGAGCATGGCTGTCAGTGCTTGTCATGGTAACCATTGGCGAGCTGACAGTATCGCCATACTTGGGGTTCAGATTGTCTGTCGTTGCGAGGCGGATCTCTTTGACCGGTTCAGACATCCAGTTAAGCCCAAAGTGGTGTTTCGAGGCGTACTCCATGATCTCGCCGCCGTAACCCGACACGACCAGTTGCCCGGAAGGAGCATAGACCAGATTATCATTTTCGTCCCGCCAGCAACCAAATGCTGCCTCTCCGACATAGACATTCTGTGTCGAAGGGACATAACTCGTCAGTTCCGCCAGGTTCATGCAGCCGCAGAAAGCATAGGCTTCCAGGTTATTCAATGTGGAAGGCAATGTGACCTTCGTGAGGTTTTCACAACCTGAAAAAGCACTGTTATTGATCCATCGTACCCCTTCCGGAATCACGATCTCACTAATGCCTGTGTGCCAAAACGCCTCCGATCCAATCGTATAAATCGTCTCCGGCAAATGGATCGCAGTGATTGCTGATGGGTCATCAAAAATCTCACTTCCGATTTCCACAACTGTATAATCCTGACCATCGTATGCAACAGACTCAGGAATGATCACCTCACCTCCGCTGCCTGTGTATCCGATCATCATAGCGCATCTGTCGCCATCGTCCGTGTAGAGATCATACACAATTCCATCATCCTCATAGAAACTGCATACGACTTCACTGTCGGCATAAGCAGAATAATCATCGCTCCCGGGATCAGCGACTGGTGTCAATAAATATAAGAAAACCGCAATGAACACAAGCACCACGGTTTTGATTACTCCTCTCTTCATCGTTCTGCCCTCCTCATAACGCATACTTTAACGATCTAACTCATTAGAAAAAGACATCCCTATATGTATTCAAATTCTATCATCGGGCCAGGAAGGCAGTCAATCTTGTACGAAAATCAATACACAAAAAATACAAGTTCACGTGACAACATTAAAAAACGGGGCGCCGCTGCGATGCGGCGCCCCAATGTATTGCTTTTGCTGTAATATTGTCTTATGCCAGTGCTGCTGTGATGATTGCCATTGTGTAAACTTCTTCAGCATTGCAGCCTCTGGAGAGGTCATTGATCGGCG
>JBGUKV010000086.1:0-3538 GCA_045114655.1 Candidatus Allocopromorpha sp. | reverse complement strand
CGTAACTGGAGTGACCACAAGTTCTGCGTCATCCGGCACAGCATCTGCACGCTCGAGCCTTGCCTTCACATAGACATATCTGTCCGTATATTCATAGACTTTTTTTACAGGCTCGGGATTCTCAGCAGGCTCAGTTACAGTTACCGATGCAGCAGATGAATCTGCAGGGTCCGAAATCTCAGCTGCCTGTTCAGAAGTCTCTTGATTCTGATCCGCATTATTTCCACCCTGGCCTTCATCTCCAGGCACGGCTTCAGAGGAGGTATCTTCCCCCTCCTCGATCTGCTGATCCTCGTCTGTCTGCTGATCCTCATCGATCATCTGATCGTCCTGGATCTCCTGTTCTTCATCCGGATTTTCAACAAAGGATTCATCCTGATCTCCGGCGTCCTCATAATTCTCAGAGTCCCCGGAGGCACCGGGATCTTCATAGTCCTCAGAGCCCTCAGGATCCCCGGCCTCTTCATAGTTCTCTGTGTCCTCAGGATCTCCGGCATCCTCAAAGTCTTCAGAATATCCGTCATCTTCATAGCCTTCAGGATTTCCGCCATCTTCATAGCCTTCAGGATTCTCGGCTGCAGGGGCAGCATCCTCTTCATCCGTCTGCTCAGGCATATCGATGGAGAGATCGTCCTGCTCATCTCCGGTATTTTCCGGATCAGAAATGGAAGCATCCGCGGCGGCAGCTTCACTGCCCTCCGCCGTCTGCTCCTCAAACTGCTCCTCAAACTGTTCCACTGAGGACTGATCCTCCTGTCCCGATGCCGCGCTCAGGTCACTCTCCGACATCTCTGTGTCGGATTCCTGGATCTCGAAAGCATTGGCGGAGACAGGTTCCTCACTCACGGACTGGTCTTCCTCCACTGAGGCGTCTTCATTGTCCGCAGCATCCTCCGCGTCCTCATCGCCTTTATCATCATCGGCTTCATTATAGGAAGTGTCATCTTCAGCGGCTCCATCCGCAAAGTCTACTGAGACCGTATCTCCTGCGGTGACGACCACATTTTCCACAGACCCCGGATCAACATCATCGATGTTTTCCTCCGTGATGTCTGCGGCAAGGACATTTCTGGCGCCCGCTCCAAAAGAGACGAGCGACGAACATGCCGAACTCTGTGAGTCGATGACCAGCATCGCTGTCAAAAGCATTGCGAATACCCGTTTCATCTGTGCTCTCATGACAAACCTCCTGTTGTAAAATAATGCAGCACTACGTGACCCCCCTGAACTTGTAACCGTCTTGACAGTCTATCCGTTCAGGTCGAAAAATTCCGAAAAAACGATTAGAATCTCTTCTACTTTATATAGCGTTTATATTTAAATAGCGTTTATATAGCGAATATAATTTATTTAGCGAATTTAAGATTTTATATAGCGAATATAGAATCCTACGGCTGAGTATTGATTTTTATGAATGTAAGCCGTCCTGAACAGGTAAGATGCATCAGTTTGGATCATTGTGCAGAACATATAAATCCAACTGAGCAGAGATACACAAAGATATACAAATCTACTATAACATCGCCTACGCAAAAAAAGCGTCAATAGACTGTCAAAGATGTTCACAATTTCGACACACATGGATTCTCACGGAGATTCCTTTCGCGGGTTTCGTCATACAGGATATGCCGACAGGCAAACAGTCAGCTAAGGATTTAAGTGAAGGGCATCCGCACGGGAACTGCGATGTATCCGGATGCAGGTGTTCAGTTCTCCATGATCTTCCGTGAAGAGCGTCCGCACGGGAACTGCGATGTATCCGGATGCAGGTGCTCAGTTCTCCATGATCTTCCACGAAGGGTGTCCACACAGGAACTGCTGATTGACATAAGAGACAAAAAAAGATATATTTTTCTTTAGGAATATTGTTGGTATCCTGCGCCGCTTTTGCCGGAAAACACAGCACATTGTCCAATTAGGAACTGATACCGGCCCGCCTGCCAGGCTTTCCGCCAGAGCAGGAGGATCACTTGTCCCTTGTTCTGTATACAGCCCCTTCCGCACCCGCCGGGCAGACTGCACAGGCGGCCGCGCAGCGCGGACTGCCTGTTGAGGTCCGCACACAAGGCGGACTGCGCACACAGGCACATGGGACAGCCTGTTTCCGGCAGGATCTGGGATTTACAGCGACAGAATACGGCAGACAGCAGCGGGGATTGTTACCGGATTATTAATTAATTGTTTAAAGAAAGCAGGTGCAAAGTATGTATCAGGATGATTACAAACGCTGGCTGGAAGCTGATCTGATCGACTGTGATCTTCACACTGAGCTCAAAAATATCGAGGGCGATGATGACGCCATCAAAGAGCGCTTCTCGATCGCGCTTTCCTTCGGTACAGCAGGTCTTCGCGGCACACTGGGCGCAGGCACGAACCGCATGAACATCTGGGTAGTCCGTCAGGCTACGCAGGGTGTTGCCGAGTGGGTCAAGACCCAGGGCGGCACTCAGACCGTCGCCATCAGCTATGACAGCCGTCTGAAAGGCTGGAACTTTGCCCGCGACGCAGCAGGCGTCCTGGCCGCCAACGGCATCAATGTCCGCATCTATGACGAGCTGATGCCTGTCCCCGCATTGAGCTTTGCTACCCGTTATTACAACTGCAACGCGGGTATCATGATCACCGCTTCCCACAACCCCGCCCAGTACAACGGCTTCAAGGCCTACGGCCCCGACGGCTGCCAGATGACCGATGACGCAGCCGCTGTTGTCTACGACGCGATCCAGAAGACCGATGTCCTGACCGGCGCCAAATACATGTCCTTCGCGGAAGGCGTGGAAAAGGGATTCATCAAATTCGTCGGCGACGACTGTAAGGAAGCCCTCTATGAGGCGATCGAAGCCCGCCAGGTCCGTCCGGGTCTGTGCAAGACCGCCGGCCTCAAGCTGGTCTACTCTCCTCTGAACGGCACCGGCCTCGTCCCCGTGACCCGCGTCCTCAAGGATATGGGCATCACCGATGTCACCATCGTTCCCGAGCAGGAATATCCGAACGGCTATTTCACCACCTGCTCCTATCCCAACCCCGAGATCTTCGCCGCTCTTGAAAAGGGCCTGAATCTGGCGAAGGAAGTCGGCGCCGACCTCATGCTGGCAACCGACCCCGACGCAGACCGTGTCGGTATCGCCATGAAATGCCCGGACGGCTCCTACGAGCTGGTCTCCGGCAACGAGATGGGCGCCCTGCTGCTCGACTACATCTGCGCGGGCCGCATCGAGAAGGGCACAATGCCCAAGAATCCCGTTGCTGTCATGTCTATCGTCTCCACCCCTCTGGCAGAGAAGATCGCCGAGAACTACGGCGTCGAGCTTCGTCAGACCCTGACAGGCTTCAAGTGGATCGGCGACCAGATCGCCCAGCTCGAGGCAGCAGGCGAAGTCGACCGCTTCATCTTCGGTTTCGAAGAGAGCTATGGCTACCTGGCAGGCCCTTATGTCCGCGACAAAGACGCCATCATCGGCTCCATGCTCATCTGCGAGATGGCTGCATACTATCGCAGCATCGGCTCCAGCATCAAACAGCGTCTGGAAGAGATCTA
>JBGUKV010000085.1:0-2791 GCA_045114655.1 Candidatus Allocopromorpha sp. | reverse complement strand
CTGTTCCGAATGGCGCGACTGGTGGCAGAAGGGAAACTCAGCAAAGACAAAGTAGACCAATGCTATCAAAGCTGGCGCAACAATGCGTCAAAGGGTAATTCATGGCATCTCTTGCAGAACATGGATCAATATTACCGGGATCTGTGGAGGTGACAAAATTGAGTTTATGCACAGTGATCAGAGGGGCAGCGGCGAAGCTGACCAGAGAAAACAACAGGCTCAGAAGGGAGCTTACCGAAGAGCGGGAGCGGAGAACCGAACTTGAGGATGCTGTCCTTGAACTCGGCAATCTGTACGCTGATCAGGACGATGCTCTTGTAGAGCTTGCCGAAATGATTGAGGAGGGTTAATCATGGCGAAGATTTATTACAGACGGATCAAAGCGGGCATCATGACCATCGAGGAAGTTCCTGAACGGTGGAGAGCCGCAGTCCAGAAAATGCTGGACGAGGATGAGGAATGAGAAAGGGCATCGTGATTGACGCTGAAGACATCAAGAAGATGCTGGCTGAAAAGTTCGGCGTTACACCGGACAAGGTGATCAAGAGTCAGTACACCTACACGGTAATCACTGACGATGGGCCTGAAAAACCGGAAGAGTGAACGTCACTTATTGGCCTATTTAAATCACTAACGACTATCTCGTGAAAATCGTGCGAAATCACGATATAATCACAAGATAACCGCCAGCTCAGGCGGGATAAAAGTATGAGACAAAATGAAGCGAAGTGCGGACGAGAGCTTCTGCCAAGAATGGCCTTCCGGTCACTCCGCAACACAGACTGCCGTAGCTCAGTCGGCGAGAGCAGTTTCTCAGGTCGGTGGTTCAAGTCCATCCGGCAGTCTGACTTTTCAAGAACCTTTCAAAACCTTACAGGAGGGATGCCGATATGCTTATGGTTAAGATCATGATTTACCTTGCAGTGGTCTCAGCGGCTCTCATTGTTGTGTGCACTCTTGCCGGAGGTGGACATGACGGACATTAACCGGAAAGCTCTGTACATCGCCCAGGAATGCCTTAAGGCGGGAATGACGGTGGCGGGCGCTGCCGGCGTCCTGGCCAACGTGGCGGCGGAGAGCGCCTTCAACCCGAGGAACCTTCAGGACACCTATGAGCGGGCGCTCGGATACAATGACGACAGCTACACAGACGCGGTGGACAATGGCACATACCAGGGATTCACGCGGGACGCTGCCGGATACGGCCTTGCACAGTGGACCGCCGGAGACCGCAAAGCAAAGATGCTGACTTACTTCAAGCAGCGCGGGAAAAGTATCGGTGACTTTGAATTGCAGGTCGAGTATCTGATACACGACATCCGGACGTTTTACAACAGTAAACCGTGGAAGACGTGCATCAGCAGCCAAAGTCCTTATGATTGCGGATATGCGGTATGCAAATTCTATGAGATTTGCGACAATCTGGAAGAATCGTCAGTGTACCGCGGAAATCAGGCACAGACGAAATGGCTCGGATTTATCCAGGCATCTCTCGACAGCGGCCTGACCGTGGAACCTCCGAAGGAACCGGAACCGGCCAAGGTCGACGAAGAGGGGATCACGATTCCACAGACATGGCCGCCGAGGACGATCGATGCACACTGTTCCGGCTGGCCGGAGGTATGGCTTCTGCAGGCGATGCTCAAGTGTATGAGCTATAACGTTCTGACGGATGGAATCTGGGGCAGCGCTCTGACAGACAAGGTCATCTTGTTCCAGCAGGCAAACGGACTCAGCGAAGATGGAGTCGTGGGGCCGATGACGTGGCAGCGGCTCGGTCTGGACAAATCAATATTTAAATAACAAGGAGGACAAACAATGAAACCGGAAAGAGAGCAGACTGAAAAGAAGAATGCCGAGCGGTATCTGGTAGTCACAAAGAACGCGATGCCGATGACAATTTGGGCGGAGAGCTTCGCGGATGTGCTGGATGAGCTGCAGGCGGATGACATCGTGGTCAGGGACGGCGACATCATCTCCATCACAAAGCTCGACCTTTGGGAGGATGAAGAATGAACGCACCGGACAAAGCGACAGAGATCAAAGCAGCGGTGGCGGCGATCATTGCGTTTCTGTCGGCCCTGTGGGGCTGGCTCGGCTGGCTGGTGATCATCTGGATCGCGTGCATCATCCTGGATTACATCTCCGGGAGCATGGCAGCCAAACGGGAAAAGAACTGGTCCAGCGATATCGCCAGGGAGGGACTCTGGCACAAGGCCGGGGAGATCATCGCGGTACTGGCCGCAGCATTGTGCGACATCGCGCTGCAGGTTATCATGGAGAGCACAGGCATACAACTGCCATTTGAGTTCACGGCGTTTATCACTCCGGTGGTCCTGATGTGGTACATCCTGACAGAGATCGGAAGCATCATAGAAAACTGTGGCAGGATGGGAGCACCGGTCCCGAGCTGGTTTAAGAGCAAGGTTGACGGCGCAAAAGAGGCCATCGACCACGATCAGAGCGGAGACAAAGACACAATTCCAATGATCGAAGGACAGACCGGCAAACACGAAAAACAGGAAGAATAAAAACAGCCCGGAGGGAGAAATCCTTCCGGGCTGTTTTGTTAGTAAATCCGTTAGTAATTTTGCATGGAAAATGCCGAACAAGACAGGGAACAGAGGAACAAAAAAGAGAAACAGAGAACACAGAAAAGCCAAGCAAAATAAGGGAAAGTCGCCGATTTGCAAGGAATCAGCGACTTCTCTGAATGGTGCTCCAGCGGGGACTCGAACCCCGGACACCCTGCTTAAAAGGCAGGTGCTCTACCTCCTGAGCTACTGGGGCA
>JBGUKV010000084.1:0-4310 GCA_045114655.1 Candidatus Allocopromorpha sp. | reverse complement strand
CCACTGGGCTGGCGGATATTTCGGGGAAGGAGCGATACCATTTCTGGGACAGGAACGGTGGGAAACCATGCATGACTTTACGAAGGTCATCGCTGACGGCGGCAAGGTCGGCTTCTCAAGCGACGTGTTCAGCTATCAGGAGGCCGAAAGGGCAAACCCTATGCTCGGCATGCAGATCGCGATGACAAGAGTCGACCCTTTGGTTCCGGTTGATCCGGAGAAGTATCCCGGAAGTGTCAGACCGCCCCTTGACGGGAAACTGACCATCGAACAGCTCATTCACGGGTATACGATGATCAATGCAGAAAGGATGCGGCTCGCCGATAAAATGGGATCCATTGAAGCGGGGAAGAAGGCGAATATGGTCGTTTTCAACGAAGATATTTTCACGCATGCAAATAATGAACCGGAAACATTCGGCGAAATTACCCCGTACTGCACCTTCTTTGAGGGTGAGGAAAGACACATCGTCAGTACAATGAACGCAGAGCGAGCGTGATGTAGTAAACCAATACGGCTCATACAGAGCGCCAAAAGACTGCATATAATCAAAATAGTGGAGAAAAATAAGGGGATGAATTGGACCGAAAACGCTGGAACCGTTGGTACAAGCCGGACGCCGCAAGTTCAAGTCCTTCCTCCGCAACCAAAAGATGCGGCTCTCGGAGAAATCCGAGAGCCTTTCATGTTGCACATTGTCCACTTCCAGATCAGTCTATAATGATAGAGGTGTTCATTTTCTTCGCTAGTTCCAGAACATGGGAAGTATCTTCCCGCGTCATGACAAATGGGCGGATCACGACGTCACGGGCAATCAGAAGCTCAACATTCGGAGCTCTTTTGCTGTAGTCCGGATGCAGGGATGTAATCTCATCCCATGTCCAGAGGTTGTGCATGGTCCACCTGCCGAACAGGGTGTACTGGATGTCAACACCGTCCTGGGAGATAATCTGTTCCTTGGTAAAGAAACAAGCCAAAATAACGAGTATGACAATCGGGAGATAGGACCAGTGCTGCGTAACGATCGTGCGCCACAGCATGAGGCACGCCAGAATAACGAACAGGACCGTGAGCCATGTTTTTCTTTTTTTGATAATGCCTTTGTATTCCATTATTCCTTCGTATCCTCTCCATTCTCTTCCCGGATTCTCGCGAGGGCTTCCATTGCTTTTGCATGGGCGTCGTCCGGTGCGCCGGCAGGGTCGCCTTTTCTGAGTTTGCCGGTGAAACCGGTTCTGCTGCCGTCAGCCCAGAAAATGTTTACCTTCATTGCGCTTGTCACAAGGGCGAATACCGGATTGATCAGGTTCATGAAGCAGAACGGCAGATAGGCCAGCGTACTGACTCCCAGGATGTTGGAGTGATATGCGCCGCAAGATGACCACGGGACGAGCGGAGACCAGAGTGTACCGCCGTCTTCCATGGTTCTGGAGAGCATATTTCTTCCAAGACCCATTTCATCATATTTATCCTTGTACATGGCAGCCGGGATGATCAGGCCCAGATACTGGTCGCACATTGTGGTAATACAGAACATGCCGGTAATGATCGTAACGAGAACCAGCTGGAAGACTGTTCTGACTTTGTGGATCAGGCCGCCGAGGATCGATTCGACCGCGCGGATCGTCTGGAGGATCCCGCCGAAGCCGACGGCGATGATGACAAGATTGTTCGTCCAGAGCATACTGTCCATTCCGCCCTTGTTAAGCAGACTGTCGCAGAGTTCGTTTCCTGTTTCTGCTTCGTATCCATAGTGCCACATAGTGATCAGGTCGGAGAAGTTCGCGTGCTGGAATATGACAGCGAATACTCCGCCAAGACCGGAAAGCAGCAGGATGCCCGGAAGGGCAGGTACCTTCAGGATCGCGACAACGAAGATCGCGATGAATGGAATCAGCAGCACCGGATGCATGAACTCATAGTGCTCCACGATGGCGTTGGACAGCTCGTTTGCGACTTCGGGATCATAATCACCGGAAGCCTTGATGCTGATGATGGCGTACAGAATGATCGCAATGCACAGTGAAGGCAAGGTCGTCGTCATCATGGCGCGGACATGGTCGAACAGACCGGTCTGCGCAGTTCCCGCGGCGAGATTCGTTGAGTCTGACAGCGGTGAGAGCTTGTCTCCGGTGCATGCTCCGGAGAGGATCATACCTGCAACCAAGGCAGGATTCAGACCCATTGTTGCGCCGATTGACATGAATGCGATGCCGAGTGTGGCAGTAACTGTCCAGGCAGAGCCCAGGGCAATGCCTACGATAGAACAGAGAATGCACGCAAGGGGCAGGAACATTCCTGGCGCAATGATTTTGAGACCGTAATAGACAACGGCCGGAATGGCGCCGCTCCATTCGAAGGATCCGATGAGGCATCCGACACATAGAATGATAATGATCGCCTCAAGGGACTGGCTGACAGCGGAGAGAGCTCCAGCCAGCATTTCTTTGTAAGTGAATCCGTATACTCTGCCGACGATCATTGCGACTACGCAGGCAATGAGCACGGGAATGTGTGGATCCTGACCCCAACCCAGTACATAGTTTGTGATCATGATCACAAGAAGCACCAGAATCGGGAGGATCGCCGGGATCTTGCCGGGCATGCGCCCGGATGACATTTTTGGTTCTGACATTTTTAACCTCCTATCGTCAAATGAGTAATAACGTATTGAGATAAGAGAACTAAAAAAGCGGCTGTTCCGAAGCAGCCGCTTGATAATCCCCACCAAAAAGAAGTGCCTGATACGCATCATAAAATGCAACACCCATTTTGATTATATCAAGGATAGCGCTCCGCAAATTATTGTAGTCTCCGTTTTCGGATCTTTCTTTGCGACAGTCGGACAAATCTTATTTCATCCGCCCAGCAGGATCCCCTATGCAGGTGAGATCCGCTTCGGCGCCTGTCCCTTTCACCGCATCTGTTCTGCACAACGCTGTGTGCGGTTACTAATGACAAAACGCATCCTCTATCTCAATGAGGCGATGGTATATCAAAGACAATCCCTTTGTCAAGTACTATTTTCGAAATTGCCAAAGGGAGTTGTTTTTTCTCCGGTCAGCTAATATAGAGAGTTATACGTACCGTACATAATTAAAGAAGTGGAGAAAAATTTGGGGACGAACAGAATGGAAATCACCGAAATCGTTGGTGCAACAGAGATCTGGAAATAACAAGTCCCTTCCCCGCAACCAAGAAATCAAAATCGGCCATAATATGGTGTAATTAGGTGTCAAAACAGCTACTATTCTGAAAAGGGCCGTTATCGGAACCGAAAATTATAGGAAATGACATGGGGAAAGGACTATCTTTATGAGTTCATTGCATCATTTTTTTACACTTTTTTTTACACAAAAGTTTTCGCAAGGCACCTCAAATGACCACAAACAGTCAAGCTTTGACAAGGAGGGGCAAAGGCCTGAAACGCAGTGATACCAATGATTTCAGAGGTTTTGGATGTTCCGGAAGATTAACACCCGGAGGTCAGACCCTTAGTAACTTGTTGATTCATAGTGAAACATGGTGAATTCACGACGTTTCGATATGTTACAATAGATTTCGACAAACGGGGTAATTGTGACCTGCGGGGTATAGAGGAGGATTAATACGCGTATGGGGAAATTAGTTATTATCATTTGTGTTATAGTATTGGCTGCTATAAGTGCGGTGGTATTTCCAAAAGACAAAAACGATGATAAAGTGGTCAGCAGCAAAGACCTACATGAGAAACTGAACGAAGAAAGAAAGGCGGAAGGAAAGTACAGTATTCCTGCGATCAATTCAGGACAAACAAGCACAAATACGTATGCGCGAAAGGATAAGTCCTGGAACAGCGTTCCTGACTTTTTCTACAAACTGATAAAGGGCAGAAAGTAAGGGGATTAAGAGGTGACGGAAATGTCTATTAAGATCGTCAAGATTATTGCTACAATTTGTATAGCATTATTCGTATTCATGGGAGTCTACATATTTGCTCTGCCCGAAGGAGCGCAGGATCAGATGATGCCTGTATTTACGATCATTAATCCTTATCAGACCGGTGCGTGGATCATGGGAATCGGATTCCTTGTTACCTGCCTTTGGGGCAAAGGCAGGACAAGTCTGGTTTTGGGCATTGTGCTGCTAGCATGTTATCTGATCACAGCGTTTGTATCTCTGGTTGGATTAATGGTGATAACAAGCGGACTCGATCTCTTGTGGTATCTCCATCCGATTCTTATTGTTATCGCATGTATCGCCGCAGTTTGCAGAAGGAAGAAGGCAAATGAAATATTCTACAATAAAACTTCTTGAACTAATCAATGCAG
>JBGUKV010000083.1:0-2409 GCA_045114655.1 Candidatus Allocopromorpha sp. | reverse complement strand
CCGGTCAATGCGTGAGAATGGAGGATTGAACTTCTACAGAAACCTCATGAAGCACGAGGTGACAGTGGACCGGAACAAGACGGCTCCCAGGTGCAGGAACTGCTGCTATTTCCATCCGGACTTCAAGTACCGCAGATGCCTGTTTGCCACATGTCCTTATGGGAAGACCGATAATGAGGTGTTTCGACAGAAGCCACTTCCGGAGGACAAGTTTTCAGGTCGGGAGGTGGTGATATGAGTGCATGGCTATGAGTTTTTTCATGGTGGTGCCGGGAAGCATTTCAACTTCTTTCAGCTTCCTGAGGATCTTGTGTTCAATGATTGCTTTAAGGAGCTGTCAACCGATGCGAAGGTTCTCTATTGCATCATGCTGAAACGGGTCGGGCTTTCCTATAAGCATGGATGGATGGACAGTGCAGGCCGAACCTATATCATTTATACGCTTGAAGAAGCCATGCGGGTTTTTCGCTGCGCGAACCAGAAAGCCACCAAACTGTTCAATGAGCTGGAAGCCGTCGGTCTGATTGAAAAAACCAGGCAGGGGCAAGGAAAGCCGGATCTGGTCTATGTAAAAGACTTTGCTACGCCTGTGGATTCTGTGGATAACTCATTCCAGACTCATGAAGAATCACAGGTCAAGACTCATGAAAATCATGATTCTGGAGTCATGAAAAGCAGGATTCAAGACTCATGGAATTCAGGAGCAAGTAATAGAAATAATAGTTTAATCAGATATAGCGAAAGAGATCCTATCCTATCCGGATCGGATGGGATGGATCAGCACAGGCTTTATGAAGACTATTTCAGAGACGCCCTGGAAATGGACATTCTCTATCTGGACTATCCTCATGACAGAGAAACGCTGGATGGCATATTGGACCTTCTGGTTGAAACTTGCTGTCTGAAACGGAAAGAAGTCAGGGTGGCTGGCGATGACAAGCCGGTGGAAGTCGTAAAGAGCCGACTGATGAAGCTGAATTCCATGCATATCCAGTATGTCATGTCTTGCCTGAAGGAGAATGTGTCTGACGTGCATAACATCAAGCAATATCTTCTGGCAGCGTTGTACAATGCACCGGTCACAATCGATCCGTACTTCACGGCCAAAGTGAATCACGACATGTATGGGATCAGAAGGAGGTGAAACCCATTGGATAAAGAAAAACAAACAGACCGGGTCCAGAAGATCCCGATTACAGAGCTGGTTCCCTTCAAGGACCATCCCTTCAAGGTGGTTGAGGATGAATCCATGCTCAGGACCACAGAAAGCATTTCGATGTTCGGGGTTCTGACGCCTCTGATCGCACGGCCTGCCGAAGACGGCAAATTTGAGATCATCTCCGGCCATCGGAGAGCTCATGCTGCTGCGGCTGTCGGCCTGACGGAGGTGCCGGTCATTGTCCGGGATATGGATGATGACGTGGCCAAGATCCTTGTTGTAGACAGCAACCTGCAGCGAGAGAATATCCTGCCATCGGAAAGAGCGTTTTCCTACAAGATGAAGGCGGATGCCATGAAGCATCAGGGAGAACGTTCCGATTTGTGGACAGAAGGAACTTCGTCCCAAGTTGGGACGAAGTTAAGGACGGACGAACTAATCGCCCAGCAGGTTGGAGGGAGCAGAAATCAAATACAACGCTTTATACGCCTCACAAACCTGATCCCGGAGCTCCTGGATATGCTTGATCACAAAAAAATATCCTTTAATCCGGCGGTGGAGCTTTCCTACCTGAGACCGGAGGAACAGCAAAATCTGATCGAAGCCATGGATTTCACACAGGCGGCTCCCTCCCTCTCTCAGGCGATGCGTCTCAAAAAACTCAGCCAGGAAGGCGCATGCAAACTGGAAGATATGTGTGAGATCCTCGGTGAAGTCAAAAAAGGCGATTTGGAACGGGTCGCTTTCAAGAGCGAACAGCTCCGTAAGTACTTCCCTAAGTCCTACACGCCCAGACAGATGAGCGATGTGATCCTGAAGCTTTTGGACCAGTGGCAGAAGAAACGTCAGCGGGACAAGGCACGATGACAATTGAATATGTACCCCCAAGGCAGCGTCTTTGATGAGAATCAGAGGCGCTTTTTCTTTATCAAAAAACAAAAAAGGAGAAACGAACAAATGATGAACGAAGATTCCAAGAAAAGACTGAAGGCTATGGCGGAGGCCGTTGCAAAGCTTATGAAGGAGCAGGACGAGCAGAAAGACCGGAAGGCAGCCGAGGCTGAGGACGATGATCGTGTTCTGGCGGCAGATTTAATGATGGAGGCATCTGACCTTCTCGAGGAAGCTGCCAATCTGGTTTACCAGGCGACAGCTCTTCTGAATGGTGAGGACATTGAAGCCGAATGCTGCTTCCCGTGCTGCGTTGTGGAGGTGTACTGCGATGATGAACTTTGATGAATTCCTGGAAG
>JBGUKV010000082.1:0-15171 GCA_045114655.1 Candidatus Allocopromorpha sp. | reverse complement strand
TAGGTTACGTTCGCTTCGTGGGAAGTTCCGTGTCCCATGAATACGAATGCAGTGCCGTCTTCCTTCGCAGCATCCAGTGTGTCATAGTCTGAAACCTTAACTGCCTCTGCAACGAGAGCTTCTGCAGCAGCAGCCTTGTCTTCGTTGATGGCGGATGCGTCTGCACCGACTTCACCGAGGAGCGGCTCAGCGATTTCTACGGATTCAAACTTGTCTTTGTACTGATCAACAACGCCAACGAGTTCATCGTACTCAGCACCATGCATCAGGTGCGTCGGCTGTACGACCAGCTTCTTGACTTTGTTGGCAACCGCGCGGTCCATAGCCTGCTGCATGTTGTCGATCTTCTCGCCGTCACGAGCCTGTACATGGTTGATGATGATCTGAGCGGTGAACGCTCTTCTGACAGACCAGTCAGGATATGCTTCCTGCAGGGCCTTTTCGATTCCGCCGATATCAGCGGCTCTGCTGTCATTGAATGACGTACCGAATGATACTACCAGCAGTTCGTTTTCGCCGATTTCATCGCCGTTGAGCGGATCATCCTTGGATGCATCGCCCGTGTCGCGTCCGAAGTAATCGAATACGTCTTCGTTCTCTTCCTTCTGCTCGTCGGTCAGCGCGTCATAGGCAGCTTTTGCAGCTTCGCACTGCGCGTCTGTATCCTCTGTCCGCTCCTGAACCTGGATCGCTTCGATCAGCTTCGCGCATTCCGCAACCGGATCACCAGCTGTTTCTTCAGCCTGTTCTTCCGGTTCCGCAGTTTCTTCTGAGGAGCCGCCGCAGCCTGTGACCAGCATCATCATGCCCAGCGCCATGACCAGTGACAGCGCGATGGCAATGAATTTTCTAAGATTTTTCATAACAAAAACCTCCTTAGATAAATAAAAATAACTTGATCCGAATACAAAGGCCTTCGCGTAACGGAGCAAAGACCTTTTGAAACTTCTAAACAAGTCATTCAATAAAGAGGTATTCTGTTCCGCCAGTGACTCGTGGCCAGGGGCAAAAGCAAGAATGCCCCGATTAAAAGACAGGCAGGTTTCCTGACTTACGGATCATTGTTCTTCCGTTGCCTTCCCGGGTTTCCCCAGTGACATCGTAGCGGTGAACCATCCGATTACAGTGACGAGTTCGCGCAGGATTTGCACCTGTTTCCCTATTACCTGAAGCGTACGCTTCAGCACCTGTCAGTTTTTGTATCCGGCTGCATTATAACACGAAGAGGACGTGATATCAACCGCACGAGTCCCGCTGTGTGGTATAATACAGTACAGCCTCGTGCAACGTTTGGGTTGGCCGAATCATGAAAGAGGGAGACGACATGGACAACATCATTGTAGCAGTAATCATGATTGGAATGATTGCGTTCTTCGTAGTCGGAGCAATCATTGCACACAAAAAAGGAAACAGCGGATTTGCAAGTGCCGTGAAATACGATGAAAGACTTGCGGAAAAGAATAAGAATAACGATAAGAAGGGGTGAGGTTTGATCATGACTGATAAGGATTATTTGGATGCCGAAAGATGGCTGGCTCGTTCCAAAGAATTGCGCCTGAAGAGTCTGCATGAACACTTAGATGCTGTCTTTAGTGAAAACCCTGAGAGCCATGTATTATCTGAACTGTTTCATTACAGTAAATCCATTCAGAAGGCAAAAAGGAATAACGCTTTATTTTTAGAATATGTCAACAGCCTGGAGGATGAGGAAGTGTTCATCGTCAGAAAGGATCAGTTATTATCATTGCTGCTGGACAATAAAAAAGAAGAGGCGAAAGAAATTGATAAGAACTTTGTCCTCATCCTTAAGTTTTTATGTGCGGAAATAGCGCTCGCTGATTTGAATGATTCATTGAGCAACTTCGATGAGGAGCAGCTGCAATTCTTAAAAAATTATTCTTCTCCCGACAATGCTTACGGCCCCAGAGTTACGAAAAACCAGATCAATCAATTTGTAGAATTAGCATCGGGTCATAAATTAAACGACCATCAAAAGAACAAAGTGTATGAGTCATTATTTGATGGTGAAGACTACTCGATCGATGAAATACTGACCTTAGAAGAACCTGAAATCGTATGTGAAATAAAAGTCGAGGATTAACCAATCAGCTAACCTATTCAATTGGGATTCGATCAACTATCTGGTCAATACGCGGATGACGGTTGAACTCGAGCCGGGCGACACGGTCACCCCGGTCTATGAAGTGAACCAGATCAATGAAGAAACAGGTAGCAGAGACAACAACGACGAGAACGGTAATGTGATCAAAATCAAAAAAAGCTCCGGGATCAAATCGGAAAAACTGCCGAACGGATACTATTTGAATTCTGCAGTCATCAGCGATTTCCGCGGCGATGTCTACTACTCGCAGGTCGTTGGAAACAATGTGTCCGGCGGGAAAGTGTCAGAGCGTAACGTGGACGCAGCCTTCCAGGGAAGAGATTATTGATCAGGAAGAGAATGAAATGATACACTAGTGTTGGTGGGTCGTTCAAGAGTGAGCCAGAGGCGTTGCTGCGGATCATAGACGCCGCGGGTACAAGAAATGAACGATTTGCCTACTATTCTTGTACCGGTGTACAAGATTGAATCGATTCTTATCCATTTCTTGTACATGAGCAGGCTCGTTATACAAGAAATGAGGGAAAACAGACAATCTCTTGCATTAACAGAACGATAAAGACAGGATTATCACGACTTTTGTACAAGAAAAAAGCGTTGATCCTGTCTTTCTTGTACTGTCGTACAAGAAGTGTGTGAAGTACGAAGTGTTCTTGTCATCAGATGTGGGATGTGAAAACTATACAGCATTGACATTACTGTCTCATACGTATAACATAGACAAACAAGAATAAAAGAGTCATTCTGATGCAGGGGAAGCCGGTGCGAATCCGGCACTGTGTCTCAGCAACCGTGAAATCAATAAGAACAAAGTCGGGGTACCTGTCAGAATCAAATACCGTCTTCTGAGATGGGACGGTGATTTTTGTCGTGTTTAGAAGAAACGAGGAAGAAGGATGGCAAAAGGAAAAGCATACGGCGTCGGCGTGGGTCCGGGAGATCCGAAGCTCATGACGCTGCGAGCAGTAGAACTGATCAAAGAAAACGACGTGTTCTGTTTCCCGGGCAAGGAACCGAAGGAAACCGTCGCATACAAGATCGCCTGCGCGGCGGTGCCGGAGCTGGCAGAGAAGGAACTGGTCCCGGTGTACATGCCCATGAAGATGGACAAGGAGGAGATCCGCCGGCAGCACAAGGCGGGAGCACAGATCATCGAGAAATATCTGGACGAGGGAAAGAATGTCGTCTACCTGACACTGGGAGACTCGACCGTTTACTGCACCTTCACATACCTGCAGGCCATCATGGAAGAGGACGGCTATGAGACAGAACTGGTGCCGGGCATCACATCTTTCTGTGCGGCTGCGGCCCGCGTGAACATTCCTTTGTGCGAATGGAACGAACCGCTCCACATTATGCCGGCGCTGCACAAGCTGGGCGATGACCTGAGCCTTCCGGGCAACTACGTGCTCATGAAATCCGGCAGCCACATGGCTGAGGTCAAGGAGATCCTCAGGGCAAGCGGCAGGGATGTGAATGTTGTCGAAAACTGCGGCATGCCGGGAGAGAAGATCTACAGAGGCGTAGACGAGATCCCGGATGAAGCGGGGTACTTCTCCCTGATCATTGCCAAAGAAGATGAGAGGGATCTGTAAGCTGCAAAAGCATCACAGCCATGAATCGTAAATCATGATCGAATTAAAAGATGTGACTAAAAAATTTGGTGACTTCACGGCAGTGGATCACCTGAACATGACCATCGAAACAGGAGAGTTCTTCGGTCTGCTCGGACCCAACGGCGCCGGCAAGACTACGACCATCAGCATGCTCTCCACTGTTTTGCTGCCGACGGAAGGGCAGATCTTCATCGACGGGAAGAAACTGGACAGGAAGGCCTCCGTCGAAAAGAGCAAGCTGAGTGTCATCACCCAGGAGTACTCCATGCGTCAGGATATGACCATGGATGAAGTGATGGAGTATCAGGGCAGGCTGTATTATCTACCGAAGAAAGTCATCAAACAGAAGAGCGCAGAGCTTCTGGAATTCGCCGGCCTGAGTGAATACAGGCACAGGGTGGTGCGTCATCTTTCGGGCGGCATGAAGCGGAAGCTCATGATCTGCCGCGCGCTTATGACAGAGCCGCAGATCCTGCTGCTCGATGAGCCGACGGCAGGGATGGACGCCATCTCCAGACGGCAGATGTGGAACCTGCTGCGGCAACTCCACGGAGAGGGCATCACGATCCTTTTAACGACGCACTACATCGAAGAGGCTCAGTCCCTGTGCGAGCGCATCGCGCTCATCAACAAGGGCAGTCTGAATACGATCGACACGCCGGCAAATCTGATTGAGGAACTCGGTCAGTACACGGTGGATGAGACGGCGGAGGAAACGCTGCATTCCACCCACTTCCACAGCAAGGAAGAAGCCATCGAATACCTGCGCGGATCCGACAAGGAAGCGTCCATGCGCAACACCACGCTGGAGGATGTGTTCATCTACCGGATCGGCAGAGGGCTCGGAAGTAAATAGAGGCAAGTAGACATATATGGGAATCATTGCAGTATTGTGGGAAAAATGGAGAGAGTTCCGCAGGGACTTCTATAAGATCACATTGGCGGCGACTATTACACCGCTGATGTATCTTATCGTGTTCGGACTCGGGATTCAGACTACCTCCCACGGGGAGCCGTACCTGAACTTCCTGGTCCCCGGCATCGTAGCAATGTCCACCATGACCGGAAGCTTCAGCGCCGTGGCACAGAACATGAGCGTGCAGCGTCTGTACGAGAAGGCCCTCGATCAGGTCATGGTCTCGCCGACGCCGCTGTGGCAGTTCATCCTGGGACAGGTCATCGGCGGAAGCCTGCGGGGCATGTACGCCGCCTGCATCATCCTGCTCATCACGATGCCCATTGCGGCGGATCTGACCTTCAACGGCTGGTCCTTCCTGGTCATGTTCCTGAACGGGCTCGTGTTCTCGACGATCGCGCTGGTGCTGTCGTTCCTGGCGAAGAGCTACACGGACGCACCGCGTTTCACATCGTATATCATCATGCCCATGTCCTTCCTGTGCAACACGTTCTTCTCCACGGAACAGATGCCCATGGGAATCCGGCAGTTCGTGGAGCTTTTGCCCCTGTCGCAGGCCTGCGAAATGATCCGGAGCGTATCAGCAGGAGGAACGACAGGCGTGTTCGGTTGGATCGTGCTGCTTGTGTACCTGGCAGTTTTCTCGGCCATCTCCGTGGCCTTTGTATATAAAAAGAAGAACTTGTAATAATGAAAGAAAAAGCATTGCTGGTCATCAGCTTCGGAACTTCATATGTGCAGACGCGCGAGTGCACGATCGGTGCGATCGAGCGGAAACTGGCGGAGCGTTTCCCGGACAGGGACGTGCGGCGTGCGTGGACCAGCAGCTTTATCATAAGGAAAGTTGCAAAAGCAGAAGGGCTGGCGATCGATACGCCGGAGGAAGCACTGCAGAAACTGGCCGATGCCGGCGTCACGGATGTGATCGTCCAGCCGACCCACCTGTCGGACGGCTACGAGAACCGGCGCATGCTGGAAATCGTCAGAGCGTTCGCGGACCGGTTCGAACATATCGCTGTGGGACGGCCGCTGCTGGACACCGAAGAGGACAGGGAACGTGTGGCGCAGATCATGCAGAAGCTTTGCCGTGATGATGAAGCGCTGCTTCTGATGGGACACGGATCGGAAAAACATCCGGTGCCGGTCTACGAACAGCTGCAGGACAGCCTCGCCGCTGCAGGCGCGGACAACGTGTTCGTTGGGACGGTCGAAGGCACGCCGGCATTCAAGGATGCAAAAGCATTGCTTGACCAGTCGGGATACAGGAAGGTCACCCTCGCACCGCTGATGATCGTGGCAGGGGACCACGCCGTCAACGATCTGGCAGGGGACACACCGGATTCCTGGCAGAAACAGCTGGAAGCACGGGGTTACACCACAGAAGTGATTATGTCCGGGCTTGGGGAATACGAGGAGATACAGGACATGTTCGCGGAGCACGCGGAGCATGCAGAGAAGATATAGGAAACGTACAGGAAACAGAACATGACTGAATACAGAGGACACAATTCCATAGGGAGGATCATCGCGGTCGTTCTTTTCGCTGCGCTGCTTGCGGTGTCCATGACCATGTTCTGTCCGGCATGCCTGGAGTATGCATGGGCCGCCGAAGGCTATGAGGATGTTGCTTCCGGCGCAGAAACTGCCGAAACCAAGGAGGTAGGAAAGTACGGTATGACGCCGGTCTACGGCAGGAGCATCGAAGACGGCACCTACGATGTCGAAATGGAGAGCAGCTCCAGCTTTTTCAGCATCTACGCCTGCAAACTGACGGTCAAGGGCGGCCGGATGAAGGCGGTCATGACCATCGACAGCACCAGTTACAAGTGCGTATACATGGGCAAAGCAGTGGACGCTGCTAAGGCTCCGGAGAAGGACTATATCTTCTCGGACGAAAAGGACGCGCGGGGCAGCTTCACCATCCCGGTGGAGGCGCTGAACGCATCGATCGCCTGCGCTGCCTTCAGCAAAAAAGAAAAACAGTGGTACGACAGGGACATCCTGATCGACGCGTCCAGCCTGCCTGAGAAGGCGCTCAAGATCAAACTGCCTGATTACGATCTGATCGACAAGGCTGTCGAGCAGTATGACGAAGGCAAAGGCTCCGATGCGGACCAGAAACCGGCGGAAGAAGGCAAAGAAAAAGCAGAGAGCAATGCATCGTTTCTGATCCCGGCGGAGATAGACATGGAGGACGACACCTATTCCATTGAGGTCAACATGATAGGCGGTTCGGGAAGAGCTTCGGTCAGCTCGCCGACCTGGTTTATCGTCAAAGGCGGCAAGGCGTACGCTAGACTGCTCTGGAGCAGTTCCCACTACGACTACATGAAGATCAACGGCATCAAATACGAAAACGAATCCAAAGACGGAGGCAACTCCACCTTCACGATCCCGGTAGCGCTGTTTGATCAGCCAATCCCCGTCATCGCAGACACGACAGCTATGGGCGATCCGGTGGAGATCGAATATGAATTGACATTTTATAAAGACACAATCAACTCCGTGACGAAGGTCCCGCAGGAAGCGGCGAAGCGAGTGATCTATATCGCGCTGCTCATCATCATCGGCGGCGGTATCCTGAATCTGGTGCTGAAGAGGAGGAAAAGACAATGACAGAAAGACAGTATTTCCCGCTATTTGTAGACATCAGCGAAAAGGAGATTCTCTTCGTCGGAGGCGGAAAGATCGCTGCGCGGAGAATCAACGCCCTAGCACCGTTCACCCAGCGGATCACCATCGTTGCGCCGGAAGCGGACGGCAGTATCCTCGGACTCACAGAGGAAGGGGAGGTCAGCTGGATTATGCGGGAGTTCGAAGACGAAGACCTTGAAGAGAAAGATCTTGTTTTCGCGGCGACAGACGATGCGGAACTGAACGAGCAGATCGCTCTGATGTGCCGCCAGAAAGGCATTCCGGTCAATGTGTCCAGCGATAAGGAACTGTGCGACTTCTACTTCCCGGGCATCGTCCGGCAGGGAGATACCGTCATCGGCATCACTGCATCCGGCAAGGATCATGCAAAAGCAAAACGAATCCGGGAACGCATCCAGGAAATCCTGACAGAAGAAGGAATATGAAAGAGGAAGAAATATGAAATCGGTAAGAATCGGAACCAGAGAGAGCGTGCTCGCAGTCATCCAAAGCGAGATGGTCGGAGATTACCTGACAGGGATCGGCATGGAGTACGAGCTCGTCAAAATGAAGACAACAGGCGATAAGATCCTGAACAAGACGCTGGACAAGATCGGCGGCAAGGGACTCTTCGTAAAGGAGCTGGATCATGCGCTGTTGGACGGACGCAGCGACATTTCCGTCCATTCGCTGAAGGATCTGCCGATGGAGGTGTCAGAAGAACTGCCGGTCATTGCGTTCTCCGGACGGGAGGATCCTAGGGATGTATTGGTCCTGCCGGAGGGAGCAGACGAGATCGACTTCAGCAAACCGATCGGAAGTTCCAGCTTCCGCAGAAGGATCCAGATCGAAAAACTCTATCCCCAGGCGAAAGTGGAAAGCGTAAGAGGCAACGTGCAGACGCGGCTCAGAAAGCTTGACGAAGGGCAGTACGGCGCGCTGGTTCTGGCCGCCGCAGGGCTGCTCCGGCTCGGTCTGGAAGACCGCATCTACAAATATTTCGAACCGTCCGAAATTCTTCCGGCAGCAGGTCAGGGCGTTCTGGCAGTGCAGGGAAGACGCGGAGAAGACTACAGCTGGGCTGACGGTTTCAACGATAAGAAGACCGAACGGGAAGTTCTGGCGGAGAGAGCCTTTGTCCGCTGGCTCGACGGCGGATGCTCATCCCCGATTGCAGCTTTTGCAGTATGCGGGGACGAAGAACTTACGATCGAAGGACTGTACTATGACGATCCGACGGGCAAGTGGCACAGGGAATCGATTACAGGAAATCTGGAGGAGGCCGAGGAGCTGGGCATCCGGCTTGCAAAGATCATGAAGGGACGGTACGAGTAATGACAGGAAAAGTATGGCTTGTAGGTGCCGGCCCCGGGGATCCGGGACTGCTCACCGTCAAGGCAGTGGAAATCATAAAAGACGCGGACCTGATTGTTTATGACGCCCTTATCGGCGATTCGATCTTCTCGCTGTTTCCGAAGGAAGCAGAGTATATCAGCGTCGGCAAGCGGTCAGGGAACCACACCATGCCCCAGGAACAGATCGATGTGCTTTTGCTTGAGGAGGCACAGAAGGGGAAAAAGGTAGTCCGTCTGAAAGGAGGCGACCCGTTCCTCTTCGGACGGGGCGGCGAAGAACTGGAACTACTGGCAGAGCATGATGTGCCTTATGAGATCGTGCCGGGCATCACATCGCCCATTGCGGTGCCGGCCTATAACGGAATTCCGGTCACTCACAGGGATTTTACATCGTCACTGCATATCATCACGGGGCACAGAAGGAAGGGCTACGATGAGGATATCGATTTCGAGGCGCTGGTCCGCACAGAAGGGACGCTGGTGTTCCTGATGGGAATCGCGCGACTGTCCTTCATCTGCGGCGGACTGTTGGCGGCAGGCATGGATCCGGATATACCGGCGGCCGTCCTGCAGCAGGGGACCACAGCCGGGCAGAAACGCATTGTCGCCACGGTCGGCACATTGGCAGATGAGGTGGCGCAGCAGGGCGTGGAGACCCCGGCAATCATCATCGTCGGCAAAGTCTGCAGCCTGGCGGATGCTTTTGCATGGTACGAGAAACTGCCGCTGGCGGGAAGCAGAGTGATCGTCACCCGTCCGCGGGGGATGATCTCCGGCATGGCGGCGCGCCTGCGGAAAATGGGCGCAGAGGTTTTGGAACTGCCTTCGATCGAGACGGTGGCAAGAGAGGACCAGAGCGAACTTATGGAAGCGCTCGATTCGATCGGAGAATACGATTGGATCGTGTTCACTTCGCCGACAGGCGTGCGGGTGTTCTTCGACGTGCTGCGTGAGGGAAACCGTGACGTGCGGAGTCTGGCGGGCGTGAAGATCGCGGCCATCGGGACCGGGACTGCGAAAGAACTGGCCGCGCAGAATCTTCTCGTGGATTTCATGCCGTCAGTATATGACGGCGAGACGCTGGGGAGAGAACTCGCGGAGCGGGTCGGAAGAGGCGACCGCATTCTGATCCCGCGTGCAGCTGTCGGAAACCGGCAGCTGGTGGCAGAGCTGGAGCGCGCCGGCGCATCTGTCACAGACATTGCGTCCTATGATACGGTCGACGCATCGCAGGATCTCGTCGATGAAGCGGCGCTCTTTGAAAGCGGCAAGATCGACTGCGCCGTGTTCACAAGCGCTTCGACGGTGCGGGGCTTTGTGAGCAGAAACCCGGGGCTGGATTTTAGCCTGGTGCGGGCGGCCTGCATCGGCAGGCAGACAGCTCGCGCAGCCCGGGAGCACGGTATGGAAGTATATATTTCTGAGGAGGCGACCATGGACAGCCTGACTCAGCTGGTGATATCAATGAAAAGTTCAATGAAAGGAAGATAGAATTATGGAACTGATCAACAGACCAAGGAGATTACGTACAACAGAAGCAATGAGAAAGATGGTGCGGGAGACACGAGTCGATAAGGCGTCTCTCATCTACCCGATTTTCACCATCGACGGAACCGGGATCAAGGAAGAGATCCCGTCCATGCCGGGGCAGTACCGTTACAGTGTGGATCAGTTTCCATACGCATTGGAAGAAGCGGCGAAGCTGGGCGTGAACAACGTTCTGCTGTTTGGCATTCCGGATCACAAGGACGAATGTGGTTCACAGGCCTATGCCCATGACGGCATCGTGCAGAGAGCGCTCCGGGAAGGCAAAAAGAACTTCCCGGATATGCTGTTCATTGCAGACGTCTGCATGTGCGAGTACACATCCCACGGACACTGCGGGATCCTCGACGGAGAATATGTCGATAATGACAAGACACTGATGAAGCTGGCGGAGATCGCAAGCTCCCAGGCGGAAGCCGGCGCGGACATCGTAGCGCCTTCCGATATGATGGACGGTCACGTTACAGCGATCCGTCAGAAGCTTGACGAGGACGGATTCAAGAACATCCCGATCATGTCCTACGCAGTGAAATTCGCATCCGCATTTTATGGGCCGTTCCGTGACGCGGCGGATTCCGCACCGCACTTCGGCGACCGCAAAAGCTACCAGATGGATTACCACAACGGAAGGGAAGCGATGAAGGAAGCGCTCCTCGACGTAGAGGAAGGAACGGACTTCCTGATCGTCAAGCCGGCGATGGCTTTCTATGATCTGCTGGAGAGAGTTGTCAGCGCGACTAACATTCCGGTTGCAACCTACAGCGTCAGCGGCGAGTACTCCATGGTCAAGGCAGCTGCCTTGAACGGCTGGATCGACGAAGAAAGAATCATCGGCGAGATGGCGGTCGGCGCGTACCGTGCCGGAGCCGGCATGTATATCACGTATTTCGCGAAAGAACTGGCGAAAATGATTGACGAAGGAAAGATCGGTTAAGAAGAAAGCTGACTGGAGATTATTATGGAACACACTTTGATCAGCGCAGAAAACACATGGGCGTTGTTTGCGATCCTCGCGGCGATCGCAACGCTGGCTGTTTATCTGGAACAAAAGACAAAAATCGGATCGAAAATCACCGGCTGCGTAATGGCGCTGATCGGCGCCATGATCCTGTCGAACGTGGGAATCATCCCGCTCGACGCGCCGGCCTATGATTTCGTGTGGGATTATATCATCCCGCTGGCGATCCCGATGCTTCTGTTCAACGCAGATATCAAGCGGATCGGCAGAGAGAGCGGACGTCTGCTCATCATCTATCTGATCAGCGGGCTGGGGACCGTTGCCGGCGGTATTGCAGCGTACAATTTGCTGAAGGGTTCTTTCGCGGATCTGGGTCTCGTGACCCCGATGATGATCGGAACCTACACGGGCGGCAGCGTGAATCTGGTCGCCATGTCCGACGCGTACAGCGTGGGCGGGGAACTGGTTTCCTCCTCCGTAGTTGCAGATAACCTGCTGATGGCGCTCTATTTCTTCGCTCTGATCGCGGCAGCCGGATCGAAGTTCTTCCTGAAAGCGTACCGTCACCCGATCATCGACGAGATCGAGATGCAGAGCGCGGACGGCGAAGTGAAAGGCGCAGCGACCTTCTGGACGCCGAAGCAGATCTCGCTCAAAGACATCGCGTTATGTGTTGCGTTATCTCTTGTGATCGTGGCAGTGTCTGTTAAGATCGCCGAAGTCTTCGCGGGACTGATCCCCACGTCGAACTTCGGGCTGTCCCTTCTGAACGGACTGCTGGGCAACAAGTATCTGATCATCACTACGCTGACCATGCTCGTGGCGACCCTGTTCCCGAAGCAGATCGGCGATATGCCGGGCGCACAGGAAATCGGCACATATCTGATCCATATCTTCTTCGCGGTCATCGGCGTACCGGCGTCGATCTACATGATCGTGACAAAAGCACCGCTGCTGCTCTTGTTCTGCGCGATCATCGTATTCGTGAACATGCTGTTTTCCTTCGTGTTCGGAAAGCTTTTCCGTTTCGGTCTGGAGGAGATCATCATCGCGTCCAACGCCAACATCGGCGGACCGACCACAGCCGCAGCCATGGCCATCGCCAAAGGCTGGAACGGCCTCATCGTCCCTGCAATCCTGGTAGGCACCCTGGGCTACGTCCTCGGCAACTACTACGGCATCTTCGCCGGAACCATGATTGGGTTATAACAGTAATATGGAAAAAACGAGGGGCATCGTCCGGCGGGCGATGTCCCTTTTGATTAACAGAATTTAAGAGTATTGTTGTTGATGCTTTTGCGTTGTGTATGAGAAAATATACATGTATAAAACTACATCAACGCAACAGTAAAAAACTACAGTGAAAACGATAGTGAGTAACGGCAGAATCGGGGTGAGGCGCATATGAAAAACAAGATACTCGCAATAATAACGATAGCCATGGCGATTGTAGTCGTCGGGCTGGGCGTTGTTATGGTAGGCGCCGCGGGAAACAAAGACAAAGAACCGGCCACGACACAGCCGATCGTGATCACAGAGCCGGAAGAGGCAGAAGAACCTGAAGAGCCGGAAGAACCGTCTGAACTGCAGGCGACATTGTTCTTCGCTTCCGATTATCAGGAGGGAGAGCAGGGGAGTCCTGCCGATAATCTGAAGGGGATCCTGAACGCAGTCAAGGAAGACAAGCCGGAGCTGGACGGGACCGTGTTCTGCGGCGACTATTCCAACGTGAGCGGCAAGGACAACTTCCAGATCACACCGGAGCCTGCGATCTCTGAGATAGAGACCATACTGAAGGATGCTTATCCGGATCTGGAGAATGACGATATGATCTTCACACAGGGCAACCATGACCCGCTGACCATTTCCATCAACGCGCCGGGGATCCATGAGTTCGACGATTACATCGTCTATGTCAACAATACAGAGATCGACTTCCCATGGCTGCAGGGCAAGACATCTGGATGTCTTTATAAGGTCAAACATACAGCGGAAGTCATGAAGATCCGTTTCAACAAAATGATCGAAGCAGGAGAAAAACGCCCGATCATTGTGGCGCAGCATGTACCGCTCCATTTCACGGCGCGTACGTCCAGCGAGAACGGAACGGGAGACAACCTCTATTCGTCGATTGTCTTTAACGTTGTCAACGAAGCAGCGAAGGACCTGAACATCATCTACGTGACAGGACACAACCACTCAAACGGCTGGGACAACTACATGGGCGGCAGCTGCTACTTCAAGAAGCCGGGTGATACGATCCTCATTCCGGAATATGAAAGCAATAAGACAACGACAGACACCTTCACAAAGGAAACCTTGAACTTCACATATCTGAATGCGGGCTACACAGGCTACTGTAAGTCCGATGCAGCCGACAACACCCTCACCGGAACGGTATGCGAAATCTACGACAACAAATTTGAATTTACAAAGTACTCCTCTGAGGGCGTACATCCGCTCAACGCAGCAGGCGCAGCGTGCAGCGATCCGAGCGATACGGATATGATCTCATCAGAGAACTACAGCAAAGAAATCGACAGCCCGCAGAAAGTGGAACGGAAATAACGCACAAAAATGTGTCAAAAGAACCGTCCCTTTGACACATTTTTTGTATGGCAGAAATGGACAAGAAACGAATTGAACAAATCATTATAGTGGAAGGCCGCGACGATACGGCTGCTATTCTCCGGAGCGTAGATGCTGTCACAATCGAGACTCACGGATACGGTATCCGGCCGTCTACCTGGGACGTGATCGATAAAGCCTATGAAACGGCGGGTATCATCATCTTCACAGATCCCGACACGGCAGGAGAGCAAATCCGGCGCCGCCTCGCCGAGCGCTATCCGAACGCAGAGCATGCCTTTCTCGACAGAAATCTGGCTGAAAAGGATGGAGACATCGGCATTGAGAACGCCTCGCCGGAGAGTATCCGAGAGGCCCTCGCAAAAGCACACCGGCCTGCGTCGGCAGACCGGCCCGCGCAGGAAACAGGGTCCGTGGATGCGTTCACCCGCGACGATCTGTTCCGGTGGGGCCTCGACGGAGTGCCCGGCGCCGCCCGGCGCAGACAGGAAGTCGGAAACAGGCTCGGAATCGGCATGGCAAGCAGCAAAACCTTTCTGCGCAGACTCAATCACTTCGGCATAAGCCGGGACGAAGTGGAAACAGCCCTTAGGGACAGCAAATAGACAGGCTGGCCCCTAAGGGTTTTCTTTATGGTTTCTTTATCTTGACCAAAACAGTAAATAAATGGTATTATTGGTAAATAAAGTATAACATGTGCGGAGATGCACATGTAAGGGAAAGAAAAGGGGCAGATTGGAGAGAACAAATGAATAACGAAATGATGGGTAATGAGCAGCAGCGCATGGAGGAATTGAAGGAGGAGTACGCGGCTTTTTTCAGGGAAGGCGGCTACAGGCTTATGAAGCTTTTGGTTGTCAAGGCAGAGATTGAAGTCGACGTCGAAGCAGAAGACCTGGATGTGGTCGGGCTGATGCGGCTGCAGAACGGCGTTTACACGGAGCAGGCTTATATCAGATGGAGAGCCGCAGATGAAATATGCAAAATCAACGACATCTATGATTTGGATAATGCGCTGTTCGTGCTGCTCCGTGGACTCCCTCATAACTGGGGAGAGGTGATCGACAACAAGTTCGGCAGATGTGTCAAAACAAGAGGGAACGGAACCGGCATACGAAAAAGAACTGCCGATAACGCTCTCGCAGGAGCGCTCCGTGCAATTGAGAAATGGTGCAATGAAGGAAACTGGTGGTATGGAGAGTATGATTTTGCAGCAGAAGGGCTTCCGGTTGTCAGGAAAATAATGTCGTTTCTGAAGGAAGCAGCGGCAAAAGGAGCCGATGGATCTCCAACGCTGCTGATGAAGGCGGTGTCCAGCATGAAACTGTTCCGGAACGGGAAACAGGGGATCATATATAACGAATCGCTGCAGGAGTTCTGTGAAAAAACGGGCAGGCCGGCGGGAGGCTATGCGGGCGCTGCCGGCCGGAATGAAC
>JBGUKV010000081.1:0-8405 GCA_045114655.1 Candidatus Allocopromorpha sp. | reverse complement strand
AATGTCAGACCTTCAGTATCGGCATGGAAGCAATACGCGCTACCGCCCTTTTCCATATGCGCTTTCATATTACAGAACGCATCATAGAGAAACTGATAGAACTTGTCGCCCTTGATGCTGTCGTTTTTGATCGTAAGCCCAGAGGATGATTCAAAAGAAACTCCGTATGGTGGATCCGTAAGCATCAGGTTGGCCTTCTTTCCTTCCATCAGCGCCTCCACATCCTCTGCTGACGTCGCGTCCCCGCACATCAGTCGGTGTCTGCCTACTGTCCAGATATCTCCCCGTTCCACGAAGGCGGCCTTCTCAAGCGCGGCCGTAAGATCAAAGTCATCATCTTCAACCTCGTCCGGGTTTTCTGGTCCGAATAACTCTGCGAGTTCCGCTTCATCAAAGCCTGTGAGCATCGGATCAAAGTCCATCTCCTGGAGTGCTTCGATCTCGACGCGCAGGAGCTCCTCATCCCATCCGGCATCCATCGCCATCCTATTATCTGCAATGATATAGGCCTTCTTCTGTGCTTCTGTCAGGTGATCAGCAAACACGCACGGCACCTCTTTGATTCCTTCTTCCCTTGCCGCTTCGATTCTTCCGTGTCCAGCAATCACGCCATAGTCTTTATCGATGATGACCGGATTGATAAAACCGAACTCCCGTAGCGACGAGCGCAGTTTCGCGATCTGTTCCGGCGAGTGCGTCCTCGCATTGTTCTGATATGGCACCAGCTTGTCGATTGGAACAAGCTGCATTTCAGTCGTAGTCTTCATATCTAACAAGCCCCCATTCTGCAAACTTCTCAAATCCGCCAATCTCCTGGATGTATTCTCTGGCCACGTCAACGATCTCCTCATATGGAATACCGTCAATCACATCATCACCGATGGCACAGCTAAGCTCGATCGGCTCTCCGTCCTGCTGCGCTTTGATCCAAGCATAAATGTTCACACTGACATCTGCTTTCGACAGGTCCTTTCCATGAAGGCCCCCGCCTGTAACGGAGTCAGCCATATCTGACCCGAGCTTCCTATTCGTAGCACCGGTATCTACATCCGTGCCGCCTGTCCAATCACCGAGCGGATTGATTTCAGCGGATGGATACATTCCGGCCAGTTCCCATGCATCCGCATTACTCTGGCAAATGATGAGACGGTCGCCGTCAAGAATGTACTTCCCGTCAGACGGAAAAGTGTGATACACATTATTTGCTACGGCAGCCAGGATGCACTGCTCATCTGTCACCGGCACGCCCTTAAAGATGCCGTTGTCTCCACAGCGGATTTTTTCTGACTGATTCAGCGCAAGGTGGGTATCTTGTGGAACTTCTACATAATCGACTGCGAGCTCTCCTCCGATCCTCTTTACGATTTCTTCAGCTTCTTCATCGGAAATGTGTACAGAAGTCTCCGCGATAATGTGGCATGTGCCGTGACCGATCAGTACTTCAACTGCGATCCTCGGGTTTGCTTCTTTTGTATAGGCAAGGTCAACAAGCGCACCTGCGATGCGATCTGCCACCTTGTCTGGATGAGACGGATTAACTTTTTCAAACATATTCTTCCTACCTTTCTCTTGACCTAAGCAAACGCTCCATCAGATCGTCCTGCGGGTTCGGTCCGGAGTAATCTGTCTGACAGTTTTCTTTCACGACCTGAAAGATCTCATCCCAGAGCCGGTTTGCCTGATTCATATAGTTGATCCCGATATTTACAAATGGAGACGGAATCGGTTTCTGCGTAGTTGGATGCTTGGAGAGAAACCCCAGCTTGTTTGTAACCTCCTCGCATTGGATCCACCGGGCCGAGCACATAGCGTAGCGCTCAATCACCTGCGGAGAGATCATCGACGCGCACCCGACCTGCTTCAGCCAGTTCCACGTCTCCTCATAAATCTCCCTGGCTTGCAGCTGACTTCCGTCCTTTTGCTCTGCTGACAGAAAGTCATGCGGGCTTGGCATCTCGCTTCCTTCCATATCCGGGATATCTAAAACGGAGAGCTTACGTCCTCCTGGATTTCCGTTCTCCGCTTTCTCAATCGTAGGTTTTTTCTTTCTTCCGGCACCGGGCCTTTTGCCACCTCGGCCGCCTGTGTTGTTAGATTTTGTCGGCATTTTGCCCTTGGCCTCCTTTATTACCCTTTTGATATTGCATTTTGCGAACACGTGACCCCGCGCCCGTTCCCCGGAGGGTCCGCCGTAGAGATCGATACCGCCCCTGGGTCACCGGTTCCATCGGTCACCTCGCTCTGCATGGATCTTCGAATGACATCTCCGGCAAAGAGACATCAGGTTATCCTCATCATGAGTGCCGCCTTCTGATAAAGGCTTGATGTGGTGGACGTGCTCAGCCTTAACGTACCGTCCGTGCCTGTAACACTCCTCGCACAGCGGGTGCAGAGCTATGTACCTGCTTCGTATTCTTTCCCACTGCCGTCCGTATCTTTTCTTCGTCTCCCTGTCCCGGCCGTAGCGTTCGTACCTCTGGTTCTCCTGCTTCTGGTGCTCCTCGCAGTACCTTCCCTCGGTCAGGTTGGGACAGCCTGGGTAGGAACAGGGACGCTTTGGTTTCCTTGGCATCGCTGCCTCCTTTGCATAACAAAACCCCGGCAAGGCTGACTGCCTCCGGGGTTCGTGGTTTTCTGTTCACTTTGACACCTATACTATATCACCTTAGGTACATGCATGGTAGTGACAGAGACTGCCAACTTTATGAAACGATTACTTTCTTCAGCGCCTCTCCGTGCATCCGGTAGATCGTGCGAAGACTGCAATGCATATCGAAAGCGATGTCCTCCCACTTCATAAAGCTGAGGTAGCGTTTCTCTAAAAGGATCCTGTACTCTTTCACGTCAACACCCTCGATGGCTTTTGTGATATCTGATTTCAGTTCCACCAGCTTATCCATATCTTCCTTCAGCTTATCTTCCAGCATGATGATCTTGATCACGACGTCCTCCGTCCTGTGCTGATTCCTTGTGCCGCTCACCGGTGTCTGACTGAACGTTGTCGTTGCTCTTGTCGCCAGGGCATTCAGTCTCTCCAGTTGATCCAGCTTGCTGCCGATGCCAACATCAACCCAGAACGCCTGGCTTAGATATTCCTTTGCGGTCATATGTCACCTCCGAATTAAAACAGTTATGCTTTCCCTCGGATTGACTCTGATTGTCTTTGATTGTCATCTGCTGACCTCAGCCTTCACCGCTTCGATCAGTCTCTTCTGTGTCATGTCCTTTGCCTTCAGAGCTTTCAGCACGGTCTCGTCTATCGTTCCGGACGTTACGATATGAATGACCACCACTGTCTTCTCCGTCTGACCTTGCCGCCACAGCCTGGCGATGGTCTGCTGGTAGTTCTCAAGGCTCCAGGTGAGTCCGAACCAGACGATGGTGCTACCGCCACTCTGCAGATTCAGACCGTGTCCCGCACTCGCCGGGTGGATCAGGGCGATGGATATCTTTCCCTCGTTCCACCTGCGAATCGCATCATCCTTTTCAAGACGCTCCCAGGAAAGGCCGAGGCTCCGCAGCCTTTTTTCGATGCGGTCTCGGTCGTGCTGATACCAGTAGGCGATCAGCAGCGGCTTTCCGTTTGCCGATTCGATGATGTCCTCAAGTGCATCCAGCTTCCGGTCGTGAAGAAGCACCCATCCGCCTTCCTCATCGTAGATTGCTCCATTTGCCATCTGCGCCAGCTTCCCGGAAAGAACTCCTGCGTTCGCTGCCGTGATCTCTTTGCCTGGAAGCTGCAGCACGAACTCCTCTGCCATGTCCTTGTATGCTTCTGCTTCATCTTCCGATAAGAACACCGGATACTCTGTCGACACCAGCTCCGGCATCTTGATATGATCCTCTGCCTTCATGCTGATCGTAATGTCAGCGATCTTGTCGTAGATCTGTTTGTCAGCACCCGGAAGCAAGCGGTACGAATATACGATCTGACCGTTGGTCCTGTCAGGCTCAAAGTACTTTGCACGGTACCGGCCGATGAAACGCTCCAGTCGCTCGCCTTTGTCGATCAGCCGAAAGGGTGCCCAAAGATCCATCAGCCCGTTTGCAGATGGCGTTCCGGTCAGGCCCACGATCCTCTTGATGAACGGCCGCACCTTAAGCAGATATCTGAACCGCTTAGCCTGGTGGTTCTTAAAGGATGAGAGCTCGTCGATCACGACCATGTCAAAGTCGAATCGGTATCCGCTCTTCTCAATAAGCCACTGCACATTCTCACGGTTGATGATCGTGATGTCCGCTCCCGACTCCAACGCCTCCATCCTCTGCTTCGGTGTTCCGACTGCGACCGCATAGGTAAGGCCGGAAAGGTGGTCCCACTTCCTAAGCTCGTCCGGCCATGAGAACTTGGCAACGCGGATCGGCGCAATGACCAAAACCCGGTGAACATCGAAGCTATCAAACATAAGATGATCGATTGCTGTCAGCGTGATGCTCGTCTTACCAAGACCCATGTCGAGGAACACGGCGGCTTCCGGTTTCTCCTCGATAAAGCGTGTGGCGTATTTCTGATATTCATATGGTTCGTATTTCATCAATAATTCCTCCAACTTGATCCATGCTGTCCAGGACGTAAACCTGAAAGCCTAACTCCCGAAGCGCACGGTGCCTTGAGACCTGCAGCGGCCTCGGTTTTTCTCCTGGCCGCTTCACTTCTACAAAAGCCATACGTCCATCCTGAAGTAAGACCATTCGATCGGGCATTCCTGCAAAACCTGGACATGAGATCTTTACACACATGCCACCCATCATTTGAACAGCACGGACCAGTTTTCTCTCGATTTCTTTTTCAAGCATTGTCTGTTTTTCCTCCTGATATGCAGGTCTATGAAGGTCATATCGTAAACTCTTCTTAGAACGATTTTTTTGAAAAAACTGCCCTAAAGGGGGTTTTATACAGAGACCTTCATAGACCTTCATATTGCTTTTTGCTAAAACGGCACATCCTCAGTCTTTTCAAGGCTTAGACGGATTCCGCGTGCCATGACCCCGTTCATGGTCTTTTTGCGCTCCACTCCAACCGAGTCCAGAGCGTTATAGAAATCCGTCGTGCTTCTGACATACTCCCCGTTGCGGCTGCAGTATGCCCGGTAGGCCTGGTAGAGCTCTCCGGATTTCTCCTGGAATGTGTCATCCAGCTCACAGCATTCTTCGATGAAGTGACCCAGCCAGTCGTTATCAGCGCGATAGCTTTCAATGGCGTCCCGCACTACTTTCGGAAGCGGGATCTTGAAGTCAGCCGCGATGGCCTTTTTCGCTCCTTCGATGATCCAGGCGACGATATACGGACCTGCGTTCTTCAAAAGGAACTCTCCGTAATTCTTCTTGTCGCTGCTGCCGGTGATCCTGGCCGTAAACGGTATGACGATGAGTCTGCGCCAGATGCCTGCGTCCATCGCACCAACTCTTGGCAGATGGTTTGTGTAAAGGACGAGCGTATGACTCGGGGTGAACGAGAACGGGTCCTTATACTTCTTCTCCGCGAAGATCTCATCTGTGGAGCACAGTTGCTTGACCGTTGATGTGTTAAGCCGCATGCCCTCCTCCATCTCGGCAGCGATCAGCAGACGTTTACCTTTTGCTTCAGCAAGCTCCGGTTTCACGTTACGTCTGCATCCGACCGTGAGTGTGTCGGCGGAGATGTTGCCGCTGTAGGTTCCGAGCGCACCGGCAATGGAGTTCCAGAACGTGGACTTTCCGTTCGAGCCTTCTCCGTATGAAATGATCATTGCCTCCAGGTTCACCATGCCGACTGCGCCGATCCCTGCGATCTGCTGAACATAGCCGATGAGCTCGGCATCGCCTTTGAACGTAAGGTCCAGTGAATCAAGCCACAGCTCCTTGCCCTCATCGCCCGGAGCAAACGCCGTCATCTTGGTAATGAGGTCAGCTGCGTCGTGGTCCTTTCTGCCTGCCAGCCCCATGTTCAGGTCGTATGTCCCGTCCGGGCAGTTTAATAGATACGGATCGGCGTCCAGGTCAGAAGGCTGGATCTCGAGCATCGGTTTTGCTGCGGCCAGCGCTGATGTGACGTATTTCATATCCCTACGCTTCATGACAAACGCCTTATATGCCAGCGCCGACATATAGGCGAGATAGGCTTTCATCTGGTCGGATTCGATCTTCTTCTCGAGTGCCTTGCCGCCTGCACGGATGTCTGATTCCGCAACACCGGTTGAGGTGAGGTCCTTAAAGGCACGGGCCAGTTCATCCTTCGCATCTTCAAGCTGCAAATCCAGGAACTCCTCTGCTGCACCGACCGCTCGCTGCTTTGATTCGACCCAGCAGGCACCGTCATACCTGACGTAGTCTGTGGCCGCCGAGTACTTGAGTTCGCTGCCGTATTCGCGTGCTAAGATCTTGGCCTGGCCAATGTCGGAGTAGTCCGCAGGCTTGAGCGACCGGTTTTGGAACTCGTACTCCTCAGGCGGGATATAGCCTTCCTGGCTCTGTACCTTCTTCGCAAACTTGCAGGCGCTATGCCATATCTGGTCAAGCTCCTCATCATCAAGCGGCGGATCGCATTTTGCGGCCTGCTCCAGGAAGATATCGTGCGCCCGGTCCGTTGCGCCGTATCTGGTTACGACCTTCCCGGCAAAACGTGACATGGTGCTGTTCCTCTGGCCCTGTGGTATGCTTCTGTCTTTCGGAGCAAGCCACTCGTCGATGGTCATCTCGCCTTCATGCCAGACTGCCTCATCGACCGGACAGCCGAAGATGAACCTTGCCGCATCGAGTGCATTTCCATCAAAGAAAGACAGCCTGCTGTGGATCTGATGTTTCAGGGCCGCGCACTGCGCTGCGTCTCTAATCGGACCATGCGGGAAGTAGACGTGGAATCTTGGCCTTGCAGAGATCCCGTCCTTTTCTTTCATGTTGTTCCTGCTGGGTGCGATGACAAAGGCGATGTCGTCGAGCTTCTCTATCAGGGCCTCCGGCGTGATCCATTCCTCCGGATCATCCGAGTGGTCGTTGTCGCAGTCCATCACCTCGCAGTCAGACACTTCGTAGTTTCCGATGCTGCGGTAGCTTCCCTTAAACCTTCCTGTCACATGGTCCTTTGATACCGCAGCAATAAAATCTGTTTCGTTTTCGATGATGCAAACATTCGGATACAGGCAGTTCTTCTCGTTGCCTGTACAGTTTGCCGTGTATAAAGTGAATTTCACATTTACACCTCCTGTAAAAATCGTTCCGATGGCTTCTGTTATCCCTCGGACATATCCAGGCCACCGGAACGAAATCTCACTAATCTTTTTTATAAAAATATGTCTCGTAGCCATCTGCTCTTAAGATCAGGCCCTCCGCCCAGGGAGGTGTCCGTCCCATCTGCTGACAGACGGCATCAAGAGATACCTCTTCGCTGGCTTCGATCACAAGCTCATCGTGAATGTGAGCGCAGATGAACATATGCGAAAGTGTCCGCATGGCATAGGCGAGCACGTCACGCGAAAGGCCCTGTGTGATGTTCTCGACGAACTTCGGACCATAGCTGTCGATTCTCTTCCACTTCTTATCTGCACCAATTCCCATATATGTCACGCACTCACCGCCGAACTGGTTCTCGCCGAGTCTCGGCTTCACATAGGTGAGTGTCCGCCCGGAAGGCAAGTGGATCAGAAGCATCCCGGACCGGTATTCAAAGGTGATCCCGTGCGTCACCGCTTTCGTTCTGTTACGCACGGCAGTCTTTGCTGCTTCGTCGACCGCCCACCAGAATGCTGTGATAGCCGAGTTTGCCGACCGCCAGGTATTCACAAGCGGCTGCAGTTCTTCTTCAGCAAGGCCCATATCCAGAGCGCCCATTGCCTTAAGAGCTCCAACTGCACCGCCATATCCGAGGGCGAGCTCGGCAATTTTGCCCTTCTGCCGAAGCTCCCCGTTGATGCCATGCTTGACCACCGGGACACCGAACATCTGCGTAGCCGATGCGCAGTAGATATCGTCACCGCGTTCGAAAGCATCCATGCGCCACTGCTCCCCTGCAAGCCAGGCGAGCATACGAGCCTCGATCGCGGAGAAGTCGGATACGATAAACTTGAAGCCGGGCTTGGGCACAAAGGCTGTCCGGATCAGTTCTGATAAGACATCGGGCACGGAGTCATACAGCATGGTCAGCGCATCATAGTCACCGGCCTTAACGAGACCCCTTGCCTCTGCCAGGTCCGGCATGTGATTTTGCGGGAGATTCTGAAGTTGTATGATGCGACCAGCCCAGCGACCGGACCTATTCGCACCGTAAAACTGAAACATCCCGCGTGCCCGTCCATCTTGACAGACCGCCGTCTCCATCGCCTGATACTTTTTGACCGATGACTTGGCGAGCTTCTGCCGGAGCATGAGCACCTCCTTCATGTCATCGGGCACTTCCTTTATGAGCTCCTTCACCTGTTTCTTACCGAGGC
>JBGUKV010000080.1:0-6683 GCA_045114655.1 Candidatus Allocopromorpha sp. | reverse complement strand
AACAGAAATGGTATCCCATAGAACAGAGACGAGAGAAACAGCTCCATCAAGAGCGCAGAGATTAGCACAGACGGGAGATGTATTCTTTCAGACTGTAAGACCATATCAAAGAAACAACTATTTGTTTGTAAAGCCTGATAATAACTATGTTTTCTCTACTGGATATGCACAGATGAGACCTAAGATAGATGCGGAGTTCCTTATGTGCTTTCTGCAAACAGATAGTTTTGTAAAGGTTGTTTTGGATAATTGTACAGGCACAAGCTATCCTGCAATAAACTCAAATGATCTTTCAAATTTGGAGATTACTCTGCCAGTCTCAGAGGATGAACAAAGAAGGATTGGCAATTTCATTACCAATCTTGACAACCTTATCACTCTTCATCAGCGTAAGCTTGAACAGATGCAAGAATATAAAAGGGGAATTCTCCATAAGATGTTTCCGAAAAAAGGAGAGAAAGTGCCCGAAGTGAGATTCCCGGGATTTACTGACGATTGGGAACAGCGTAAGTTGGGTGAACTTGGAAAATTCAAGAATGGAATGAACTTTTCAAAGGAGGCAATGGGCAAAGGATTCCCCTTTGTGAACTTGCAAAATATCTTTGGGAGGAATGTAATAGATATAGACAATCTAGGGCTTGCAGAGGCGTCTGATAAACAATTGAAAGAATACAATTTACAAGAAGGGGATGTTCTTTTTGTTAGATCATCTGTAAAACTTGAAGGAGTCGGAGAGGCAGCATTAGTCCCCAAAGACCTTGATAGTACTACGTATTCTGGCTTTGTAATAAGATTTCGCGATGAAACTGCAATGGATTCAAACTTTAAGCGTTTTGTATTTGGCACCGAATCAATCCGTAATCAAATTATGGCAAAGGCTACAAACAGCGCCAATAAGAATATTAGCCAAGACGTACTTAATAATTTGGAATTGTTTGTGCCATCACAAGAGGAACAACGTAAGATTGGCGAGTGTTTCGCTAACATAGACAACCTTATCACTCTTCATCAGCTTAAGCTTGATCAGATGAAGGAATATAAGAAAGGGCTGCTTCAGCAGATGTTTGTATAGGAGGTACAGTATGAGCAAAGGTGTGATTTATATCCTGACGAATCCGTCGTTTCCGGATTATGTCAAAATAGGATACGCAAAGGATCTGGAAAGAAGGCTCAACCAGCTCAACAGAGCCGAGACGATCCCGTTTGCTTTCAGAGCATATGCTGTTTATGAAGTGGATAAGGATCTGACCGATAAGGAGCTGCACAAGCTCATCGACAATCTGAATCCGGACCTCAGATCGATCGAAACATTCAACGGAAAGACCAGAACCAAGGAATTCTTTGCGATGTCTGCAGAAGATGCGTACGGCCTGCTTGAGTGCATTGCGAAGATCAGCGGTACGGAAGACAGGCTCAACAGGGTAACGCCTCCCGGGGATGCTATCATTGATGAGCAGGTGGCGGAAGATGTGCGGGAAACGACCAGAAGAGGGCCGTTCCGTTTCTCCATGTGCGACATCGAACCGGGAAGCATCGTGGAATCCATTGACGTTCCGGGAGAGACCGCTGTCGTTATAGATGACCGGCATATCGAGTATAAAGGCGAGACAACATCGCTGTCAGCTCTTGCAAAAGAGTTGGGCGGGTATGATCATGCTGTACAGGGGCCGATCCACTTCACATACAAGGGGAAACTGCTTGCAGACATCAGATGGGAACACGAAGAAAAAAAGTAACACCAGCGAAAGGAGAAATACATCATGGTACGTGCAAAAAAGGACTATAAGGCGCTCAACATCAAGCTGAAGTCAGAAGTATCCGACAGGCTGGAAGCATACTGCGAAAAGACCTATCTGACCAAGACTGCAGCCGTCGAAAAGGCGCTCACCGAAATGCTCGATCGTGAAGGGAAGATTGGGAAAGAGAAAAAGTAAAGCATCACAGGTTGTAATTGAGGAGAAAGGATTGGAGACAATGGCAAAATCAGCTTACAGACACGCTATACCGCCGAAAAAGCCGAATTGGATCGGCTTTTCGCTCGACGGCTACAACTATGTCAACCACGAGGAAAGCGCAGACAGCATGACGATCCTGGTCGAGCCCGCCGAAGAGCCCGAAAGGATCTGCCCGGTCTGCGGATCGGTCTCGGTCGTCTCGGATGGTAAGGCGACGAGATACTACCGTGACATTGAGCATTCATGCAAATCCACAGAAATCGGGGTCGAGACCCAACGCCTCCGCTGCAAAGACTGCGGAGCCACCTTCTTTCCGGAATTGCCGCATATCGTTGAGGAAAAGAAGGATCAGGGCTTTCGCATGACAAAACGTCTTTACGACATCATCTGCGACGAATGTTTTGAGGACACATTCGTCGGCGTGGCAGGCATGCACGGGATGGATGACCGGACAGTGCGCGACGTATTCCGGCAGCACTGCCGCCGGCTCGATGACGAATGGGTCGTTACGGCGCCGAGGGTTCTGGGTATCGATGAGTGCCATCTGGCAAACAATGCCCGGGCCGTGTTCGTGGAGATGGAAAAAGGCCGGGCAGCCCGCGTCATACAGATGGGCGAGGACAACAAAAAACCTACGATAGTCAGTGTCCTGAAGGACATGGTGATCCCGCCGAAGCACCCTGACTGGCCCGAGGTCGTCACGATGGATTTTACAGGCCACTACAAGACTGCAGTGGAAGAAGTATTCGGAGCGGATACAAAGATCGTCATTGATCACTTCCACGTACAGAAACGCATCACAAAAGCCATGGGGAAGGCTTTCGCGGCATCGCTAAAAGGACTGCACGCGCATATGGACGCTCTTGAAGCAAAGGGCGATAAGTCCGTCCGTAAGAAATGGAAAGCCGTATCGCTTAACCGCCGAAAGATCGGCGTCAACCGTGAGGATCTTACGCCAGAGCAGCGGGCCAATCTTAAAAAGGCCTTTGAGATATGGCCTCAGTTCGCACAGATCTTTGAGATCAAAGAAGAGTTTCGGTATATTTTCAATCGGTGCAAGAGCCGAAAGGGCGCGGAAGAAATGTACGAGCTCTGGAAGGACGGCATCCCAAAGGATCCCGTGTTCATGGACTTCCGTCGGGCCGCCAGGCTTATCGATCAGTGGCACACTGAAGTATTCAACTTTTTCGACTGCGAGCGCTTCTCGAACGGGCCGACTGAGGCGCTGAACGGCGTTATCAAGGAGATAAACCGCCGGGGGAAGGGATATTCCTACGAGATGATAAGGGCAAAGATGCTCTTCCGCATACAGGCTCCGAAAAAACCACGGTACGTCCGGCAGAAGGTGGATGCGGGAGGCTTGGTGCCGCCGTTCTCATACATTAACGGCATACTTGTGCCGGAAGGCTACTTCACTGCGGCGCCCGCAGAGATAGAAGTCATCGAATCCGGCTGTGGGGTGGATGTCGGTAAGATTCTTGAATATGAAGAAAACCTGAGGCTGGAACGCATAGCTGAAAGAATGAACCGCATACCTTCCGATTAAGAAGATGAGTAGAATTAAGATATCAAAGAGCACCCAGACGGTTGGGTGCTCTTTGTGTGTGTGCAAAACTGCCCTGCAGATTCAGTGATACAGTAGATTCTTGAGGAACTCATCGAACTCTTCAGCAGAGATGCCTTCACATTCATCGTCCGGTTCTTCATCCAACATGTCATGGTATCGCTCGTGGATCGCATCGATGACGTCTTCGTCATCATAGAGGCACGCGATCCGAAGGATTCCGCGAAGGTCTCTTCCGGAGACAGCATGCTTTTCTTCCGGAAGTTCCCCTGCAATGATGAGCCGCTGCCGCTTTGTGTAGCGCAGTTCCATTTCCGTACCGGACCTCGGGCGGTGCGTGTCCTGCGCCAGATCCACGTAGTCAGAGCATCCTTTCGTGCCGAAACTGTCAGAATAGTAGGTTTGACGGATGAGCCTCTCGATGTGTTTGTTCAGGCCGTTCATATATGACACCCCCTTTCTGATTCTATGGTACAGCCTGACGTCTGCAAAAACATCCCTATATATTTCCGATTCGGGGGCATAAAAAAATAACGGTGAAATCCGTAGATTTCTCCGTATCGTGGGCTGTGAATTTTTATGGCAATAAATGGCAAATCCGTAAATTCCCCCGAATAGCCTGTACAATACCCGGTGTGGAAAGTCCAGCCGGGATATGGTACAATAATTCTGTATGAATACGATTGTTGCAGCGACGAGAAACAAACACAAAATCAAAGAAATCGGAGCGATAACCGGCAAGTTCGGAATGGAGATCATTTCAAGAGACGATGCCGGTGTTCCGCATGTCGAAATTCCGGAGACTGGAAAGACCTTTGAAGAGAATTCCTACATCAAAGCTTACGAGATCATGAAGCTCTGCGGTCAGATCACAGTCGCAGATGATTCGGGTCTGGTGGTGGACTGTCTGGACGGTGCTCCGGGGGTCTATTCTGCGCGCTTTGCCGGCTTTGACGGCCTTTGGCCGAAGGAGGGCGAAGAAGGAATCGACACGGACGACGGCGATAACAACGCCAAGCTCATCCGCCTGGTCCGGGACGTCCCTTATGAGAAGAGGACGGCGCGGTTTGTTTCGGTCATCACGATGGTCTACCCCGATGGCCGCACAATTGTTGCCAGAGGAACGGTAGAGGGACATCTGGTCCTGGAAGCACGGGGCGGCGGCGGTTTCGGCTACGATCCGCTCTTCGTGCCGGATGGTTATGACAAAACCTTCGGCGAGCTTGGTCCTGAAGTGAAGAATACGATCAGTCACCGCGCAAGAGCGCTGGAAGAACTGCACAGAAAACTGGAGAACAGTATTGAATAATCTTATCAACCGTTTCAAAAGAATGTTCATAGTGGGATTCCAGCAGATCCAGGATCCTTATTACCACGGATTCGCGGCGCAGATATCATTTTATCTGATGCTGTCTGTTGTGCCGATCCTCATCCTGATCATCCAGACGCTGGGTCTTCTGGGGATCAGTATGGAGACGGCCCTGAACGTTGTGGAAGAGTATACAGGAAACACCATGTCCGGCGTCCTGAACACGCTTTTTGAATTCAACTACATCGGCTTTGGTAATATCGTCTTCCTCATCATCGCACTTTGGGCGGGATCCAGGGCGTCATTCGCCATATCCAGGATCGCCAATTACACTATGACAGAAGGAGACAACACAGGAAAGAACTATTTCGTCGAGCGGGCAAGGGCCATCGTAACGATGCTGCTGACCATGATCAGTCTCATCATAGCGATCGTCATCCTCTGTTACGGTAAGATCATTCTCATAGGAATTCTTGCCGCGCTTCGCATCGAGGACACATCCTTTGTCGACAGCTTCTGGCTGTGGCTCAGATGGCCTCTGGCATTTGTTCTTTACTTTTTTATCATCGGATACAACTTCTTTATTATCCCGACCGTCAGGAAGCCCTTCCGGACGGTCGTGCCGGGCGCGATTTTCGCGTCTGTGGGAATGTTGCTTGTAAGCTGGGCGTATTCGTTTTACACGGGAAGCCTGGCTGATTATGACATCATGTACGGCGCCCTGTCATCGGTCGTCGCGATCATGATCTGGTTCCTGCTGCTCGCCTGGGTGCTGATCCTCGGCATCATGTGCAACAAGGTCATCGAGGACACGAGCCACCCGTACAGCAAGCACGAAGCGCCGGAGGAGATCATTGAGGAAATCAATTGGTACAAAAGACGCGCCTACGGTCAGACAAGCAAGTTCGATATGGACCCTGACGACGTAAACATCTCCACCATCAAGGAGATCCTCACCGGCGGCGTGCAGGAGAATGGGGCGGCGGAAGAAGAAATAAAACGTAAACCAATCAACAAGAATTAGATAAAGCAAAAGCAAGGAGGAACTTTTCATGAAAAAAGCGCTGAGTATGCTGCTGACGCTGGTAATGGTCGTGGGCTTCGGCTCATTCACATTCACAGGTGCAGCGGCGGAAACAAATGGAAACGAGCAACCGGGCGCAGCAGGATTCTGGATGCAGAAAAATGGAGACGCCCACAAGTTGGCGAAACTGTTCAATAAGAGCGAGCAGACTGAGGCAGATGATCCCAAAGAAAAAGAAGTCATCGTACAGTTTGCGGATCCGGATTCCGCAGATCTGAGCAAGACGGAATCGGATAAAATCGAAACAGTGCAGACTATGGGCCTGGAGGATAACGGCGCAAAGGGCAGTAAGGAAATCGAAATCTCGTCCGGGATCACCGTGAGCAGCGATGAGGTCTGGGAGTTTCCGGGCACCGGCGAGAGCGATCCGGTCACAGTCGCAGTCGCATCTTCCGATAAACTGAGCACAGAGAAGATGATCCAGAAGCTGGAGTCCCAGGATATGATCGAAGCCGTTTCTCCGAACTATAAACGGCACATCTGTTCCGGCGGTGATACATACAGGGATTACCAGTGGGCGCTGGACGCTTACCCGGGAATGGGTGTTGAGACAGAATGGAATACAGGAAATACAGGCAGTGAGGAGAACATTGTAGCGGTGGTCGACACCGGAATCGATTACAAGCACGAAGATTTCTCACGGGAGGAAGACGGCTGCAATTTGTGGGAGAACACACACGGAAACAAGCTCAAGGGCATTTACGGATTTGACTTCGCAAACGGCGACAGCGATCCGATGGACGACAACGGACACGGCACACACTGCGCCGG
>JBGUKV010000079.1:0-26288 GCA_045114655.1 Candidatus Allocopromorpha sp. | reverse complement strand
CCGGGACAGAAAGCGTTCCTCCCTCGCGGAAATAGAGGGAGCCGTCGTCCTGGGAGTACATGCTTTTGAATCCAATGCTGACGTATTCCTCATCTCCTGACTGCACGCCATAGAAATCAAGCCGTTTGCCTTTTTTCAGTGTGATCGAACCATCCCCGCCTTTGGAAAACTCTTTCTTTTTTATTTTGAAGTTGCCGTCCTTGTCGAAATACGCGCTCTTTGGCCGCATGAGCACATCGCCGGATTCGGAGACGATGTTTCCGTCACCGTCCTTGCGGATCGAGCTGATTGTTGCGTAGTTCGAATTCTTGTTGATTTGCTTGTCAAGGGTATCCTGAACGGGCTTGTCCAGGCAGGTGTAGATGTTGTACCCTTTCGTATAGACCATCGTGCGGGCTTCTTCTTCTGAGACTTTGTACTCCTCCGCAATGTCTTTGACTGCTTCGTTGATCGCACAGTCAATGTAATAGGAGTAGCTGTCCGGCTCATCCTTTGTGTTGATGGCCATATGCTTTTCCAGTGAATCCGAAAGCGCCGCCTTGTATTCTTTTTCTGTGATGTGTCCTGCTTCTTTCATGTTGGCAAGGACGATTTTTCTCCTGTCATCGGACACGGTTCCATTGTACAGGTAAACAACGCCGTCTCCTTTGCCGAGCACAGGGAGTCCGTCTTCGGATGCGCCGTAGGCTGCTTTGGCAAGGGCGTATGTGTCAGGTGACTGAGGGAGCGCCGCGAGAGCCGCGCATTCCAGAAGATCCAGATCCTTCGGCTCTTTGTTGAAATAGCTTTCGCTCGCCGCCTGGATCCCGTATGCGTTGAATCCGAAGTACACTGCATTGAAATAGGCCTCCAAGATCTGCTTCTTCGTCAGTTCCTGCTCCAGGATCTTCGTATAGTGCATCTCCAGGATCTTTCTCTCCAGCGACCGCTCGGACTTCGTTTCCGCAAGGTAAATGTTTCTGGCGAGCTGCTGGGTGATGGTGGATGTACCGGAGATCTGTCCGCCGCCGAATATCTTTTCTTTGACGGCTCCGATCATACGGATATAATTGAAGCCGTGGTGTTCCCAGAAGGTCTTGTCTTCCGTATCCACCAAAGCGTTGATGAGATCCTCCGGAAGATCCTCGTATTTGACCAGCGTCCGGTTGCCGCCGGACAGATAAAGGGCGTCGATTTCATCGCCTTCCTTGTCGTAGATCGTGGTCTTCTGATAGATGAGCGAATACATATTATCCGTTTCCAGATCTTCGATTGCCGATTCCTCGATGACCTTATTGGCATAGGAATAGAACGCAAAGCACGCAGCGGCCCCGCCTAAAAGAATCAGCAGAAAAAGGATCAGCAGAATTAAGATGATCCTTTTCCTTCTTTTTCTTCTTCTTTTTCTCTGTAGATTGTGATCCCCTTTTACTTTTCTTCCCATAGATGATTACTCCAACCGGATAATTACTCCACTGGTTCGTCAACGAATCTTCTGATTGTCAGGATCCTTCCCGGAGCGTGGACATTGCTGACGCAGATGCCTGCGCGGGAATTGTAGGCGTGAACGATCTTGCCGTCGCCCATATACATGGCGTAGTGGCCCGGATAGTAGACGACGTCTCCTGCCTTTGCTTCATCGAGGCAGACGCCTTTGCCCATTTTATAGAATCCCAACCTTGGTACATTATAACCGAAGTGGCGGTAGACGGAATAAATGAACCCGGAGCAGTCGGTTCCGTTGGTAAGGCTTGTGCCGCCGTACTTGTAACGGTTGCCTACGAATTGGAGCCCGTAATTCACCATCTTCATCCCGTCATCTTCTCCGATGATCGCTCCGGTGTAATCACGCCACGCCGTGTCCGCCGGTCTCGCTTTGGTGCCGACATAGATGACTCTGTCGACAGGATCCTCTGTGACCTTCTCGGCGACAGGCTCGGAATCCGTTTCCTGACCATTCACGAGGGTGACCTCATTGGTGACGATTTTCTCGCCTTCTTCCCCTTTGTTTTTGAGGGCCAGATTGCCGTTGTAAAGATCATCTGTCTTTTCATAGACCGTTTCCGGTTTGACCTTTTCGGTGATGTCCACGTCTGTCTTGGTCGTGACATGCATCGCAGGGCTTTCGGTGTCGTTTGCCGCGAGGACTTTCGCCACGGCCTCGTCCTTGGTGAGGACTCTCGGCGGCGTAACGCCGACGAAGAGTGTTTTGTCCTCGATTTTCAGCTGTTCGTCGATCTCCAGAGTGTCCAGATCCCCGCCGTCCGCAACGTAGCTTTCCATGACTTCACGGATGACATCCGAAGCGATTTCCGGGTTCTCGACGATGAAGATTTCCTTGCCGTCTGCAGAAACGATGCAGGGGTCCTCGACCTTCGTCCCGTCCGCGTACACGGCGTACGGCTTCACCATAATATTGAAGACGATGCCTGCCGCAACTGTCAGCGTCAGCGCGATGAACAGCGCAATGTACATTTTTTTGTGAGTTCGTAAATTTTCCAGCATAAGAAATCCTTCCTATTTTCTGGTGATTTTATCAGTTCCCATGTATGGTCTGAGCGCTTCCGGAATCTCTACGGATCCGTCAGCCTGCTGATAATTCTCAAGGATCGCGGCAACAGTCCTGCCGACCGCCAGTCCGCTTCCGTTCAGTGTATGCACGAATTCAGGCTTGGCCTTCTCCTCAGGTCTGAACCTGATGTTCGCGCGGCGTGCCTGGAAGTCTTCGAAGTTGGAGCAGGATGATATCTCAACGTACCTGCCGTAACTTGGCATCCAGACTTCCACGTCGTATGTCATCGCAGAGGAGAATCCCAGATCGCCGGTGGAAAGTCTGACCACTCTGAACGGAATGTTCAGTATTCTCAGAACTTCCTCGGCGTTGTCCGTCAGAGCCTCCAGTTCTGCGTAAGAATCTTCCGGCTTCACGAATTTGACCATCTCGACCTTCTGGAACTGGTGCTGGCGGATGAGGCCTCTTGTATCACGGCCGGCGCTTCCCGCTTCCGCTCTGAAGCAAGGCGTGTACGCGGTGTGATAGATCGGCAGCTGGTCCGCGCTGAGGATCTCGTTGTCATAGAGATTCGTGACCGGAACCTCTGCCGTCGGAATCAGGAAGAAATCCTTCTGCGGAATGTAGAACATATCTTCTTCGAATTTCGGCAGCTGTCCGGTTCCCGTCATCGCCATCCTGTTCACCATGAACGGCGGAAGGATCTCCGTGTATCCGTGCTTCTCTGTATGCAGATCGAGCATGAAGTTGATGACGGCTCTCTCCAGACGCGCGCCCAGTCCCTTGTATACTGTAAATCTGGCGCCGGCGATCTTGGCAGCCCGCTCGAAATCGAGAATGTCCAGATCTTCGCCGATGTCCCAATGGGCCTTCGCTTCAAAATCAAATTCTGTCGGCTCGCCCCATCTTCTGAGTTCAACGTTGTCGCTGTCGTCGAGACCTTCCTGCACATCCTTGTAAGGAGTGTTCGGTACTTCCAGAAGGGCTTCCTTCAGACCGGCCTCCGCTTCACTCACCTGCGCGTCCAGTTCTTTGATCTGTTCGCTCAGCTGCTTCATCTCCGCCATGAGCGTCGCAGTGTCTTCGCCGTTTTTCTTCATAACAGGGATCTGCTTTGACTTGATTTTCTGCTCATTTTTCATCTTCTCGACGGTCGCGAGGATTTCTCTTCTTTTGATGTCGAATTCCCGCACCTTGTCGATTCCGAAATCGCCCTTGCCTCTGGACTCAACCGCTTTCTTTACTCCGTCAAAATCTTCTCTTATTCTCTTAATGTCCAGCATTTATAAACCTCCGGCTTCTGAATTATTAAAACAGATTCTTTCTGTACTTCACGTAAAGGTCTCTCATCTCCTCGACTTTCTCCTGCATTTCGATCTGCAGGTCGGATGCTTTTGCATAATCGCCTTCATCCAGGGCGTCGATGATCTGTGTCAGCAGGCACGTGTCTTCCAGCGTGTTCTTGCCGATGTAGTTGCGCAGCCGTACGAACTTGCCCCAGTAGTGACGGTCGTAGTCCACGCACTCTTCTTCTTTGTGCATCTTGCGGCAGTGACGCAGAAGTTCCATTGTCTCCGGTACGATTCTGCCATGCAGTTCCATGGTCCACTGATCCAGGACCGCTTCCTTGTATGAGGTCAGTGCCATGTCCGTCATGACGTCGTCCCTCTTGAAGATCTCCAGCTTTTCGGGGTACTCGTCAAAGGCGCACATGTTTTCCCATACGGTGCGCGGCACTTTGCCGAAGAACTTGGTTCTTTCTTCTTCTGTATAATCATCGAATACGTTCAGTTCGCTTCTGTAAACTCTGTCTTTGTCCAGATAGAAGTCTTCTTCGCCGTATTTCTTTGAAATGGAACGTTCCAGTTCTTCCGGCGTTTTTCCGTGCTCCAGAGTTTCCTTGATTCCGTCCAGCATGGCCATGTAGGAGGCTGCCAGAACGAGATACGTATTGCTCTTAGGATTCGGCGACCGCAGTTCGAATCTTGTGGCGAGCGGATTGTCATGCTCCCGGACAAGACCGACGAGAACGGTTCTGTTACGGGACGGCATCCGGGCGTCATGTCCCAGAGACGTCACAACGCAGACCGGTGCTTCATAGCCCGGCTTCTGTCTGTTGAAGGCGTCGTTAGTCGAACTGACGAAAGGATTGATGACATCATAGTTCTTGAGCAGGCCCATAAGGGCTCCGAATCCTACCGGGCTCATGAACTGCGTACCCGCATCCTTTGCTGCCGGCGTGAAAAGGTTCACCCTCCTGCCGTCCTTTAATACAGCGGCAACGCCCATGTGGGTATGCTCACCGCTTCCGGCAACGCCTTCGATCGGCTTTGCCATGAAGGTGACGTCCAGCCCGTACCTTCTGAATATATCTCTGATTACATATTTAATGTGGTTTTCATTGTCTGCTGCCTGAACAGCCGTGGAGTATCTCCAGTCGATTTCCAGCTGCTCCATAACATGGTCGTAGCGTCCGGAGTTTCCGAACTTGGCCTTGACGCCGCCCACTTCCTTGTGACCCATCTCGACCTCAAAACCATATCGCTGCAAAACCTGAAGCGCCTCTTCGAGCGCGGTCCTGACAGGTCCTGTCGTTCTCTTCCAGTACTGTTCCTTCAGCATCTGGGCCGTGGAGAGCTGCTCTCTGTCCGCATCGTCATCCGGCGTTTTGACCCAGAATTCCAGTTCGGTCGCAGCTGTGATGTCCAGCCGTTCGATCTCATCGACGCTGTCGATATCCATATACTCGAAGACATATGGATTCTCCTTCAGGAGCTCCAGCAGGTCCTCCTTGAAGTTAAAAACGGCGTCACGAAGTATCACTCTGGACCCGACTCTGTCTGACTCATTATGGATCAGGCTGGACGGGATGCGGAGTGTGCCGATCGGCAGCCCGGTTTCCGGATCCGTGTAGTTGAAGTTGTGGTCCACGAACCAGTTGACCGTTCTGTCCGGAATAATGTCTACTTTTCCGTTGTTCAGATCCGCGATCTTCGGCAGCACAACGGACGATCCGTCTGTCTGCACGCCGTTTTTGAGGAATCCTTCGATATCTCTGAGGAACTCCTCTACCGGAATCTTTTCGTCTGTATCATTGCCTCCTACATCGATACCTACCACAGATATAAATTTAATCTCCGGGTGGGCCTCAAGGGCCCCCCGGATCTCTTCTTCACTGTGCTTCGCAGCAGGTATGGTGTAGAGCATTCTGTCAAAATCAAATTCTAACATTTAACTCTCTAGTAACCCTCTTATTTATTTCGCAAGCTTATTCAGGTATTTCTCAAGCTCGTCCATGTGCTTGCCGTACTCTGACCAGTTGCCGTCCTTCAGTGCTTCCTGTGCTTCGTCGTATGCCGCCTGCGCCGCTTCGATCAGCTCCGCCTGGGACATCTCAGCCGGTTTATCAGCTTTGCCGCCCTGGCCGTTCTCGGTATTATCGGTGTCTGCATATGCGTGGGCGCTGCCTTCTCCAAACATAGAGTTCAGAGCCTCAGCCAGTGTCGGCTCGTAAGCGATGTCATCACCGAATACGACGATAACTCTCTTGACCTCAGGGATACTGGAATTGGTCGCTTCCAGATATACCGGCTCAACATAGAGGATGGAATCTTCAATCGGAATGACGAAGAGGTTTCCTCTGCTGTATGTGGATCCGGAAGAATTCCAGAGTGAGAATTCCTTGGAAATCTCAGTGTTCTGGTCGATCTGCGCTTCGACCTGCATCGGGCCGTAGACGATCTTGCTCTTCGGCATCTGGTAGAGCACCAGCTTGCCGTAGTCGGCTCCATCGTTTCTCGCTACCAGAAGTCCCATCATGTTCTTCTTGTCCTTCGGTGTGAACGGAATGGAGTTTACGAACTCAGCGCTCTTCTCACCCGGCAGCTTCATGATGTAGTAGTTCGGTGTCATGGACTGCTCTTCCGTTCCGTAGATCTCGCTGGCGATCTGCCACAGGTCCTCGTTCTGGTAGAATACCTTCACGTCGTTCATGTGGTATCTCTGGTAGATCTGCGCCTGGATGTTCAGCAGTGTTCCCGGATATCTGATGTGCGCTTTGATTCCGTCAGGCATCTGATCGAAGTCCTTGAAGAGTTTCGGATAAATGCGCTGGAATGTCTTTGCAATAGGATCTGTAGCATCGACGATGTAGTAGTTCGTCTCACCGGTATAGGTGTCGATGACGACCTTGACGGAGTTTCTTACATAATCGACATCTGTCTCTGCGCTGTATGGCTCAGAGTAAGGATATCTGTTGGTTGCCGTATACGCGTCGACAATCCAATATAGGTGTCCATCGACTGTGATCATGTACGGATCCTCATCATAATCCAGATACGGCATGATCTGACGTACTCTGGAGGAGATGTTTCTGTTGATCAGGATCTTGGAATCGCTGTTGATGTTTCCGGATACCAGCATCTTCAGGGAACGCTCTCTGACGGAGAACATGAATCTTGTGAGCAGATTCATCTTGATGCCCGCATCTGCCTTGTACTGGCAGTACTTGTTGCTGTTGCCGTCCGGATAGTCGAATTCATCCTCGTCGGTGTTGACCAGAACGTAGTCGTTAGTCGCCTCGCCGAAGTAGATTTCAGGATCGGTGATCTGCACGTCCACGGAGGATTCCGGCGGAATGTTCTGGATCAGCATGTCCGGCTGGCCGCTGGCGGTGATCTTGTCTACACGTGACAGAGTCGCGCCGTATCCGTGGGTGTACTTCAGATGTCTGTTCAGCCAGGTGTTGCTGATCTTTTCTTCATCGATCTCTCTGGCCGACAGGAACGTCTGCGTGTAGTCTCCGTCGATCATGTATCTGTCGACGTCGACGTCACCGAAGTCGTAGTACTGTCTGATACTCTGGGTCTGATTGTAGAATTTCTTCGCCGGAGCATAGTCGTTGATTCTGATATTTGAAATCGTTTCTTCGTTGTTTGCGATGTCTTTGCTGGTCAGGTCTTCTGTCGCCTTGAAGGCCTTGATGTTGACGCCGTCAAGTCCGTATGCGTACTGGGTGTACTCGATGTTTCTCTCTAGGTACTTGCTCTCCTTGTTGATTTCGTCAGGAGATACGATGAAGTTCTGGACGACCAGTCCGACGCCTGTTCCCAGCAGGCCGACGGCGATCATGATCGCCGGGATCACTGCTGCAGGCTTAAACCGTTTCTTTGCGATTCCGTAGGCAACGCCTATCGCGGCAAGGACGGAAAGTCCAATGAGGATGCGGTACATCCAAAGGGTGATGTTGACGTCCGTAAATCCGGCGCCGTAAACTGCGCCCGTGCTTCCGAAGAGCAGGTCGAACTGCTTCAGCAGGAAGTATACGCCGATCATCAGGAAGAACAGCACGCCGACAACGATCAGCTGCTTCTCTGCGATGTGCAGGATCATCTTCATGTTCTTGTTGTCGACCGGTTTCCGCTGCGGCTGCTGCGGACGTCCGCCGCCGAACATACCACCGAACATACCGCCGCCCTGCTGGCCCTGTCTGCCGCGCTGTCCACCCTGGCCGCCCTGGCCGGTGAACTGCTTCGCGAACTTGCCGAACATATCGTTGATCTCACTGAACGGATTATCGTCGATCGGACGACCGCCTTCTTCCCCGCCGGTGTATCTGTCTTCTTCGTATTCATCGGTATCATCAAACTGATACTCGTCTGCAGGCTCGTCTTCAGGTTCAGGCTCTATCTCCTCCTCCACAGCCTCGAAGATTCTCGGCGTTCTCACCGACAGCAGGATGGAGTAATAAATGAACGTAAGTATTGCAAAAGCAACAATCAGAAGTATGACGATCTGATTGAGCTGCTCAATAAAGTTCAGCTTGAATACATAGAAAGAAATATCTATGTTATACAGCGGATCCTTGATATCGAAATCCGTGCTGTGGGTGAACTGCAAAGTCTGGAACCACAGTCTGGTGACGGCGAAGTACGTAGTCACGATGCCAAAAGCACCCGCCAGCCCCCATGTCATGAGATTCAGTTTCTTCTTGTCCGGCAGTTCATCTGATTCGACCCTGTGCTCATATCCCTTCTTGATGAATTTGAGATAGATATACGCCAGGAACGTAACCACAATGAACGTCGGTATTCCGATCTTCAGCTGGGTGAACAGCTTCGTCAGGAACACTGAAAGATATGACAGGTCCTTGAACCACATCAGATCTGTCAGCCAGTTAATGAGGAGTACGAAGATCAGTATGATCGCAAGGACGATGATAATAATGCCCTTGGCGCCAAGCTTTTTCTTCTTAGCTCCGTCCCTATTAGTGTTTGTGCTCTCCAATTCTGTTTTACCTCCTTGATTGGTCTGTAACTAATATTGCCTGTCTATACTTCATAGTCGATTCCCGGAACCTCGTAATCAGGTGTGCTTCCGGTAATGAGCTGAATTACATTGTTCAGCTGGTTATCAATGAACTGCGCTGCCCCGCTGTCCGGCGCGAGCCACTTGATGCCGATTCCGGCCAGTTCAATGACGAATATAATGATCAGGATGATGAGCAGGATCTTCAGGATCGTTCTTCCTGCGCCGCCTGCCGGTTTCTCCTTTTCTTCTGTTTTTTTGGCAGCCTTCTTCGCTTCTTTGGCGGCTGCTTTTGCAGCTGCTTTTTCTGCCTTTTTCGCTTCTTTGGCAGCCTTCGCGGCTGATCTCGGATCGGTTGTCGCGATCGCGCCCGCCGCGGCTGCGCCTGCAGCTGCTGCCACTGCTTCCGGCACCTCATCCAGCGTTTCCGGCAATTCAGTTCCGGGAACTTCCGGCACTTCGACAGCAGGAACTTCCGGCGCCTGCGGCATTTCAACATCAGGCACGCTGACTTCCGGTGCGACAACACCCGCGTTTGCCTGTGCTTCCTGCAGCTCCCTCAGCTGCTGTGCTTCCTTCTCGCCGTAATCTGCGAAGCTTTCATCGGCGCCCATAGAATCCGGCGCGAATTCCGGCTCTTTTATTCCCGGCATGACGATCGTATCGTCAAGACCCGGCTTGAGTCCTTCCAGTACCGCCTCGTCCGGCATGACTGCCGGCTCTTCTTTTTCTGCAAAGCCTTCCATTACCTGCTCAACCTGCTCTACCGGTTCTGCCGGTTCCGGTTCAAATACTGCCGGTTCCGGTACGGCCGGCTGCGGAATAGTCATGTCCGGTGCCGGTACAGCGGGCTCCGGTTCAACTGTAGCAGGTTCCGGAACAACTGGTTCAGGAACGGTCATGTCAGGCGCGGGTACAACAGGTTCCGGTACGGCTGCGGCAGATTCCGGTCCAAACGCTGCCGGTTCCGCCGGTTCTTCCTGCGGGGCCGGTTCCTCTGCCGGCGCTTCCGGTGCCGGTTCTTCGCCCTCCCCGAACATTACTGCGCCCAGTTCTGACTTCTGGGTCGGCATTTTGGTCGGCATCGTAAGCTCCTCTAAGAGCTCATCGATCGTCTTTGTGTGTTCTGCTTCCAGTTCCTCTGCCGGGATAACAGGTGCAGCCTTCAGTTCTTCTTTGCTGATTCTTCTTGTATCTTCAAGACCCTTCAAAACATCCTCTCTGTTAACAGTCTTCGTGTGGATGTTATCGTTGATCTCTGAGAGCATTGTGTCTCTGCTTGTAACCGGCTTCTCGCCGAGGAGTTCTTCAACCGTTGCAGGAATCGGTTCGGCAGGCTCCTCAGGCGCAGCAGGAGCCTCCTGCGGTTTCGCAGGTTCTTCCGGTGCTTTCCCTGAAATCGGATCTATGCCAAACTCGGCCAGGAACTGTGCCCTTGCCTTTGCCATCGCGCTCAGGTCTGCCTGCGTCGCCCTGTGGGCATCCATCTTCGCGGCCTCCTCCTTGGTCATCTCAGGCACAGGCTGCGGTGCAGGTGCTTCCGGAACTGGTGCAGGCTCGACCGGAGCAGGTGCTGGTTCTACCGGAGCGGGTGCTGGCTCGACCGGAGCAGGTGCTGGCTCGACCGGAGCGGGCTGCGGCTTCGCAACGAGCGTCGGTCTGTCCAAAGCCGGCGGTACCGGCTCTCCGGCGGATTTGAACATATCCGGTGTGATTTTGATCGTCGGTTCGGAAACCGGCTTAGCAGCCGGTGCTTCCGGTACAGGTGTTGGTTCCGGAGCAGGCGCTGGTTCCGGCTGTGGTTCCTTCACCGGCTCACCCCGGAATCCTGCGATAGCTGCTTTGATCTTCGCAGCCTCTTCCTCTCTCATCCGGGCGGTCTGCGCAAGGACCTTCCTCGCTTCTTCTGCAGCAGCTGCAGACTCAGCCTGCAGACGCAGATTCTCCTGCTTCTTGCTGAGACTCTGTCTGAGCTGTTCCTCTTCCTGACGGCGACGTTCTATTTCCGCGATTCTCTTTTCTTTTTCTGTTGCTGCCTGTCTTGCCTCCTGCTGGGCTTTGATCTTCTCTGCCTGCTGACGCGCTCTGGCCTCCTCGATTGCTTCCAGTCTGGCTCTCTCTTCGGCTTCTTTCTTTCTGGCCTCTTCTTCGGCTGCGATTCTTGCCTCTTCTTCGGCCTTTGCTTTTGCCTCTTCCTCGGCTCTGATGCGGGCGTCCTCTTCGGCTCTTGCCTGCGCTTCCGCTTCAGCCTTTGCCCGTTCTTCCGCCTTGCGTCTTGCTTCTTCAACAGCCGCTCTCGCAATCCTTGCGTCTTCTTCTCTTCTGGCTTCTTCTTCTGCTGTGATTCTTGCAGCGGCTTCCGCCTCGAGTCTCTTCGCCTCTTCTTCGGCTCTCGCGGCTTCTTCTGCCGCAAGTTTCGCTGCCTCTTCGGCTCTGCGCACTTCTTCTGCCGCGCGGGCTCTGGCTTCCTCAACCATTCTCGCCCGTTCTTCTTCCTCGGCTCTGATGCGGGCCTCTTCTGCCGCTTTCATCTCTGCGGCAGCTTTTGCGCGCTCTTCTTCGATCATTCTCTGGCGGGATTCTTCCTCCGCTCTTGCCTGTTCGAGAGCCTTCTCGCGCGCTTCTATTCTTTCAAGAACATCTGATTCAAATGCTTTTGGTTCATATGGTTTGTTGACGCCCTCTCTTTCCAGGAACGCCTCCATCGACGAATCTTCCGTCCTCGTTTCGAACCTCTCTTCGGCTGCTTTTTCAGCAATCGCCTGTTCCTGCTGGATCGGATTTCCGCCCTTGATCTTATCGTATTCTTTGTTCAGCAGCTGCTGGAACTCTTCGTTTTTTGTACTGAAAGTATAGAACTTGTCGATCTTCTCTGCAGCGCTCATTTCCTCTCCGGGCGCGGGACCCTGCGGAGCAGGCGCTTCCGGCGGCGCGGGCTTCGAAGGAATCAAGTCTTCTACATTGAGTTCCGGGCGTTCCGGAGCAGGTTTGTCAGCCTTCTCAATGATTTCTTCCTTGATCTTTTCAGGATACTCTCTGGTCAGTTTCTCCCTTATTTCGGAAGGGTCCGCACTCCAGTCGAAATCAATGTCGTCCGTCTTCTCGATTGTGCCTGTAGACGGATACTCATTGACATCCCATTTGAGTTCCTCAATGAACGGTCTCCTTACAGGTTCAGGATCCGGTGCAGCCATTGGCTCCGGCTTCGGAGCGGGCTTCGGAGCGAGTGTTTCCGCTTTTGGCGTTTCCGGCGCAGGGCTGCTTGCCTCCGCTACGGGCGCGCCGCAAAAGCTGCAAAATCTTGATCCGTCTGCAATTTGATTTCCGCACTTGCTGCAATACATACGTCTGTTCCTCCTCTAGTGTCTTTTCAGTTACTAGTTATCTTTTATTCTCTTATCAGCATGTTCAGTTCTTCTGCTGTGTATTTCTTTCCGCTTCTTCCGATGTTATATCCTTGATGATATCTTGTGGGCTGCGGCATGATCGGCTGCGCCGGCTGCGGCGGCACTGGCGGGTCCGGCTGCGGCGGGACCTGTGGGATCGGCTGCGGCGGCACCGGCGGATCCGGCTGCGGCGGCTCTATGGTCGCTGTCTGAACCGGCTGCACCGGCTGCGGAATTGGTACTGCCTGCACTGCCGGCTGCGGCTCCTGCCGCTTCGGTTCTTCGGCCGGTTTCCCAACCTCCTCGGCACCCATGGCCTCCAGTTCCCTGAAGAGATCATCCAGTTCTATCTCGTCATCGATTTCTTCAATCTCTTCTATTTCTTCTATTTCGTCCAGTCCGTATAATTCTTCCGGCTTGTAAACGCCATCCGGTGCACTGACTGTTCCGGCCGTGTCCGGGATGTCCTCCGGAGCCGTTTTCGCCTCCGCTGCTTTTTTCTCAAGTTCAGAAAGCCGCAGGACTTCCTGTTCCAGAAATTCCAGCCTTTGCGTCTGCAGCTCATCGACCTGCTGTCTATCCATATGATCGATCAGCTGATCCGTCTTCGATTTTATGGAATCACCGAACGAACTGAGACTTTTCTCAATGTCCTGTATCGCCTTGCTGTTCGCTCTCGCCTGACGCTGATTGCCGATCACAGCGATCACGCAGACAACACAAAGAACACAAAGAATGCCTGTCGTAATTATGGCGATTATCTCAACCATCGTCATATACAGACTCCTCTATCTTTCCTTACCTATAAATGCACATATTTATAGTCAGTACATTATACATCAAAAAAACATGAGTTTCCACCTTTTTCCTAAAAAAAGGCGAGCCTTGGGCGCAGTCGTATCAAGGAATCCGCTATATAGTGCAGGACATGTGAAACACCCACTATCTGTACTGCCTGCCGCCGGCGATCCGTCCTTATGCAAAAGCAAAAGAGCCGGTTCTGACTATGTCGATGAATCAGAACCGGCTCTTATCGTCCATTAATTCACTTACAGTTTGAGCGCCTTTTCGCGTTTGGACGCGGATGCTCTCATGATCTTTTCCAATGCGGCGGCCTCCGCTTCTTCGTCTCCGAAAGAACGGAATTCAAGCACGCCTTTCTCACGGGCCAGATCGACGAGTTTCTGACCCTTCTCGGTGCGGACGATGAGCTGGTTCCAGCCCTGGTCCACATCCCAGCCTTCGCTGCTTCTGGCGCCGCCGACAGAAAGGTCGGCGAATTCAGCCGTCATGTCATCGCAGTATTTGCAGGCGTTTCTGACCAGCGGCAGGACATCATCCAGGTCCACCTGACGGTCATCCATATCCATGCGGTGATACTTGCTCGGCAGGATGTCCACGTGGGCGGCCTCGCCCAGCTCAGCCAGGCCTTTCCAGTCGAGTCCCCATCCGCAGAAGAGGCCGAATACCAGGCCGATGTTATCGGCATGGTTGTCATTGTCCTCATAAGGCTTTGCTTTCATCTTGGCAACCGCCAGCGTCTTGCACGGGGTTCCGACGACGCCGATCTTCTTATACTCATCCGCGGCAAGTGCCTCGTTGAGCACAGCCAGCGTCGGCGGGATCTGGAAGCTGGATCCGCTGCAGTTTCTCACTTCTGCAGGGTCCGTCACCAGACAGCCTGCCGGATCGAGGGTTCCGTCCGCTGCCGCTGCAGCCTTGGAAAGAACCGCCGCGTCGATGAGTCCTTCCGCCAGCGCCAGCTCTACAAGGGCAGTCATGGTGCCGCCGTGCTGAGCGTTCTTCCTGATCTCGGGATCTGCCGCGCGGGTCAGGTACAGACCTCTGAACGGGCCAATCTCAGGGATGATCTCACATCCGTCAGCGCCAAAGAGCTTCTCGCGCAGCGCGTCAAGATCCGCAGGCATACGCGGGCAGAAATATTTGCAGCGGCCTTCTGCTCTGTCGCAGTCATAATCGACGAAGGTGCGTCCTTCGAATGACTTCCAGTACGGGCACATTCCCTGGCAGGCGCCGCAGTTTGTGCAGATACCGGTGTCAACTACTTTTCGTTCGAGTTCTAAAATACAGTACATCACACGCCTCCTCTCTATGTCAGAACGATCAGGAGTCCGTGGATTCTGATTTCCATACATTCCACTCCTTCAGGAACGTAATCAGACAGGGGAGCTGCCAGTTTGCACATATGATCTTCGAATATGAACTGGTATCCGCCTACTTTCCAATCTATGAAACCTTCTTCGATGAGTTTCTCCTCGATCTCTTTGAAGGTCATGTCCACAGGAATATCCGCTTCATAGAATGTCCTGCGCAGAGGGTGTGAAAATTTGCACTTCTGTTTCAGTGTATCTGCCATTATTTCGCCCCTCCTTCCTTGATTCTTCTGTATCCGACCATGAACACTTCTTTGTTGAGTTCGAGAGCTTTGCCGTGGAAGTTCTGCTCCAGGACCTTGAAGAAATCATCCGGTCCGAGAGGCATTTCATCCAGTGCCGCCAGCGCGCCCATCATGAGGATGTTGGCGACTTTGGCGTTTCCTGCTTCCACTGCCATCTCTGTCGCGGGGAGCGGGTAGCTTACGCTGCTGCGGGCTTTGATCTCCGCGTCGATATCTTCCAGTGACGGATACTCGTCTTCTCCGATGAGCACGCCGAGCGGATAAGCCGGACGTGTATCGTAGATCACCTTCGTCTCCGGATTTCCGTACACACGCAAAATCCTCAGCGCTTCGACCGGTTCAAAGGCAACGACGACGTCTGCTTTCCCATGCGGAATGAGCACGCCACGTTCCACGTCATCGGATACTCTCAGATGGCTCATGACGGAACCGCCTCTCTGGGATGCTCCGTAGGTCTCGCCGACTGCGACTTTGTATCCCATCTCGACCAGAGCGGAACCCATGAGGCCTGACGCCAGAATGTTACCCTGTCCGCCGATTCCGCAGATTACTACGTTGGTCATCATTTCGCATCGCCTCCTTCCACCTTGATCGCGCCTGACGGGCAAATGCTCGCGCATGCTCCGCACCCGACGCATACGACTTCATCGATCGCCGCGCAGTTCTTCTCGAAGTCCCAGATGTTGCCCGGGCATCCCCAGACTCGGCTGCAGTACCCGTCGCATCCGCAATTGGATCCTCTGCAGATGTCCGTGTCGACCCAGACCTTCTTCTTCTCTCTCGTTTTCGCTGCCAGTGTGGCGCAAGGCTGCTCCAGAATGAGCACCTTCAGGCCCTTCATTCCGATCAGCTCGCAGATCAGATTCTTCGTGTTCTCCACATCGAACGGATCCGCTCTCCAGACTCTGCATCCCAGCGATTCGCAGAGCGCTGTGATCGAGATCTTCTCTGTTTCGAATCCCATGGCCGTCTGTCCGGTGCCCGGATGCGGCTGGAATCCTGTCATTGCTGTCGCGGAATTGTCCAGTACGATGTGCAGAATATTCGCTTCGTTCATCTTGGCGTTGATCAGTCCAGGCACGACCGAATGGAAGAAGGTCGAGTCACCGCAAAGGCTGACGACCGGCTGATCAAATCCGTAGTTGGTCAGCTGTCCGAGACCTTCCGCAGCACTGATTCCTGAGCCCATGCAGCTCATGAAGTGGTAGCCGTACTGACCGGCTCTCTGGCCTGCCATGGTGTAGCATCCGATATCGCCCATGACGACGCCCTTGTGGCCTTCCTGCCTCAGCGCCTGCTTCAGGATGAAGAAGGACGCTCTGTGCGGGCAGCCCGCGCAGAAGGTCAGCTCTCTGGCAGGAATATTCACGCCTTCGATCGCCGGGCATCCTTCGCCGCAGCATTTCGGCTCTACGCCGAGGTATTCTCTGACTGCCTTGAAGACGACTTCCGGATTCAGTTCGCCGATCGGCGGAATCAGATCTGCTCTTCCCTGGATCTCAACGTTCAGTCTGGCCTTGCCGGCGATAGCCGAAATATGCTCTTCCAGGAACGGATCGACTTCTTCTACAACCAGAACCTTTGATGCTTTTGACAGATGCTTGAGGATCAGTTTCTCCGGCAGCGGCCAAAGGCATCCCAGGCTCAGCACGCCGACTTCGCCGTCCGCGCCGTATTCCTCCAGCGCTTCCTGTACGTATTTCATTCCTGTTCCGCCGGTGATGATGAGCTTGTCGGCGTCTTCCTTGCCCGTGTAGTGATTGAACGGGCTTACTTCAAAGGCTTCCCTCGCTCTTTCCAGCTTCTCCAGGAGGAATCCGTGCAGCCAGTTGATACCGACCATTCTGTCCCAGAGACCGATCGGCGTGAACGGTCTTTTCTCGGGGATTTCACCGAGGGTGACGCTTCCTCTGCCGTGACAGATCCTGGTGGTGACTCTGACGAGCACCATCTGCTCGAGTTCTTCCGAGAGTTCGAACGCATAAGGAATCATGTCCTTTGTCTCCTGGACGCTGGCTGGTTCCAGCATTGGGATATTCGCCGAAACTGCCATATGTCTCGAGTCGAACTCATTGGTGCTTGAGTGGGAATCCGGGTCATCGGAGCTGACGATAACCAGTCCTCCTTTGACGCCGCCCAGTGCTCCGCAGTGGATCGTATCCCCGTGGAACAGCAGGCCGTTCTGCTTGACGATGCAAATGGCTCTGCCGTTCGCGAAGGATGCTCCCATGCATGACTGCAGTGCTGTGGTCTCGTTGGTCGACCATTCAGCACGGAAGCCCTGGTCCTCTGCGATGTGTCCCAGCATTCCAAGTACCTGGGACGATGGTGAGCCCGGATAGGATGATGCGAAATGCACACCGCCCTCCAGCGCTCCCCGGACAATTGCTTCGTTACCCTGCATCAGGTAAGTCTTGCCCGGTTCATTCTTTGTTGTCATCCATTCCACGTTTTTTTACCTTCACTTCCTTAAGTAATAAATATAATCGTTCAGGCTTCGCCTGTTCTTACCTGTTTCTGTCTGTGTTATCTCATCTTGAATATGACGCCCAGTTCTTCTGCCTTTGCATAGCACGCTGCGACGGATTCCGAAGAGATCGCCGAGGTTACGACTGACGCCGCTACGTACGGCACGTACTCCCGCACGTCTTCAATGTATTTGATGACCGCATCGTAAGATTTCAGTCCGAATCTGGGATGACACAGATCATAGTATTTCTGCGCGTCCGCCTCGTTCATGCTCACGGAGACTGCGTCAATCACGCCCTTCAGATCCTGTGCCGTCGGCCGGCCCCAGATCAGATCCGCCAGTCCGTTGGTGTTGATCCTGATCTGCCTGCCGTATCTGGCCTTGATATAGCGCGCCAGATCCAGAAGCTCCGGCAGCCGCTCTGTCGGCTCTCCGTAGCCGCAGAACACCACCTCGTCGTAGCTGTTCACGTCCCAGTTGGCGAGTTCTTTTCTGACTTCTTCTATTGTCGGGTCTTCCTTCAGCACAAGACTGTCTGCGTCGCCCAGCGAATTCGTGAAATTCCGGATGCAGAACTCGCAGGCGTTGGGGCATTTGTTCGTGATGTTCAGATATAATCCACCAAAATAATCGTAAACGATCGACATAGCTGCCTTCTCAAATCATTGATTTGCCTCATTAACACTTCAAAGCCCATTTTAGCACCACGCCTTGCCCCATGCAAGGGTTCGCTCAGCAGACATCACTCAACATCATTCAACAGACAGTACTTTGTAGTCCTTCGCTTCTACCGCTTCCTTCAGCACCTCGTCCGCAACATCGGCGCTGAGTGTAACAACAGCTTTGTTTTCTTCGTGGCTTACCGCCGCTTCTTCCACACCGTCGACTGCTTCGAGCGCCTTCTTCACGGCTGCTTCGCAGTGCGTGCACATCATGCCTTCGATATTCATTGTCTTTTCCATTTCCTGTACCTCTGCTTTCCTTGTTTTTTCTTTTATCTTCTTATCCCTCCGCGTGCTGTGCACATCGAAGAGGTTCAGTCTCAGCGCGTTCATGCAGACGCAAAAGCTCGACAGACTCATGGCGGCCGCGCCGAGCATGGGATTCATGGTCCATCCTGTCAGGTGGACATAGGCGCCTGCGGCGACCGGGATCAGCACCACATTGTAAATGAAGGCCCAGAACAGATTCTCGTGGATGTTCCGCAGCGTCGCCCTGCTGAGCCGGATGGCAGCAGGCACATTCAGCAGACTGCTGCGGGCGAGCACCACATCCGCGGCGTCGATCGCCACATCGGTTCCTGCTCCGATAGCGATTCCTACGTCAGCGCTTGTGAGCGCCGGAGCATCGTTGATGCCGTCGCCGACCATGGCCACACGGCCGGTCCGCTTCAGCCTTTTGATTTCCCTGTTCTTGCCGTCCGGTTTCACACCGGCGATCACCTCGTCTACGCCCGCCCGCATGCCGACTGCGCGCGCGGTCCGTTCGTTGTCTCCCGTCAGCATGACGACGCGGATGCCCATATTCTGCAGCTGCCGGATCGCCTGCGGGCTGCCTTCACGGATCGCATCGGCGACCGCGATGATTCCCAGGAACCTGCTGTCTAAAGCCTCGCCTTCCGCGAAGAAGAGACAGGTCTTCCCTTCCTCGGAGAGCCTCTTAGCCTGCTCTATATATTCATCCCCAACCGCTGCGGCGCGCTGTACGAACTGCAGATTGCCGCCAGTCAGTTTCCGTCCTTCCATCAGGCCCGAGAGCCCGTTTCCCGGCGCTGCCGCAAACCCTGTGACCGGAGCAGGCTGCATTGCCTTTGCTTCTGCTGCTTTCGCGACGGCGGCTGCCAGGGGATGCTCGCTGCGGCTCTCCAGCGCAAATGCGTCTGCCAGGAGCCGGTCTCCTGTAATACCTTCCGCCGGGAGGATATCTGTCACCACCGGTCTGCCCTCGGTGATGGTTCCGGTCTTATCCAGCACGACTGTGTCTACCCGTCCGGTCTCTTCCTGGACCTGAGCCGTCTTAAACAGAATCCCGTTTCTGGCGCCTACGCCGTTTCCGACCATGATGGCAACCGGCGTTGCAAGGCCCAATGCGCAGGGGCAGCTGATGACAAGCACAGAGATGCCCCGGGCAAGGGCGTAGCCGACTTCCGCGCCGCAGATGAGCCATATTACGATGACGACGAGCGCGATCACAAGCACCGCCGGCACGAAGATTCCCGACACCTTGTCCGCGATCCGCGCGATCGGCGCTTTGGTCGCAGCTGCGTCGCTGACCATTTTGATGATCTGTGACAGCGTTGTATCCTCACCGACCCGCGTTGCTTTCGCTTTGATGTATCCGGTCTGGTTCAGGGTGGCCGCGGAGATCCGGTCGCCTTCTGTTTTATCAACGGGAATGCTCTCGCCTGTGAGCGCCGCTTCGTTCACCGCTGTGCTGCCCCCTGTGATCACTCCGTCAACAGGGATATTCTCACCAGGCCTTACGATGAAGATGTCGTCCACCCTGACATCCTCGATGGGTACGGTTCTTTCGGCGCCGCCTGATATGATCACGGCGGTCTTCGGCGCCAGTTTCATGAGGCTCTTCAGAGCGTCTGTCGTCTTGCCCTTTGACATGGCTTCGAGCATTTTGCCGATGGTGATCAGCGTCACGATCATGGCCGCCGCTTCGAAGTACAGACCATGTGCTCCCTCCATGGCCGCACCCAGGTTTCCGTCCGCTGCGTCCCGTGTCATCCGGAACAGGAGCACCGTGCTCCACCCAAACGACACCGCTGACCCCATGGCAACCAGCGTATCCATGTTGGGAGCACCGCCCGCGAGGGAGCGGAATCCGCTGATAAAAAACTGCCGGTTAATGAACATGATAATGATGGACAGGAGCATCTGCACCAGTCCGACCGCAACCGGGTTTCCTTCGAAGAATCCGGGCAGCGGAAAGCCGAGCATATTGTGTCCCATGGAACAATACATCAACACAAGCAGGAAAATAACTGACGCGATCAGGCGGTTCCTGAGTTTCGGTGTTTCTGTATCCCGGAGCGCTTCTTCTTCGGCAGCATAAAGACCGGCTGCTGTATCCGCGCCGCCGGATTCTTTTCTTCTGCCGTCCTTGAGGCCGGCACCGTATCCTGCCTTTTCGACCGCTTTAATGATATCCTCCGCAGACGCCGTTCCTTCCACGCCCATGGAGTTTGTAAGTAAGCTCACTGCACAGCTTTTGACGCCGGGCACTGCAGACACTGCCTTCTCGACCCGTGCCTGGCAAGCCGCGCAGCTCATCCCTGTTACCAAATACTGTTCCATCTCTTCCCTACTTCATCAGTTTCTGGAGCACGCCCAGAAGTTCCTCTACCGTCTCATCATTTCCTGCCCGCACGTCTTCGATCACACAGCTCTTGATGTGATTCGACATGAGCACCCTGTTGAAGCTGGACAGCGCCGCGCTCGCCGCCGCGCTCTGATTGAGTATGTCAGGGCAATACGCGCCTTCTTCGACCATCCGCTTCAGTCCTCTGATCTGTCCTTCGATGCGGCTCAGCCGGTTGATCAGATCCTTGTATTCTTCCGGGGACCGTTCCTTGGTCCTCGCATTGCAGAAGCAATTGTCTTTCATTCTATTTAACCTCCTGATCGTTATTCTCCTAATCGCCCCTTTCGGCCGGTTTTGATTATATACCCCCTGGGGGTATCTGTAAACCGGAAGATTCTCGCACTCTGTTTCGCTGCTCTCCCAAACGAAGAAAACCGGCAGATCTTGACGACCTGCCGGTTCATTGAACCATCTGTAACTCTTGTGATCAGTATACTAGCGACCTTGTCTTTGTCGGTATCTTCTCATAAATAAACTTTGCTGCGGACGGCTTCATTCTGATGCAGCCGTGCGACGTCGGACTTCCCAGCACTTTGTTGTAGTATCGTTTGCTGCTGAAGCTCGCTCCCGGCTTGTAGAGGATGGTGTGGAGTCTGACGGCTGTGTGAAGCTTGGAGAGGCAGTAATAATCGTATGCGCCGGCATAGGCTTTGTACTGCTTCGCGTATATCGTATAGCGGCCGTTGCGCGACTGTACTCCGATCGAGCCGCTGGAGCAAAGGTTGGACCATGCTCCTTTCTTAGCATTTGGCTTTACGTTTTTGCCGCTGTTGATCAGTTTCCAATTGCCCTTCTTCCCTTTGAAGATGTACACATGCTGTGCGTATTTGCTGACCCAGACCAGGTACCCTGTCTGGCTCCCGAGGCCGGCGTGATTGACATAGTCCAGTACGGTCTTCTTCGAGTAGCCTGTTGCGAAATCCTTTCGGCTCATTTTTTTCTTACTGCCATTGTTGAGGTAGTAGCCTTGGATCGGGTGCGCGTTCTTCTGGGCGAACCAGTACGTTTTGGTCGGGTTGGAAACATTCTCCTGTTCGTAGAATTTGACTCGTCCGGCTGATTTATCATAACAGATGAACTTGTGACCCTTCGTCAAGCTGCCCGCCTTCTTGCTGTCGCTTTGCTTGTGCGTGTTATAGATCGGTTTTTTCGCCTTGGCGCTCTCGAGCACATAGAACGGCAGTACTGTGTTCTGCCTGATCACATTGATGCCGGGCTGTGACTGGCAGCGCGCAGCGCTTGCTGCGTTGACCGAACTGTCACTCCACTTATCCTTCACATTCGCGCTTACGATCTCGCCTTTGCCGTCCTTGAAATACGGAACGATCATGAACTGATAGAAATAGACATAGGTGTGGTTCATGATTTTCAATCCGCGCTTGTCAAAGGTGACCTTTTTCCCTTTGCTCGGATTATCAATCGTTTCCAGGAGCACATACTTTCCGGGTTTTGAAACGACTTCATATTTTCTGGTTTTCTTTGATCTTACAGTCTTGAGGGTCCGGCCATCGGAGCACTTGCCCTTGGCGTCGATGTTGCCGCGCTCGCCGCCTTTTCTCCAGTAAATCTTATAGCCTGTTGCGCCATCTATCCTGTTCCATTCGAGAAGGACTGCCTTGTACCCCGGGTCAGCAGCGAGTCCCGTCAGTTTCAGCGTGCTGAAGTCCTTTGTTTTAACTGCCGAAAACGCCTTGGGTTTTGATTCCTTGGTGCCGTCAGCAGTCTTTTCAACTGCCGTGATATAGTAGGTGTAGGACGCGCTTCTTGGCGAAAGACCTGTGATGCTGGCTGTCAGCGTTGTAAGATTTGATTTGATTAGATTCTTATTGGGATCGTAGATATTATAAGAAATCGTTCCTTTGTTCTCAGGAGCGACCGCATTCCACGATAATGTCACCTTTCTGTATCCGGCTGTGGGCGCTTTTGTAGCAGGGGCCGCGAGCCCCGTCTCTCCCATCGTTTCCACCGTATCCTCAGCAGGTTGTGTTTCATCTTGCTCCGTATTCTCATCCGGAACGACATCCTCTTCGGATTCGGTCATTTCACCGGGATCGGTGATTTCATCCGGAATGGCATTCTCATCCGGATCGGCTGCTTCTGCCGGAGCGGTCAAATCCTCCGGCACTGTCGGCGCACTAACGGTCGCCGCTTCCGTTTCAGGCTCTTCTTCCGCGGCAAATGACAGACCTGTGCAGCCAAACACCGTAAAGGCCATTACAAATGCGGTCACGATATTGCATACTTTCTTTCTTGTTTTCATTATATTCATCGATTTCATGTTCCCGTTCACTTCTTTCGCAAAATCCATCTCTATGATCCAACATATACGCAATAGTATTTTACAGCTTTTTTCAGTCGCAAACGGGATTCTTAACAAAATTGAATCATTTACCCCTTCTGCCAAAACAGGGAATCCGGAGTTTCATATTTCCGAATTCCCTGTCCTGTGTTTTGAATTTTGAATCTTGTGCTTTTGCATTTCGGATCTCACACGGGAATTGTTATATGCCCGAAACAATGAGTCCTGCCAGTTTTTCTGTTGTCATCCCGCTGATGTAATTGCTCAGTTTGACATTGGCAAGAGCGTGCGCCACCGCTTCATTTCGGAATTCGATCCCCGTCAGAAGTTCTTCGAGTTCAGAGATGCTTCTGATGCCGAAGTAGTCGCCGAAGATGCGGATGTCTTTGATTCGCCCGCGCACGACGTTCAGCTTGACGTCCACCAGACCGAAGTCATACTTACGGCTGGCAGACACTGCAAAAGCAGGAGAGGCTCCGTAGTTCCACTCCCAGGTGGAATACTTTTCGTCAGCCAGTTTCCGGATGGCGGCCTGATCGGCCGGCGACAGCTCATAAGAAACCGCGTCCGGGAAACGTTTCTGATAGAATCCATACAGTTGCCGCAAGAACTCCGCTGTATCCATGGCATGCTGCGAACCGCCCGGCAGATGTGAAGAGATATTCGTCACGCGGGATTGAACCGACTTCACGCCTTTGCTCTTGAATTTTTTGACGTTCGGCGTGAGGGCGCCGGAAATGTCCTTTACATCAGAACTGAACATGAGGGTCCCGTGGTGCATCATTCTGCCGTTTCGGACGCATTGGGCGTTTCCGGAAAATTTCTTTCCGTCGATCATCAGATCGTTCCTCCCGCTCAGCTCAGCGCGGACGCCCAGACTCTGCAGGAAGTCGCGGACGGCTTCCGTGAAATACGCGTAATTAGAGAACAGACCTTCACGATAGGATTGGATAATCGTATAGTTCACGTTCCCCATATCGTGGAACACAGCGCCGCCGCCGGTAAGCCGACGGACGACGCTGATGTCGTTTGCTTCAACATATTCCCTGTTGATTTCTTCAATGGTGTTCTGGTTTTTGCCTACAACGACGGTGTTGTCATTGCGCCACAGCATCACAACATCTTCATCGAAATGGTCGATGAGATATTCCTCTGCTGCCAGATTGTAATATGCATCGCTGCAGTAGTTGATGATCAGTAACATACTTTAATATTTCTTACTTCGCGATGGCGTTCATGAGCTCCGTCGCTTTCTGGATCCCTGCGAGTTCATCTGCGTAGACTTCCTTCAGATATCCTTCCTGCTGCTTTTTGATTTCCTTCAGCGCGGCGATCTCCTCACTCACGTCCGCGCCTTCAGTATCGTACTTTTCGCCGAGGGAAACCACGATGGCGTTGGTGTCGGCGTGCGGGTATTTGATCAGCCCTGCGCCCCAGGTATCATCCCGCTTTTCGAAGAGCTGGTTCTTCATGTAGTCGGTCGTTTCCTTGTCGAAGTTCATGTCATACCAGGACCAGTCGACTGCCCACAGATACTCATCATAAGCTTCCTGGATGTTGCCTGCCTCCAGCGCTTTGATGGTCTGGTCGAGGTAGTCAATATTGTCTTCATACATATCGTGCCGCACGATGGCGTCGACGTTAATGAAGTCAAGTCCAAGCAGTGAATCCTGGAAGGCCAGATAGACCTCCTGGGTCTGATCGTTCAGCTTCGTCGCTGCCGCGTCATCGCCGGCCGCCTCTACTTCATCCATTTTAGCTTTCAGCGCGTCAGCTGCAGCATACGCCGCATCGAGGGATTCTGCAAACTGATCCTTCGCGTCGTCGTTGAGGGACTTCTCGAAGTTTTTGATTCTTGCCGTGAAGTTCATCGGCCTGACAAGACAGTCATCCAGATCGATCGTGACCTTGCCGAAGGTCCGGATCATTTCCGCCATGCCCTCTTCATCCAGCGGCTGATACTCCCAGCTGTCATAATTGGAATGGTATCCTGTGTCTTCGTAGTTTGTGCTTTCTCCGTCACCCGCGCAGATGGCCGGGATACCTACTCTCGTCCACTGGAAGTCCTCCGTGTATGTGCTTAGATTCTGGTGTTTCCATTTGAACTTCGAGCTGTCCGCAAGTTCTCCGATGCTGTTCTTCGCGAACTCTTTCAGCTCGATTGAGCAGTTGGTGCCTTTGCTTGTCGCGCCTTCAACTGTGTAGCCGCTGTCATTGTTTACGATGGCAAATCCGCCATTCACCCAGTCCGGATGCTTGGTCATGATTTCTTCATAGGCGCCGGTGGACCAGTCGTATTCACTTCCTTCGCGGCCCCACTCTTCACTGCCGTGGATGCAGAACCTGATCGTCTTGTCCGGAGTGAATCCGCTGTCGATCATTGCTTTTGCAATGGCCATGCTCACGCCCACGCCCCACGCATCATCGTATGCAGCGTGGAAGTATCCGTCCATGTGGGAGAATACGAAAATCGTCTCGTCCTCAGCGCCCGGGATCTCGCCGTAGAGATTGTGGGACGTTGTGTTTTCGGTGACCTTGGAATCGGCGTTGAATTTCACTTTGATGGAATCTCCGCCGGATGCTTTGATGGCCTTCTTGATCGCGTTGCAGTCTTTGCGGCTGATGGCCAGTGCCGGCGCGTCCGCAGGTCCGCAGACATCCTGCACGCCGATCCTGGTCCCATCCTCATCCTTGTTGACAAATTCTCTCATAGCAATCGCGCAGAGGGCCCCTTTGACTTTTGCCTGGTAAGCCGGGTAGTTGATCCACCAGTCTTCTTCCTGATTGACTTCAAAGAGCACCAGCTTGCCCTTGACGTCCAGGCCCTCGTAATCCGCTTCGGTTCCGCGATTGACGTAAACGATCTCAACTTCCTGGTTGTCTGCCTGGATCGTAGTCTGGTATCCGCCCAGATCGACTTTCTGCTCTTCGCCTTTGGCGTTGGTGAAGGTGATGTTCGCGCCGTTGAAGGTCCATCCATCGACGGTGATATCATCGACTGTGACGTTGTTCAGGCCGATGTCGTTCATCACGCCTTCCAGATAATCGCAGGTCTCCTTCTCTGCAGGGGATCCGGCCGACCGCATACCTACGGCCTCATCGTCGCCGAAGGACGCCACCTTCGCATTGACTTTTTTCGCAAAATCAAGATCGACGGCATCTGCAAAAGCATTATATTCTTCGCTGAGCTCTGCAGCCGGTTCCTCTGCTGCTTGTTCCTCCGGCTCCGCCGTATCGCTGCTTCCGCAGCCTGTCACGCCGAAGATCGTGAATGCGAAAACGACCGACATCAAAATAGCCAGTAGTTTCTTCATGCTCTTTCCTCCTCTCTCGGATCATAATCGCTATTCATTATGTTTCTTTTATTTTACTATCATTTTAGCGCTGTGCACAACAGAAAAAGACCCGCAGGATTTATCCTGCGGGTCGAAATCAACATCTATCTATCAAATGTCGCTTATTTAGCAGCTTCTGCCAGTGCTTCTTCGAAGATCTTCAGGCCTGCTTCGAGCTGTTCGTCTGTAGCGACCAGCGGGCACAGGATT
>JBGUKV010000078.1:0-3455 GCA_045114655.1 Candidatus Allocopromorpha sp. | reverse complement strand
GCTCATGAATGTTAAACAGCATTGTCCGGGATGCATTGGAATAATCCGTCACATGCACCCGTCCGCCTGTCAGATTCCAGATGAGCCACGTTTCGATGGTTCCGAAGAGAAGCTCACCCTGTTCTGCCCGTTCTCTCGCACCTTCCACATTCTGCAGTATCCATCTGAGCTTCGTGCCGCTGAAATACGGATCAATGAGGAGACCCGTGTGCTGCTTGAACATTACGTTCAGTCCGTCCTTTTTCAGTTGCTTGCAGTAATCGGCTGTCCTTCTGCATTGCCATACAATCGCATTGTAAACCGGTTCTCCTGTTTCTTTATCCCAGACTACTGTGGTTTCTCTCTGATTCGTAATGCCGATGCTGTCAATATCTCCGGCAGTAAGGCCTGCCTTGGACAGTGCTTCCCGCGCGACCGTAAGCTGTGTTTCCCAAATTTCCACAGGATCGTGTTCGACCCAGCCTGCCTGCGGGAAATACTGTGTGAACTCCTTTTGTGCTACGCTGATCTGGTCACCTTTCTTGTTGTAAATAATGCATCTCGAACTGGTCGTGCCCTGATCCAGAGCCATGATGTATTTTTCAGACATTCCCATTCTCCAATCTATTCTATACTACTATACGTTGTTTCAGTCGATGCGGTTCTGCCGGCCGCCTTCCTGATACGACTTCAGATTCTCAGACAGCAGTTCTATGATTTTAGCCCTCGTCTCCTTCGGCGTAAAGGCGATGTGCGGTGTGATCACGCAATGATCCAGTCCCAGTAACGGACAGGATTCATCCGGAGGCTCTTTTGCAAGAACATCCAGCCCGGCGCCTGCCAGTTTGCCGCTATTCAGGGCATCTGCCAGAGCTTCTTCGTCAACAAGTCCGCCCCGGGCTGTGTTGATCAGGATCGCACCGTCTTTCATTCTGCTGATGAATTGTTCATTGACCATTCCTTTGTTTTCTTCCGTAAGAGGACAGTTCAGAGATACTACATCAGCTTTTACGGCGCGTTCAGGATCTCTGCTATACGGGATGACCTCCATCCCGAGTGCTTTTGCGATTTCTCCAATGCGTTTGCCGATGTTGCCGTATCCGATGATGCCCATACTCTTCCCGTTGAGCAGCGTCAGAGGCGTGGTCTCCACATCATCATATGTTCCGGGATGATTGGCCAGCTGCAAAAGCAACGCAATGGCATGCTGCGCAACTGCGTCCGTGGAATAGGCAGGAATATTAGTAACTGCCACACCCTTTTCCGACGCAGCCTGTAGATCGATATGGTTGAAACCTGTTGCAGCAATTCCGATGTACTTCAGCTGCGGATTTTGTTCCATAACTTTACGGTCGATCGGAAAGGAATCAACAAACACCGCCTCGGCGCCTGCAAGTCTTGCTTTTGCTTCTTCGTCAGTCGATGTAAGATAGTGCTCAAACTCGCATAATGCCTCTACCGGTTCCCACGAAATATCACCGCGGCTGATATCGATGCAATCGAGAAATACGGCTTTCATCCTTTTGTCCTCCTGTTTGTCCTCCTGTTTACCTCCGATGATTCAGTTTAACACATGTTCCGATAGAATTGACAGATTTCTTGTGTTATACTTGTACCGAAAGGAAGTAGGAAAATGAAAAAATCAACAAAGATAATCATTCTGATCATATTGATACTCTTCTGCATACTGATGGCCATCGGCGGAATCAGCATGGGCATCGCTTTGGCGTAATGCAGCACAGACAAACAGAATAACAAAAGAGACATCGCTTGATGTCTCTTTGTTTTTTTTGATTGAATGATTGTCCTTGATTTTTAGAAATCGTGACCTTCTTCGATCTCGTGGTGCTGCTCAAGGTACGGCTTAGCAAAGGATCTCAGATACTTGTGTCCAAACATAAGGTATTCTGTCTCTTCTGCTCTTACCTTGCCGTTCTTGCCGGCCTTGTTCATGATGAAGAAGATGATACCCAGGATGATCCATCCTCCGACGAACATCCACTCAGGACCTGTCAGCGGTGACGGGCTGCCCAGTCCCGGCAGATACAGCCAGAAGAAGAACAGGGCTACCAGCATTGCCAGCGCGCCGATGAGTCTGCCTGCCGGTGTGCGGAACGGTCTTGTGAGCTCCGGCTCCTTCTTTCTCAGGATAAAGAAGGAAAGGGATACCATGAAGTATGCAACTACAGTTCCGAATGCAGCAGCGTCAACGAACCATACCAGCGCGGATCTTCCCGCACAAGGTGAAATGATAGTGATGATACCAACGAGCAGTACAGCTGCTGTCGGGGAACCATACTTCGGGTGAACCTTCGCGAAGATCTCCGGCAGCATCTTAGCTCTTGCCATCGCGAAGATAACACGGGATGCACCAACAACGAATCCATTCCAGGAGGTCAGGATTCCGCACATCGCGGCAATGATCATCAGTTTACCGAAGATTGGGTTATTCATGCACCATGCGAAGCAGTTCGCTACCGGAACAGCTGCCGGGTCATCATTAAAGCCCTGGAGCACGTCTCCCGGTGTGGAAATCGCGACTGCGAAGATCATCAGGCAGTACCAGAAGGCAGCCATGCAGATGGAGATGATCATAACTCTTCCGATCTTGCCGAGCGGAATGTTCATTTCCTCAGCAGCCTGCGGGATAACGTCGAATCCTACGAACATCGCAGGTACGGCCAGCATAACAGCTACGAAACCTTTGCCGTCTGTGAAGAGCGGAATAAAGTGCTCGATCGAGCCGGTGGCAGTACCGCAGATAGCGAAGGAAATTCCGCCGATAGCCATTGCGACTGTAGCAACGGTCTGGAAGATAGCGGACGCCTTCGCGCCTCTGTAGTTAACGACCGTCATAACAACGGCGCCGACGGCTGCAATGAGCAGGAATGTCGTCGTAACATCAGATCCTGCAAATGACCACAATGTCGCGCCCTGCGGAAGTACGCCTGCGAACAGGAAGTTGATGGCGTTGGAGAGAGCCGGGCCTTCCCAGGCAGCTACACCCAGGTATGCCAGTGCGATCATCCAGCCGGTAAACCAGGATGCGTTGTATCCCATCGCTCTGTATGAGAATACAAGTTCTCCGCCGGACAGCGGCAGCATCGGTGTCAGCTCAGCATAGGTCAGACCGACGAAGATAGCCATCAGACCGCCAAGTCCGAATGCGATCATCGCGCCGAGGGATCCTCCGTTTCCTACCCAGGAACCGGCCAGCATGATCCAGCCCCAGCCGATCATGGTACCGAACGCCAGTGCCAGTATATCCTTCATATTGAGGGATTTTTGTAATTCATGTCTTTCTTGCATTATTTTTCTCCTCTAGTTTTGGGGAATATCTAATCTTGCGATGTGTCAAAAGAACCGTCCCTTTTGACACATTCGTGTGCTATTTAGCAGCTTCTGCCAGTGCTTCTTCGAAGATCTTCAGGCCTGCTTCGAGCTGTTCGTCTGTAGCGACCAGCGGGCACAGGATT
>JBGUKV010000077.1:0-15806 GCA_045114655.1 Candidatus Allocopromorpha sp. | reverse complement strand
AATGGTAGAGATGACCGAGGAAGAATATCAGCACATCCTTCACCAGAGAGAAGAAGACAAGAAGGCAGCTCTGGAAGCTGCAGAAGCGTAAGCTTAGCGGTTATGCTTCAAACGGCGTAAGCCGAACACCGGCTTCGGCCGGACCAATAAAACAGTATACGTATACACCAGAAGCGGCGTCCAAATGGACGCCGCTTTTTTATGTATTATTATTCACCTCCTGATCATGCTCGCAATCGGTCGTTGAAGATAATTGGATGCATCATATGTGCATGCTGTGTTTCCGCTGATATCAGGTGAAGGTGGATTGGTCGATTGGTCGATTGGTCGATTGGTCGATTGGTGAATTGGTGAATTGGTCAAGAGAAAAGTGTTTAAGGGCCTCTTCTTGTACCATAGGTCAAGAAAGATTGGCATTTCCAATATCTCTTGCACAATCAGATTTGCCAATACAAGAAATGACGGAATACAAATCATTTCTTGCCAAAAGCAGAGCTTTCATCTAGGTTTCAAGTTGTTTTGTGCAAGAGATTCCGGGAAACCGGTCATATCTTGCACCGCGAGTCAAGTAGAAACGATCAACAGCGTTTTTCTTGTACATTCTCCAACACCCCGCCGCAGGTGAATAACATCACTTCTTCATTGAAAGGGCGGAGATTATATGTTAGTATAGTTTCGATTTGGAGGTAGAAATATGTCTTTTAGAAACAATGGTAGAAAACGCAGTCCGAGATATATCTTCAGTTCGTTGTTCCTGCTCATAGTCGGCGTTATATGCATTCTGATCTCGGCCCAGTCCCATTTCAGCACGACCTGGTCTGTCATCGTGGGGCTTGTCATGATCTTCCTGGCCGTGCTCATGTTCAAGAACGCCAACGAGCTGTGACGTCAGAGAATAATAGGAGGACAATAGATTAGAGGATAATATATTTATCCGCGCGTTTAATAATCCCATGCACTGCACCCTTTCGGTCGATCAAGTGATCTGTTCCGAAGGGGTGTTCTGTTATCATCAGCGGAACGCGCCCGCCAAAGCGCGGATCGGAGGTCCTCATTCCGGCTCCGCGTTCCCCGGCATAACATTCATGTGACGGAAACAGCATCTTCACGCCCAGTTCCTCATAGGCTTTGACGCACTGGCTATTGTATGCGTTCAGTCCGTAGTCACCGTAGACCGTCACCCCTGCGTCCAGGAACTGTTTGATCCACCCGAGATTGCCGACCAGGATGCCGGTATCGCGGACGGCTTCCGCGATAGCATCGAAATCCTGCTCCAACAGATCATCGAGCGCTCCTTTGCTTACGTTCAGGATATATGGGAGCACGGCTTTGTCTGATCTGTCCTGATCCATCCTCTTCACATAGAATTCCTCCACAGGAACCAGTTCGGCATTGCACAGCACTGCCGACTCTTCCACGCGGCGAAGTTCGTCCTCATTTCCAAGCTGCTCCTGCACGATGATCTCGACGATGCTCCCTTCCGGAAGCGGCGTGCGAGTGACTATCACGGCCGCACGCAGGCTGCCTGCCAATTCATCAGCTGCCTCGCGCCGCATCTGATTGATGACGGAAACAGGAATCATGATATCCGGATCGATGTCGACCGAGATATCTTCTTCGCCAGCAACGAAACAGGTATCTCCGAGTTTCATAAGCTGGCTTCTGATTTTCTCCTCTGTCACTGGTCGCTTCAACGCTTTTTCTACTGCAAAATCACCGCATACTCTGACGGTACCCCTGTCTGAATCTCCGTCAGAGCCAGCCCTTGCGCCGCAAGGCTCATCGCCTAATAACAATGTAAGTTCCGGTGCTTGTCCGACCTTCCCGAGGAAGCGCATCCCGACCGGAATCTTCTTCGCGGGCGCTGACAGCGCCTCTTCCCGAAGCGCCTTGTCGGTGACTTTATAGACTCTGTCGCCGGCACGGATTCCCCGGTCGAAATCTCCGATGCGAAGCGTTCCGCCCTGCCGCTCCTCAACAAAGGTCACTACATTGCCGGTGGCCACACCGGAAGCCCTGTCCCGGATCTCCACGCCGTCACCTTGGGCGATGCTCTCATGGCTTCCCTTCAGCGATACATCCACCAACACCTTATCCCTGCTCGCAGAGCTGCTCCTGACCTGACGGAAAGAATCGACGACACCCACGTAAACGCCCTGGTTCTTCGGACTTTCTCCGGACAGGATCTTTCTTCCGGGATTGCCCTCAAGGTATCCGGTCGTGAATCCGCCCCTGTTGAATGCACGCTTCAGCTTTTGCATGTCCGCGGGATCGATCATCTTCTTCCAATCGTCAGGTGTGATCCCGGCGTCGGGAGCATCCGCATCGCTGTGTTGTGCGTACAGGTCCAGATACTTCCGGTACACAGATGTCGTGACAGCCACATACTCAGGCGATTTGAGCCGCCCTTCGATCTTGAAAGAATCCACGCCCGCTTCGATCAGCTGCGGCATCAGTTCCAAAGTGCACAGGTCCTTCGGGCTGAGGAAGTAGCCGATGCGTCCTTTGTCGTCTGTATAGGGCAGTCTGCACGGCTGGGCGCAAAGTCCCCTGTTGCCGCTTCGTCCGCCGCCCCCGAATGCCCTGCTCATCTGGCACTGGCCAGAGTAGCACATGCAAAGCGCGCCGTGGACGAACACTTCAATCTCCAGCGGCGCTGCTCCGACTGCCGCTGTCCCGCGCTCTGCTGCATTATGCAGCACTGGTGCGCCATGCGCCACAGTGTCATCCGCCGCCGCGCCATGCGCCGCCGCGCACAGCTTGCGAATCTCCGTAAGAGACAGCTCACGCGCAGGCACGACTCTGCAGAAGCCAAGCTTCCGGACCAGATCCAGAGCCTGCACATTGTAGACCGTCCCCTGCGTTGACAGATGCAGTGGGAAGTCCGGCAGGTACTTGTGGATCAGACGCGCCAGTCCCATGTCCTGCAGGATCAGCGCGTCCGCGCCGATTTCGTACAGAAAGCACGCGTACCGGAATGCCCGCTCCAGTTCGCTGTCTTTCACCAGCGTATTGAACGTGATATATACCTTCACGCCCCGCTCGTGCGCAAACCCGATCGCATCGACAAGGGTTTCGTCCGTGAAGTTCTCGGCATTGATCCGCGCATTAAAAAGGGAGCCGCCCATATAGACGGCATCCGTTCCATGATTCACTGCTGCTTCAAGCTGTGCTCTTCCGCCGACCGGAGCAAGGAGCTCCGGCAGCGGCCAATTCCCTTTCATTCTGACTACTCCAATCCTCCTCCTGCGACTGCAATCAATCCGATGAATAGCGGGATCAGCACAATCGCAAGAAATATCCAAATCAGTTTTTTGTTTTTCTTCAAAGAGTCATCGGGTTTGTACCCAACTTTTTCTTTAAGGTCATCTTTATCCATTTATCAGTCTTTCCTTTTGATGTATGTCTTTTGGTGTCTGTCTTTCTCTACTTCTTCACCTTGAAGGACGACTTCAGTCCGACGATCTTGTTGAACACCTTCAACTCTGATCCATCGTCCTCCTCGCCGCACAGCACGCTGTCCGCGATGTAGTAGCCTTTGCGGAAGAACTGGAAACGCTCGCCCGGGTCTGCCTCGCCGAGCAGCGGCTCTGCGTAGCCCCAGGACTCGATCAGCGAGTCCGGATTGAGGTCCATCTCACCGTTCTCGTCTTCGATCATCAGATAGTCGTAGTTTCTGATCCTGATCTTGACTGCAGTCTTCGCGTCGACCCAGTGGATGGTGCCTTTGACCTTGCGGTTGGCGCCTTCCGTTCCGCTCTTGGTATCCGGGTCGTAGGTGCAAAGAAGTTCTTTGATGGAACCGTCTTCGTTTTTGACAACCTCGTTGCAGGTGAGGAAGTACGCGCCTTTGAAACGCACTTCGTTGCCCGGGAAGAGACGGAAGTATTTCTTCACCGGAATTTCCATGAAGTCATCGCCGTCGATCCACAGTTCGTTACTGAACGGCACCATGCGCTCGCCCATTTCCGGGACCTCGCGGTTGTTTTCGATCGGCATCATTTCCGTCTGGTCTTCCGGATAGTTTGTGATCACGACCTTGATCGGATTTTCGACGACGTTTCTGTTCTCAACCTTCGTCTTCAAATCGTCACGGACACAGGATTCCAGCAAAGCCACATCGACTGTGGAGTTTGCCTTTGCAACACCGATCCTCTCGCAGAAGTCGCGAACCGCTTCCGGCGTGTAGCCTCTGCGGCGGATGCCTGCGATGGTCGGCATCCGCGGATCATCCCAGCCTTCCACAACGCCATCGTCCACAAGGGCCTTCAGATAACGCTTGGACATGATGGTGTTGGTGATGTTCAGACGCGCGAATTCGATCTGCTGCGGCGGTGTCGGCCACTTGCCGACTGCCTGGAGCACCCAGTCATACAGCGGTCTGTGATCCTCGAACTCCAGTGTGCAGATGGAGTGAGTGATACCTTCGATCGCGTCCTCGATCGGGTGGGCGAAGTCGTACATCGGATAGATGCACCATTTGTCGCCTGTATTATGATGCTCCGCATGGGCGATACGGTAGATGACCGGGTCTCTCATGTTGATGTTCGGGGATGCCATGTCGATCTTGGCCCGGAGCACTTTCTCGCCGTCTGCGTATTTGCCTTCGCGCATCTCTTTAAAGAGCTGCAGGTTCTCTTCGATGCTCCGGTTCCGATAAGGAGATTCTTTGCCCGGCTCGGTCAGGGTTCCTCTGTTGGCCCTGATCTCGTCGGCGCTGAAGTCACAGACGAATGCCAGCCCCTTCTTAATCAGTGTCACGGCACATTCGTACATCTCATCGAAATAATCCGACGCCCAGAGCCTGTTCTTCCATTCGAAGCCCAGCCATCTGACATCTTCTTCGATGGAGTCGACGTATTCCATATCCTCCTTGACCGGATTGGTATCATCGTATCTGAGGTTGCATCCGCCGTGGTACTTCTGCGCTGTCATGAAGTTCAGGCAGATGGACTTGGCGTGACCAATGTGCAGGTAGCCGTTCGGCTCCGGCGGGAATCTTGTCAGCACCTTGTCTCCGTACTTGCCGTTTTCCAGATCTTTGTCAATGATATCGTGGATAAAATTTGTCATTTCGATCACTTCAGCCATTTTGTTACTCCTTGTCTTCTTCTTTTATTTCTTTCATCAGTTCTGCAAAAGCAGGAATGGAATTCATGATTGTTTCGTGGGAGACGCAATACGCGATCCGCACATATCCCGGGCAAGCGAAGGACTTCCCCGGCACCACCAGGATGTTGTGGGCCTTTGCGCGGGCGCAGAATTCCACATCATCGTCTATTGGCGATTTAACGAAAAGGTAGAACGCGCCTTCGGGATACACGCATTCGTAGCCCGCATCCACCAGTCCATCGTAGAGGTTCTGGCGGTTGCGGTCGTAAGCCGCGACGTTGGCTTTGCAGTCGATGCAGCGGGCAACGACTCGCTGGATGAGGGTCGGCGCGTTGACGTAGCCCAGCACGCGGTTGGCAATGTTCGCCGCCTGGATGGCGTTCTCGAAATCCGCCAGCTCGCTCGGGAATACCAGATACCCGATCCGCTCGCCCGGCAGGGACAGGCTCTTGCTCCAGGAATACCCGACGACAGTGTTGTCGTAGTATTTCGTGACATACGGCACGTTGACGCCGTCGTAAGCCAGCTCTCTGTACGGCTCGTCGGAGATGATGTAGATCTCCGTTCCCAGTTCTTCCTGTTTCGCCTTCAGGATCTGGGCCAGACGCCGAATGGTCTCGTCGCTGTACACGACGCCCGTCGGGTTGTTCGGAGAGTTGATGATGATTGCGCGGGTCTTCTCCGTGATCATCTGCTCCATCACTTCCAGATTCGGCTGGAAAGTGTTCGTATCCGCCGGCACCGCACGAAGCTGTGCTCCATGGTTCTTGGCGTAGTTTCCGTACTCGACGAAGTATGGTGCAAAGGCAAGAATTTCTTCGCCGGGATCAACGAGGGCTTTGATCGCTACGTTGAGTCCGCTGGCTGCTCCCACCGTCATGATAATGTTCTCCGAAGAGAAGTTTGTCCCGTGGAGCATATTCAGATGCTCCGCCACTGTCTGACGCACATCCTCATAACCGGAGTTGCTCTTGTTGTAGCCGTGGACCAGAAGCGTATCTTCCTCGGCGAGGATGCTCCGGATCGCGTCATTCACTTCCGGCGGAGCAGGAACGCTCGGGTTGCCCAGACTGAAGTCGAAGACATTCTCCGCACCGAACTCAGCCGCCATGCGTGCTCCCTCTTCGAACATAGCCCGGATCGCCGAGTTGCCCTCGACGTAAGGCATCATTGATTTTGCAGTCATGTATTTTCCTTTCTTATAACGACTCTAATATCTATAGTCAAAGACACGGGTGGTCTTCTTCTCGCTTCTCGGCAGGTCTCCGATGTCGACTGCCTTCGGCACGACGCCGACATTGATGACGCTCTTGATTTTGTCCTTGATCGCTTTCTCGAGTTTGCGGCGTTCGCCCTTCTTCGTGAAGATGGTCTCGACGAAGAGGTTGATTACGTCCTTTCCGTCCTCATGATCGATGAAGATCTGGTACTCGCTGGATGCTCCCTCGATATCCTTCAGGCAGTCCTCGATCTGTCCCGGGAAGATGTTGACGCCCTTGACCTTGACCATGTCGTCAGTCCGACCCAGAATGACGTCGATCCGCGGCAGCTTGCGGCCGCACGGACATGGTACGTCGTCCGGGATGATCCTCGTCAGGTCGTGGGTCCTGTAACGGATGAGCGGTGCTCCCTCTTTCTTCAGGGTCGTAATGACCAGCTCGCCCAGTTCGCCGTCCGGCAGGACTTTGCCTGTCTTCGGATCGATGACTTCGAAATAGAGGTAATCGTCGAAATAGTGCATGCCGGTTTCGTACTCGCAGTTGATGGCGATGCCCGGTCCGTAGACCTCGGTCAGTCCGTAGATGTCATAGAGCTCAACGCCCAGTTCGTTGGCAATACGGGCACGCATCTTCGGGCCCCAGCGCTCCGAACCAATGACGCCCTTTCTCAGTTTGATCGTATCCTTCACGCCGCGCTTTTCGATCTCCTCGGCCAGGAGCAGCGCATAGGAGGACGTCGCGCAGAGTACGGTTGACTCCATGTCCTGCATGAACTTGATCTGCTTGTCCGTGTTGCCCGGTCCCATCGGAATCGTCATGGCGCCCAGTTTCTCGGCACCCAGCTGGAAACCGATTCCCGCCGTCCACAGTCCGTAGCCCGGAGTGATGTGGATCCTGTCTTTATTCGTGATGCCCGCGATCTCGTAGCAGCGCTTGAACAGCTCCGCCCAGTCCTCGACATCCTTCTGCGTATACGGAATGATGCACGGCAGTCCTGTCGTACCGCTGGAGGAATGGATCCTGACGATCTCCTCATCCGGCACGGCCGCCAGACCCAGCGGATAAGCGTCCCGCAAATCATCCTTCTCCGAGAACGGCAGTTTCTCGAAATCCTCCTGAGTCTTGATGTCCTCCGGATCGATGCCCTTCAGCCGCTTCGCGTAAAAACCGCCTGCCGCCTGGACTCTCGCAATCTGCCTTCTGATGTCTTTCAAGGTTGCTTTTTTCATCTTCATAATCGTTTACCTCTCCGCTGCGCACTGCGCGCCCATATGCAAAGCCTTCAGATTCATTTCCAAAAGTTTGGGTTTCATTCTTATTCTAAGCGCCTCTTCCATATCGCCGAGACTGAGGTCCATTGCTCCGCTTGCTGCCAGCGCTCCTGTCATAGCGACGTTGAGCACCTTCGGCGATCCGCAGGTTGCAATGATCTCATCGGGATCGATCACGATGCACCGGCTGCCTTTGCCTTTGAGCCACTCCAGGCATTCGCCTCCGTCGTAGTCGCTCTGTCCGAGAGACGCTGTCACCGGCTTCACTTGCTTGCTGCTCAGGATCAGCACGCCGTCTTCTTTTAAGTATTTCAGATTGGCCGCAGCCTCGCCCGGTTCGAATCCGATGATCACGTCTGCCGTCCCCAAGGGGATCGTCGATGACGCGATCTCATCCCCGATCCGCACGTGGCTGACAACGCTTCCGCCACGCTGGGCCATGCCGATGGTCTCAGCTGTTCTGGCGTGAAGGCCTTTGGCCATGGCTGCCGCTGCGATGATCCTCGACGCCAGGACTGTTCCCTGCCCTCCGACCCCGCAGAGCAGACAGCTTTTCACTTCATGTTCGTTCATTTCCTACCCTTTTTTCTAATCCCTCTATCTGATCGCCCCTGTCGGACAAAGCTGGGTGCAAAGACCGCAGCCTGTGCAGAGGGCCGTATCTATCGTTGCTTTTGGTTTGCCTGCATTGCCCGCCGGCTGGTCCGTGATCAGCGCCGGGCATCCGATTTCATTGATGCACCGCATGCAGCTGACACATGTATCCGCATCGACCTGCTTCGGCGCGTCCGGCTTCACCAAAGCGATGCAAGGCGACTTGAAGATGATGGCGCGCACGCCCTTCTCTTCCATCGCTTCATTAACTGCGTCCTGCGACTGCTTCAGGTTCTGCGGATCCACGGTCCGGATCCATTTGACGCCGATGCCTTCGAGGACCTTCGCGATATCCACAGGCTCGACCCGCTTGCCCATCATGGTGACGCCCATGCCCGGATGGGGTTGGTGTCCCGTCATGGCTGTTGTGGAGTTGTCCAGCACGCACAGGATCATGTCTGACTGGTTATAGACCGCATTGACCGTTCCTGTAATGCCGCTGGCAAAGAACGTGGAGTCACCGACAAACGCGAAGCAGGCCGTCGCATCGCTGCTCGCCGCGTCCTCCGCGGCAGTGTCGCCCGCCGCATCCGTCGCTCCGCGGTCCGGGATGCCGGAGCCGTTGATCGCATGATCCAGCCCCTGTGCCATAGTGATCCCCGCGCCCATGCAAAGGCACGTATCGACCATGTCCAGCGGCGCCGCATTACCCAATGTGTAGCAGCCGATGTCGCCGCTGTAGATAGCCGGCCGTTTTCCCACTGCCGACTTGACCGCATAGAAGGCGCCTCTGTGCGGACAACCCGCACAAAGCACCGGCGGTCTGACGGGAAGGGGCGGTACGTTCTCCGGTTCGCAGACGTCTGCCGCCGTCGGGATACCGGTGACCTTCTGGATCACTTCCGCTACTTCCGTGGCACTCAGCTCGCCACCGAGGCGAACAGCGCCTGTTCGCTTGCCTTCGATGAGATTATCGATCTCAAGGCTCAGGCTGCCGTATTCATATATGAGGGAATCCTCAATATAAGGATCCAGTTCTTCAAAGCAGATGACCTTCTCCGCGCCGAGCAGGAACTGTCTTGCCAGCTCCGCCGGGAACGGATAGGGCGTTGCGATTTTCAGGATGGTGAACTTGTCTTCGTGTCCGCGGATGGCTTCCCTGACATAGGAATAACTGACCCCTCCGCTGGCGATCCCGATCGGACCGGTTCCCTCCAGTGTGTTGCCTTTGTATTCCGAAAAATCTGCGGCAAGCTGCGGCTCGCGTCCTGCGACTCTGAGTTTGGCTTCATACGCCAGTTTCGGGAAGATGACCCACCGCGGGTCTTTGACGAATCCGTCCGCCGGCTCAGGATTCTTGATCTCAGGAACCTCGATGTCCGCGCAGGCGTGGCAGACTCTCGTGGTCGATCTCAAGATGACCGGCGTTTCGTGCTCTTCCGAAAATGCAAAAGCATCCTGCACGGCCTGAAAGGCCTGCTCGGGACTGTCGCAGTCAAAGCACGGGATGTGCGCGTAACGTGCGAAGCTTCTTGTGTCCTGCTCGGTCTGGGATGAAATCGGGCCCGGGTCATCACAGACATAGATGACCATACCGCCTTTGACGCCGATATAGTTGACGCACATGACCGGATCGGACGCCACGTTCAGCCCCATCTGCTTCATCGTGACAAGACTGCGCGCGCCGGCATACGCCGCGCCCGCGGCAACCTCCGCACCGGCTTTTTCATTGACGGACCACTCCACATAAACATGGCCCGGATTTCTCTTTGCAATCGTTTCCAGAACTTCTGAAGACGGCGTGCCCGGATAACCTGCGACCACCTGCACTCCTGCAGCCAGCGCGCCTACGGCCACCGCTTCATTTCCCATTAACAGTTCTTTCATGTTTTCCTCTTCTGCTGCACATACCAATACAGAATATAGTATAACACAAAACCGCCTCATTGAGGCGGTTCGTTGCGGGTTATTTCATCATTCCTTTTCTGCTTTCTGCTTTTGCCTGAAGCCAAGCATGGTGTCCAACGTCTTCGCCTGGATCCCTGCGAAGAGGATCCCCATGATCACGCACCGCAGGCCGTAGGTGTAGAGGCCAAGCAAAAGCACGATGATGTTGATGGCGTACATGGCGTAGGCTACCGGGATCTTCTCGTTCCGCTTGTGCAGGATGAGCGCGATGGTGTCCATGCCCACCGCTGTGGAATCATTGCTCAGGCAGAAGTAGTACCCAGCGCCCACGACGATGGCTGCCGCAATCAGTTCCAGTGCGAGCCCGACCGTGATCACCGAAGTGCCGTCCGGCATGGTCCACTCGCCGATCGGACCCCACTGCCCGAACCGGATCATCACAGCGATTGCTTTTGCCGGCACGATCAGGGTGAAGAAGTTGAACGCCGCCACGCCGACCGCACAGCTGTATATGCTGGCGACGAAAATGTCCCGCCCCAAAAAGATGCAGCAGAGCGCCGCCAGGATCGCGGTCACGATCGCCACCCACGCATTGACCGGCAGCGCATCCGTCACCGGAAGCCTGGCCAGGATCATGCTGAAGCTGGTTACGCCCCCATTGATGATCCCGTGAGGCACCGTCACCATGACGTAAGCGAAGTTCAGAATAGCGAGGCCGAAGGCGATCAGCAGATAGCGCCGCACCTGCTGGACAGGTGTGCGATTCGTTGTGCTGCATGGCGTAGCAACGGGATTGCTTTCGTTGTTGTTTGTGTTATTGATTGCGTTATTGTTTGTGTTGTCGATTTCCTTACTGTCCATTAGTTGTCCATAATCGGTCACGTATATGTTACACGTACCTGCAGATGTATCCGTTCATCCGCACACTCCAGCCGAGTTCATTCTCCTTCATGACATCGTTGCGGAGCCGCGCGCGTTCGATGCTGCCCAGACGTTTCATGTCATCCAGATCATAGGCGCGCAGGGTCCTGCGCAAAAGCTGGAAGACACGGCGGTCTTCTTCGGGCAGATCCAGATAGCGGTCGATTACCTGCAGCATGCGTTTGTCGGCAATATATCCTTCTACGTTCTGCAGCAGGTTGATCATATGGTCGCTGACAAGATAGGTCGATAGGTTCTCATCTGCCAGTTCGATCACCCGGCGGATCTCCCGGACTTTATCGTCGTCACTGCAGAGTTCGAACTTTCCTTCCTGCCAGTCCTGGTAGAGTTCGGTACCGGGTTTGATTGCGGCGGTCCTGATGCGCACGAAGTCGGGATCGACCGCGTTGATGACCTCCGCAGTCCCTTCCGCGTTGGAAGAAGATAGATCCTTCCCGCCGACGCCGGGCATGAAGTAGATGCTCAGTTCGATACCGCCGGCTTTCACCGCCTGACCGGCACGGATCTGCTGCTCCTGGGTGACGCCTTTGTTGATGCGTGTGAGAACTGCGTCAGAGCCTGACTCAAATCCGGAGTGGATGCGGTCGAGACCGGCTGCTTTGAGTTCTGCGTAATCCTCCGCAGTTGAGCGTGACAAATTCTCGGCCCTGCCGTAGGATGTGATTCTCTTGATCTGCGGAAACACCTGCCGTAGATAGACAAGTACATCAGTCAGTCTGCCGTTGCTCAGCGCCGTGCTGTTGCCGTCCTGGAGAAAGACATTTTCGCCGCCGGCAAGAAGCCAGTTGGCGACTGTGTACATGCACTGCCGTTCCTCATCATCTGTCAGCGCAGCGAGTTCTGCATTGATGCCGTCAAGGTTCCAAGATGCGCTGCAGTCAACAGTACCCGGACTGCCTTTGCATTGGTATTTGCGGACGCGGTCCGCCCAGTAGGCGATGTTGTCGATATCGGCCCGGATGCTGTCCGCGCTGTAGGCCTTGAATTTCGTGTGGCGGTACAGCTGGCAGAACCGGCACTTGTTCCAGGTGCAGCCATTGGTCACCTGGATCAGCAAACTGTTTGCTTCACTTGGCGGGCGGATCGGTCCGATCCGGAATACTCTGTCACTCATCGTCATCAATTCTCTCCATAAAAATGTATCCGCACATATTATTGCATATTTTGCGCGGATTATCATCTAATTGTAACTCGTAATGATTGGCGGTGGATTTACGGAAACGGGAATCCGCAGCACATGGGTCTGTTTCCAATAATGCAAGGGCCTTTTGACCCATGTAATCTCACAATGTGACCCATGTCGTGAAACCGCCGAACTCAGAGAGAGAATTGAAAAGGGCGCCGCATGTAGCGACGCCCCCATGGGTGACTCAGTTTTCAGTCGTGCTTACATCTCTACGATGACGGATGTTCCCATGCCGCCGCCGATGCACAGTGTTGCGAGGCCGTAGTGGCTTCCTCTTCTCTGCATCTCGTACAGAAGTGTGATCAGGATTCTGCAGCCGGATGCTCCGATTGGGTGTCCCAGAGCGATTGCGCCGCCGTTGACGTTTGTCTTCTCAGGATCCAGTCCCAGGTCTTTTCTGACTGCCAGTGACTGTGCAGCGAAAGCTTCGTTTGCTTCTACCAGATCCATGTCTTCGATGGTCAGGCCGGCCTTCTCCAGAGCTTTTCTGGAAGCAGGTACAGGACCTACGCCCATGATTGACGGATCTACGCCGCCGGATGCATAGGACTTGATGGTTGCCATCGGCTTGATGCCCAGCTCGTCAGCCTTTTCCTTGCTCATAACGACGACTGCAGCACCGGAGTCATTGATACCGGAAGCGTTAGCAGCTGTTACAACACCGTCAGGTCTCTTGAATGCCGGTTTCAGCTTCGCAACCTTTTCCATTGTGGATCCGCGTGTCAGGTGCTCGTCCTTATCGAATACGATTGGGTCGCCCTTTCTCTGCGGAATGGTGACCGGAACGATCTCGTCATCGAATACGCCGCTGTCAACAGCCTTCTCGGCTCTCTGCTGTGAGATGACGGAGAACTCATCCAGTTCTTCTCTTGTGATGCCCCACTGCTCTGCAACGTTCTCAGCTGTCATGCCCATGTGATAGTTATTGAACGCATCCCACAGACCGTCGTTTACCATCATGTCGACCATCTCTGAATTGAACATTCTGGCGCCCCATCTTGCTGCCGGCATTGCAAATGCTGTTGAGGACATGTTCTCAGCTCCGCCTGCAACGATTATATCAGCATCTCCGGCCTTGATGATCTGTGCAGCCAGTTCAACTGCTCTCAGACCTGAACCGCAGACTTTGTTGATGGTGAAGCAAGGTACTTCTACCGGCAGACCAGCGTCGAGCATCATCTGTCTCGCAACGTTCTGGCCCAGTCCGCCCTGCAGTACGCAGCCCATGATAACTTCATCGACCTGATCCTTCTCAACGCCCGCTCTCTTCAGAGCTTCTTCAATACATACAGCGCCGAGCTGTCTTGTCGGGACATTCTTCAGTGTTCCGCCGAACTTACCAATAGCTGTTCTTGCTGCACCTACGATTACAACTTCTCTCATTCTTTTTTCCTCCTTAATTAATATACTTATTCTGGGTATATCGTTTGGGTTTGTTAATATTTTAACGGCTTATCCGAAAAAATCAAAATTGTCTTTGCATTTGCTATAATACCTGTAGTTTCAAGGGTTGTCAAGGGTTTTGGCGAAATAATGTTAAATTTTTAACAGCAAATACCCTTTATGCAAAAGCATTCTATTCCGTTTGGGTCCATCAGAAGTGCCCGATGTATTTTTCCAGCAGCTGGCACGGCCGGTAGGACAGTTTCGCCTTGCGCAGGTTCGGGATTCCCATGTCCTCTTCCCGGTTGATGTACTTGGCCCATCCGGCTACGTGTTTGCAGAACTCGTTGTTGATGGCCTGGTACAGTCCCCGGTATTCCACGTTGGCTTTTTCCACGTGTTCCGTGATCATCTTCGTGCCCAAATGACCGCCCACAGCGACGGCTTCTATCTTGCCTCCGATGCGGATTGCACCCGCTTCATAACCGACAGCCTCAAGGTTGCGGAACACATCGTCCATGGCTTCCGCTTCCATCTTCAGCATCTCCATCTCGTGGGCCGGGATCTCCTTGCGCTGGTTGAACTCTTCAATGAACTGCATGGCTTCATCTGCCATGTCAGATGTCATTTTAACATATTCGTACTCGTATGTCTTCTTGAAATAGTTCAGGTGGTTCTTCTTCTTGTGAAAGTCCCTTCCCGCCAGATCAATGAGATCCTTTGTCAAATAGATGTAGTCATAGTTGGGCCGGTCGTCTTCCCACTTCATCTCAGGAACTGCTTCCTTGATGATCTCCAGAATGTGGAACGGCACCAGACGCAGGCTGAATGGATGGCCTTTGCTCTCGAAGAAGTCCCGCGCTTCAAAGATCGTCTGTCGGAGCGACTCCTTGTCGTAAGAGCCTGTTTTAGTCAGCGGCGGGAACAGGAAGGGAAGCTCGATCCCCTGCTCCAGTTCCAGATGGCTGACGCCGCTCATGCACATGTAGTCTCCGATCATGTCCCAGCTGAACTGGTTGATGTCGCGCCACATGTAGAGCGCACTGTAAGAGAGGCCGGAGGTTTTGTACTCGAATCCGTTGAGGTATTCCTCCAGTATGTCTCTGTTTTCCAATGTGATTCTGTTATCGAATAAAAACATTTATGCACCTCGCCGCTCGGCCGGCTGCGGCTATTTCACGATCTTCGAGATCTCCCGGAATCCTTCTGCCTTTGAGTCTTTGAGAATCTCGTAGAGTATCGACTCATAGGTGGTCATGACAGCACCCGCTGTTTCCATCCTCTCCGCCGCCCAAAGAAAGTCGTTCTGGCTTCTGGATGAGAGGCAGTCGACCGGCACGTATACGTTGTACCCGTCCGCCAGCAGCTGCTCAACGGTCTGCTGCACACAGATGTGCGCTTCGATACCGCATACGATGATGTTCTTCTTTGCCTCGATCTCGAGCTGGTTTACAAAGTCCACATGTCCCAGGCAGTTGAACGTCGTCTTGTCGATGGGCTCGAACTCGCCGATGGCCTGCGCCACTTCCGGAATGGTCTCGCCGATTCCTCTGGTGTACTGCTGGGTCACAATGTGCGGGATCTCCAGCACAGCAAGCCCCTTCGCCAGCCGGCAGGTCTTGTCTATGAGTTCTTCCTTATGGTGCATGGCCGGCACGAGTTTTTCCTGAAAATCGATGAATACTGCCAGTGTGTCTTCTCTGTTCAATGTCATTTTCCTATCCTCCAGTCTGCCAGCATGTCGCCGGCTTTATACGCTGTCATATCTTTTTGGAGCGGCGTGATGGATGCGTACCCATTCTCCAGGGCAATCACATCGAAATGGTTCTCGTCGCTCTCGTAAAGCACTGCATCTCCGCCGTAGATGAAGGTGGTGACTTCCCCCTCCGTCTCGACCTGTACGTCGTTGAGATATTCCCGCTCACCCAGCACCGTATGGCAGACGCCTTTGATCTCCTCTGCCGGCAGGTCGGGCGTGTTGATGTTCAGCATGATGCGAGCGTCCCACTTGCCGCCGGTTTTCCGGATTGTGTCCACTGCCAGATCGCAGGCGTAATCGAAGTGGGTCGCCTTGTGACTGTCCACCGAGACCGCCACCGATGGGTATCCCTGGATCGATCCCTCCAGCGCCGCTCCGACCGTACCGGAATACACCGTGTCCGTGCCGACATTGGCCCCGTGGTTGATCCC
>JBGUKV010000076.1:0-2674 GCA_045114655.1 Candidatus Allocopromorpha sp. | reverse complement strand
GGTCAATTGATTTCTTTACTGCACGGGTTTTCGTGCAGTTACAACTTCGACTCTATCTAAACCGCGAAGGTGCACTTACAACCTCTCGTGGTTTTTCCTATGTGCTATGATATATATGGCTCTGTCTTCTTCCATATGAAGGAGGTTATTATTACTACAATGAAGAAGACATCCAAACATCTCACCAAGGAAGACCGTATCTCCATTGAACGCATGCTCACCAAGGGCTGGAAGGTCTCCGAGATCGCAAGACGTATCGGCAAGTGCCGGACGACCGTCAGTCGTGAGATCGAAAAGCGCCGTATTCCCAGAAACGTCAAACCCGGAAACCGTTGCGTCCATCGTCATACCTGCGATTTGCCCTCGTCCTGCAACCAACCCACCTGTATCAGGAGGAATCAGTCCTGCAGATCTCTCTGTAATGGCTGCAATATCCGGTGTGATAAATTCCAGGAAGATCTTTGCCGCACCACTACACGAGCACCCTTCGTCTGTAACGCCTGTGATATCCGCACTCGTTGCAAGCTTCGCGGCTTCCTCTATGATGCGACTGAAGCGCAGGAGGCATACAAGAAGACGCTGAGTGAATCGCGAACCGGGATCTCCCTATCCGAAGAACAGCTGGAAGCTATGGACGAACTGGTCACACCCCTGATCCAACAGGGACAGTCTATCAACGTTGTCTTCGAGAATCATCGTGATGAACTCCCCATCACTGCGCGTACTGCCTATGATTACATCGATAGTGGACTGCTGGGCGCCAAGAATCTGGATCTTGCCCGCAAAGTCCGCCGGTCGTACCGCAAGAAGAGCGGTCCAGTACTTCGTGTCGACAAAGCATGCCACCAAGGGAGATCCTATGAGGACTATCTTGCATTTATGGGTGCGCATCCGGACATGAACGTCGTAGAGGGTGATTCTGTGATTGGCAAGAAGGGCGGCAAGGTCCTTCTCACTCTCATGTTCACCAACTGCGACTTGCAGATGGCTTTTCTGCGTGATCGAAACAATGCAGCGACCGTATCCGCCGTGTTTGAGTCACTCAGGACGATTCTGGGAATACCGCTCTTCAAGGAACTGTTCCAGGTCATTTTGGTAGACCGCGGGAGCGAGTTCACGGATCCGGTAAAAATCGAATTTGATCCGGAGACGGGAGAACAGCTCTGTCATGTGTTCTACTGTGATCCACAGAACAGCAATCAGAAGTCTCACTGCGAGCGTAATCACCAGTTCATACGGTATTTTATTCCGAAAGGCAAGTCGATGGATGACCTGACGCCGGAAAAAGTCACCTTGATGATGAACCATATCAACTCATACCCACGCAAAAAATGGAATGGGCGGTCGCCCCTCGAGGTCTTCACCTCAATCTATGGAGAAGAAGTCCCACACTTCCTGTCCATGAAGCAGATCGCCGCTGATTCCATAAAACTCAAGCCTGAACTCATCAAGTAGCTCAGTGAAACTGAAGACAGAGCCACACCTCCCCACGAGGTGCAATTTCAATTTCTGAAAAACGGGCATTTTCATACCCGGGCTTTAGTATGCCTTCATACTTGGATTTTACCTGAAATCAGTAGCAATTACAACTTCAATCGTCAACTTACTACTTCAATTCACTTGAACAAGTGCATTCACAACTTCTTATTTTATTGGTAAAAGTATCAATTGCATTTACAATCGCAAAGGTGCACTTACTTTTTCAAACAACCCCATGCTTTTGAAGGTGTCAAAAAAACACAGATATTTCCGTTTTGATGTGATTTGATGAATGGAAATATCTGTTAGTAAACCACATTCTTTTCCGCATAGCCACTGATATTTCCATATTTGACAATAATTGTTTTATGGATTATAATATATATGTAGTTAAGTAATGTTAGTTAGTTAAGTTAATTAGTCTCAACAGAGGTTTAAAGTCCATGCCGATTGGCGTGGCTTTTTGTTACCTAAGCTCTGCCTCAGAGATCTCATCTCTGCTTACATACTGAGGATTCATTGCTGCTACCTGCAGCAAACTATCTCAAATGCCAGTCGCATTTTACAAAGGGCGCAAAACCTGTTACAATCAAAAAAGCGAAGGCCACTTCAACAGGGCAGAATCAAACAAGGAGGTTCCATATGTTTTCCTTTGAATGCGACTACCACGAGGGCGCGCACCCGAAGATCCTGCAGCGCCTGATCGATATCAACTACGAGCAGCTCCCGGGCTACGGCGAGGACGAGTACAGCGCCCGGGCCAAGGAGAAGATCCGCAAGGCCTGCGGCACGCCCGATGCCGACGTCTTCTTCTTCGGCGGAGGTACCCAGACCAATGTCACCATCATCGACACCATCCTTGAGACCTACGAGGGCGTGGTGTCCGCCGAGACCGGCCACGTCAACAATCACGAGTCCGGCGGCGTGGAGTTCACCGGGCACAAAGTCCTCACGGTGCCGAGCCACGACGGCAAGGTCGCTGCTGCCGACCTGCTGGACCTGCTCCATACCTTCTATAACGATGAGGCCTGGGAGCACATCGTCTTCCCAGGTGCGCTGTACATCTCCCATCCCACCGAGATGGGGACTTTGTACACCAAGGCGGAACTTCAGGAACTGGCGGACATCTGCCATGAGTACGACATGCCGCTGTACCTGGACGGTGCCCGGCTGGGCTATGGACTGATGGCGCCGG
>JBGUKV010000075.1:0-6535 GCA_045114655.1 Candidatus Allocopromorpha sp. | reverse complement strand
GGGAGCATTCAAGGCCATGGAGGATATCGCGAGAAAAAGAAAGGTAGGTAACTGTGCCTATATCCCTCCGAAGGAAGGGTATCAGATCATCCGGGATTACTACGGGATAAATGATACAGACATGGCACAGTCTAACAGGGAGCACGCCGGGAGCATCGACGTACTGGATTTCCTGTAGGAGGTGCGGTGTGAAATACAGATATAGAGAAGACAGGCCGGCGGATGACCGGCCTTGGAAAATACAAAGGCCGAAAGGGATGAGGGAGTATATTCTGGAGCACTGTCAGGAAACTAATTACATCGTTTTCTCGGGAAAAGAAAACTGGTGCTATTGTACTGGGTGCGGAGAGATGATGGACATGAATGGGCTATATCTGGCGCACTCGAAAGATAAGAGAGTGACTACTGTATGCCCAAAGTGCGGGAGAGATGTGGTTCCAAAGGATGTGCGATACGGGCGAAAGAAATTGACAGATCGTGGCCGTATAGTCTGGACGAAGGTCTATGGAGCGGTGACGTTTCTGGAGGTGGATGAGTTCATCATCGATTATATGGAGTTGGTACCGCAGGTATGGGTCGCGCCGGTAGAACAGATCCGATTATCCGCCAAAGAACAGACACGGGTGGACTGGGAAGAAGGATGGTGGGATCCAGGACATTGGGTAAAGGTTAAAACAATCGGCCTGAAAGCGAAGCCATGCCAATGCTATGGAATCAGTAATTGGCATGATCACGTCTGGCTGATCCATGACGATGTTGGGACAGATCTGCGGTATGCTGACGCTGATCCGGTGCGGTTTGATGATGGTCACTGGGACGAAGAGTGGATGATAAGGAGATGGATCAGGTACCTGTCAGAGTTTTTGAAATATCCATCCATCGAGCTGCTGGAGAAATCCGGGTTTCAGGCGCTGGTTTCAAACCGAGCGTCCGGAGGAACAACAAAAGCCATGAATATACGTGGTCGGAGTCTGCGGAGCATCTTGAAACTAAACAATGGGGATGTACGAAAACTGCGCGAAATAGATCCGACGATGGGATTTCTGGAAGATGTAAGAAGTGTACGAAATCTGGTTCCGGGCGCGGCGATAGAGGATATACAGGAAATATCGGAAATCATTGGAGGATATATGCCAGAGCGCGACTGGGAAATGATACGAACCACTGCGGATATCAGAAAAGTAGTCGTCCGGTTCCTGGAGGAGCGAAGAGCGACCGGGGACCATATCACGCTGAGGGACTACGCCGATTATATCTCTGCAGTAAACAAGTTGGGGCGTCGGTTAGATAAGAAGACTGTGTATCCGAGCAATTTCATGGCGGCCCACGAGGAGGCGACGGATGCTGTCGCGATGATGGGAGATAAGGAAGAGTTCCCGGGCTTCCAGAAGAGCCAACACAGGATCACAGGGATGGAAGAGCCTTGGGTGATGGGTCGATACATGATCCGTCCGGCAGAGTCACCTTCTGAGCTCAGAAAAGAATCTCAGGCATTGAGCCATTGTGTAAGAACATATGTCAGTAGAGTGGCGGCCGGGCATACCTCGATTCTGTTCATCCGGGAGATAGAGAAACCGGATGTTCCGTTCTACACGCTGGAGCTGTCACCTAGTGGCATGGTGATCCAGTGCCGGGGGGATCATAACAAAAGATATCCGGAAGACGTGGCTGAGTTCATCAAGGCATGGAAAGCCTGGTGGGATAAGATGATGAAGAAACGCAAGGTGGCGTAGAAGTATAGAGGAGGATAGAGATGGATAACGATTTGATTTTTAAGTTGTTCGTGAAACTGGCAGAAATGGGAACGGAAGACGAAAGAGATATCATTCTGGAGAACGGGTCGAGAGAGTACAAAGGCAACACGCTTGGATCGCTTGCGAAAAGAGAGGAGTGTGAGAGAACGGTAAAAATGAGTTTGTACACGAAGTCGAGTCTAGAGGAAGAAGTAGAGTCTGGAGATGTTCAGGACGGAAATGAACTCGATGATGAGGAAGGTGTAAACGATGGAACAGATAATTGATGCAGAGTATAAGGAGGTAACTCCACTGGAGGAAAAGAGCGTGACTACGCTGACGGCGGAGGCCAATGAGCTGTACGCCAGGGCGGAGTCTGTGGCAGCGGTCAGTATGATGATGCTGGTTGAGACAGGAAAGCGCCTGCAGATCATCAAGGAAAGGGTTGGCCACGGCGGCTGGGAGGACTGGATGAAAGAGAACCTGTCCTTCAGTGGCAGGAAGGCCAATCGGATCATGAAACTGGCCGAAAAAGCAGACGAAGAAGGCGGTCTTTTCGCAAATCCGACAACGTTGTCGGATATTGAAATTTCAAAGGTTTGGGCACTTCTGGAGGCGCCGGAAGAGGTCGCAAAAGAGGTTGTGGAGACGGAGCCGGTCGAGGATATGACCGTGAAAAATCTCCGCGAAGAGCTGAAGAGGATCAAGGAAGAAAACCGGGCGCTGGAAGCGGCGACAGAGGAGGAAAGAAGAAACTACGAGCGGACCGCGCAGACCGTGAGAGAACTGGAGGGCCGTCTCATGCAGGCCAACGAACAGAGGGAAGCGGCAGAACGGCAGCTTGCCGCCGTGCCGGATTCCTCGGAGCTGGAGTCGGAGCTGGAGGCGCGGACGGCGGACGTGTCGAAGCTGGAGGCGGACCTTGCGACGGCAAAGAAGGACATGAGAGACTACAGGGCGAAGGTCAGGCAGGAGCAGGACGCGCTGAAGGAAAAGGCGGCGCAGGAGGCGAAGGCGGAAGCTGAGAAAGCTGCCGCTGGCAGGATCAGGGAAGCGACGGAGCAGGCGAAGGCCGCGGCCGCTGAAGAAATCAAGGGCCTGCAGCACGAGATCGGACGCCTTCAGAAGATGGCAGATCCGGCTGTCGGGGAATTCAGAAAGAGCGTGGACATCCTGCAGCAGGTGTTCAACGCCTGTCTGGGAGCCATCGATAAGGCAGCACCGGAGAACCGTGACAAGTGGCGGGCGGCACTGAAGAAGGTAGTCATTGAAGGGATGGGAGGGCAATTATGATTGTAGTCGTGAAGGAAAAGTCGGAAGAAAAGAACGTAATCGAAAAAGTGAATGAGATTGCCAGTGAGGTGTGCGACAACCTCTGCAAGTATTCAGCGGTGTGGGACGGCGAAGAAGATGAGGAGGCGCTGTGGAAGAAGTGTCAGAAATGCCCGCTGAATGGACTGGGGATCTAGAGAACAGGAGGTGCGAATGGGGATCCATATCAAAGGAATCGACATGCCGCCAGAAGGGCAGGGAAGAATACTCCTGGTAAAAGGGAACGGTGAAGTGAGCGACTGGTTTGACCTTGAAAGAAAGGTAGTAGCATCTGCGGCACAGAGCGAAATTGTACACTGTAAGGATTGCGAATATTGGGAACAGAACGCACAGCACGGATTTGATGAGGATAATGAAGAATATCACAACTATTGCGCAAGGTTAGTACCTGATGATGACTATTACGCGTTTACACGCGAAGCGAATGACTTTTGCAGTTATGCGGAAAGGAGAGCGGATGAATGACTTGTGAATGTATGACACAAGAGGAGGATAACAAGTAGTTAGATCGGGCGGTGGCGAACCTATACGAATAACCTATTACCAAAGATACATTAGATGTTGTGAACCATGCGCACTGCTGCCGCCCTTTCTATAGATTGGAGGATGTATGGTAAGACCGAGAAATCCTTGCGACAGGAACTGTAAAGAAAGATCAGCAGAATGCCATGCTGCTTGTGAGAGGTATGCGATTTATAGGGAAGAAATGGACAAATACGGAGCATACACAGGAGCAGAGAGGCGAAAAGCTTTTATTCCACGCCGGAAGTATGCACCGTGGGAAGCAAAGCGAAGAAGAGTAGGAGGTCAGAAATGAAAGTAAAGCTTGAAGCGGCGAAGTATTGAAAGGAGAGAAGATCAATGGATGAAAGGAAAGTATATTCAGGAGGCGGGACTTCCTTGGCTGTGGCGTTGGCTGTGCTTTTTGTTGGGCTAAAGCTAGCCGGTGTGATCCACTGGAGTTGGATCTGGGTACTGGCACCAATCTGGATCACATGGGCCGTAGTGCTTGCGTTTATTGTATTTTCGGTCATTGTCGTTTGTGCAGCAAGATATATAGAAAGAAAAAAGAGAGGCTGGTGAGTTGAAGATGGCAAGAGATAAGGATAACTTTGAGCTGGTGGAAGATCTGGGAGTCATCGGGAGAACGGACAGAGGCTATACAAAGCGGCTGGTTCTGGCCAAGTGGTATGGGCGCCCTCCGGTGTACGAGATCAGGACATTCACGCCGGAAGGGAATCCTGGGAAGAGGGCGGCGATGACGCCAGAAGAGCTGCTGACTTTGACAGAGATTCTGGCGACGAAACAACTGTAAGAGGGAGACAGAGCGGGTGCAAGAGGCGCCCGCCTCTGACCAATAGTAGTATTAACAATAGAACCAACACAGGTTCGATCGATTCGGGGGCAGGGAGATGTACAAAAGATTCACAGTCGTAGCAGGAAAGACGATCATGACAAGGTGCACGGATTCCAGCCTGATCAAAATGCAGAAGGGGAGAAAGCCGAAAGTGAATCCGACATGTGAGGCGGTAGCGAAGATCAATGCGATCAATCAAGAGCGGGAACTGACTGCGAAGCTGAATGCGAACTATAAGCCGGGCGACTGGTGGATCACGCTGTCGAACGATGAGAACGTCACTGTGGAGGAGTCCATAGAAAAGATCGGGAAGCTGAAGCGGGGCCTGCAGAGATTCTGCAAGAAGAACGAGATCCCATTTAAGCTCGTGGAAACGATAGGGATTGGCCAGCGGAAGGGAAAGGTCCACCACCACCTGGTGTTGAACAATGAGATCCCGCTGGAGTTGTTGTACAGATACTGGCCGGAGGAGCATGTGTTTGCGCAGCCTCTGAAGGGATACAACTATCGGAAGGTGGCAGCATACATCCTGAAGAATGCGAAGGAGTCAAAAGACAAGAGAGGCAAGTACATGAAAGCATACAGGTGCTCCCGGCAGGTGACAAAGCCGGAGCAGCGAGTTGAGATCATGAAGAGGCAGGCGACCTACGACATCGAAGATCTCAAGCCGAGGAAGGGATACATGATCGATCGGGACAGCGTCCGCATCTACGAGCACCCGATAACGGGAGCATGCTGTCTGGAGTACATCGAAGTGAGCCTGGAACCGGAGCCAAGGGTCAAGCACTACTACAAAGGCCGGCCGGTGAAGTGGGAGAAGATTTATGGCATGACTCCAGAAGAACAAATTGGCATGAAAGATATCTTTGGAGAAGGGGGCTGGATGTGAGAGAAAGAGCAAGGCGAAAGGGAAAATATGTTCTGCCAGGAACAGTCTACATGAAGACTGTCTATCAGATCAGGGACTATCACAGGCTCCGGGAGAAGATACAAGACACAATCGATGCGAGTCCGAGTGAAGAGGATGTGCATGTAAGAGTCAGCAGGCAGGGATCTGTGACGGAGCGGAAGGCACTGAAGATCTCTGACGACTGCAGCATCGTAAGGGCGATTGAGAAGGCGCGAGAGGATATCCCGGAGGAGTATCGTGCAGGCGTGTGGAACAGCGTGATGTATAACGAACCATATCCGCAGGATGCAGCCAGATCCACGTATGGTATGCACAAGTCGAGGTTCGTGTATACAGTCGCCAAGTTTTTAGGTTGGATATGAAAGTTCGGACACCAGGGACATTTTTGTATGATATTATGTTAGTGTGATCAAAGTGAATAGATCACAATCCACAGTACTGCCATACAAAAGCAAAGACCGCCGCTCATACCGGCGGCCTTTGTTATAGGCTGGAAATAGGGATAAAGGGTCGGCACAGATGATGCCGGCTCTTTGATATAAAGCGAGGGCCAAGGATGAGTAAGTGGGAATCGAATATAGAGCCATACATCCGGGAAGTGGAAGAGTGGGCAGGAAGAGGAGCGCAGACGAAAGAGATTGCGGAGAAGCTGGGTGTAGGATACTCCACGCTGCGTAAATGTATTAAAGAGCACCAGGAGTTGGCCGCAGCTTTGAACCGGGGGAGAGCAAGAGCAAAGAGAGTGATTGAGAAAGCTCTGGCGCAGAAAGACCCCCCCGGCCCAACGAAGACCACCGGGGGAAGTCGAATGGTCCCCTATGTCAAGTCTACCACCCCCCGCCCGGATCAACAGGGGAGGCACCGTGGTCCTTTCGAAAGGAACAAGAAGAGGATTTATCAAACACAGGAAGTCTGCGGGATCTGTGGAAGACCGGTAGACAAGTCACTAAAGTATCCGCATCCAATGGCACCGTGCATCGACCACATTATACCGATCGCAAAGGGTGGACACCCGAGTGATATAAGCAACCTGCAGCTTGCGCACTGGACTTGCAACAGACAAAAGAGCGATAAACTGCTTGCCGCAACCGGGGAACATAAAGCCGTCGAGGTGATCAGCAACAGAGTGCTGCCACAGTCGATGGATTGGGCCTCCTACAGGGCGGATTGAAGATAGGGGGTGTACCTCCCCCTCCCCAGGGG
>JBGUKV010000074.1:0-2639 GCA_045114655.1 Candidatus Allocopromorpha sp. | reverse complement strand
CGATCACGGGCGGCATCAAGAATACCGGCTCCATGACGGTGATGATGTATCAGGTCCTGAAGCAGTTGTTTACAGGCGAGGTGTCGGTCAAGGAACTGTCGGGACCGGTGGGGATCGTCTACGCCACCAGCGAGGCGGCCAAATCGGGGATCATGTACGTGATCTACCTGGCGGCGCTGCTGTCCCTGAACCTGGCGATCATCAACATGCTCCCGTTCCCTGCGCTTGACGGCGGACGGCTGCTGTTCCTGGTGATCCGTCTGTTCACAGGCAAGCGGGTCTCAGACGAGACGGAAGGCAAGATCCACTTCATCGGGATCTGTCTGCTCTTCGCGCTGATGATCTATGTGACGTTTAACGATGTGATCCGGTTTATCATACCGATCTTTTGACGGATCGTTGAGATATTTTGAGATATGAAGAAGCAAGTCAAAGTAGGAGACATTTTCATAGGGGGCGGAGCGCCCGTCAGCATCCAGTCCATGTGCAATACCAGGACCTCTGACGCAAAGGCAAGCCTGGCCCAGGTGCGGCGCCTGGAGGAAGCGGGCTGCGAGATCATCCGCCTGACGGTGCCGGATCAGGACGCCGTCGAAGGCTTCCGGGAGGTCAAGCGCCACGCCCGCGTGCCGCTGGTGGCGGACATCCATTTCGACTACCGGATGGCCATCGCGGCGATGGACGCAGGCGCCGACAAGATCCGGATCAATCCGGGCAACATCGGCTCCGAGGAGAAAGTGAAGGCGGTCGTGGACAAGGCCAAGTCCTGTCATGTTCCCATCCGCGTCGGCGTCAACGGCGGATCCCTGGAGAAGGATATTCTCGCTAAATATGGCAAAGTGACCGCGGAAGGACTGGCAGAAAGCGCGCTCCGAAACGTGGCGCTGCTGGAGAAATACGATTTTGAGGATATCGTGATCTCTCTCAAATCCTCGGATGTGCAGATGAACTACGATGCGTACAGGATCGTTCATGAGAAGTCGGATTACCCGCTGCACATCGGCGTGACGGAGGCGGGTACGCCTTCCAGAGGACGGATCAAATCCGCGGCGGGCGTCGGCGCGCTGCTGCTTGCCGGGATCGGCGACACCATGCGGATCTCGCTGACCGCGGACCCGGTGGAGGAGGTCTACTTCGCCAGAGAACTGCTGGCCGCTGTAGGGCTGCGCAAAAACGGACCGAATGTGGTCTCATGCCCGACCTGCGGCAGGACAGAGGTGGACCTGGAGAAAATCGCCACAGAGGTGGAACGGCGCCTGTCTGACATGAAGGAAACAGACGACGACCTCACCGTGGCTGTCATGGGATGCGCCGTGAACGGGCCGGGAGAGGCCAGAGAAGCCGATTTCGGTGTTGCTTGCGGCAAGGGTGAGGGATTGCTTTTCCAAAAGGGCGAAATCGTGAAAAAAGTCAAAGAAGAGGATATTGTGGATGAGTTAATGAGACTGATCAGGGGGAACTGACTATCTATGGATACAATCATCAGAGAATCTATCGATTTTTCGAAGACGCCGGAGTTTGATCCGGATAATCTCCAGACAAAGGTTACAAAGGCATCCATCGACAGAGACACGCATGTGCTGAGTATGACGATGGAGCTTAATTTTGTCGTGAGCGAAGAAACGGCGGAGCGCATCAGAACAAACATCAAGCGATCCATGCCCGGCATCCGGGATGTGGATCTCGCCATTGAATACAAGACCGTGCTGGGGACAGAGGTTCCTGCGCCGGTCAAGAAGAAGGCACGGGCGGAAGCAGGAGGCGGCAGCGTCGAGGCAGGCGGCTCCGGCGAAAAGAGAAACTTTTACAAAGGCGGTAAACGCCGCAGACGTCAGGGATATCAGCCAGTCAAGGGCAACATCATCATGGGCAGCGCCATCAGCAAGGAGTGTATGCCTCTGGATGAGATCGATTCCGAGAGCGGCAATGTCGCATTCGAAGGAGAACTGTTCAAAAAAGAAGCCAGAACCATCAGCGAAGAGCGCAAGCTGGCCAGTCTTTATGTGACAAACAAGAAGACCAGCATCTGCGTGAAAGCTTTTGTACACGATAAGAAATGGGATGATTTTGAAACTTACCTGTCCGATGGAACGCAGGTGAAAATCGAAGGAAACGCTCAGTGGGACCGGTACGACAATGAAGTGACCGTCATGGCGGACAGCATCGAGCTGACAGAGAAGAAGGAACGCTGTGACGAAGCGCCCGTGAAGAGGGTGGAACTCCACTGCCATACGAAGATGAGCGCCATGGACGGAGTCATCGTCACCAAGGATCTGGTGAAGAAGGTCGAAGGCTGGGGGCATAAGGCCCTTGCCATCACGGACCACGGCGTCGTCCAGTCATTCCCGGACGCAGCAGGCGCAGCGAAAGACATCAAAATCATCTACGGCTGCGAGGGTTACCTGCTGGATGATGAGGGTCTCATCCGCGCGGACGGATCCATCGACTACAAAAGCCGCAAAACGAATCATATTATCATTTTGGTGAAGGATCTGACCGGGCTGAAGAATCTCTACAAGCTCGTGTCAAAGTCCCACATCGACTATTTCTACTACAGACCGCGCATCCCCAGATCTGTGCTGAACGAGCACAGGGAAGGGCTCATCCTCGGTTCCGCCTGCGAGGCGGGAGAACTCTAC
>JBGUKV010000073.1:0-8218 GCA_045114655.1 Candidatus Allocopromorpha sp. | reverse complement strand
GGTATGCTCCGGGTGCGGAACGATCCATCCGGAGGTGAAGGGACTGGATGTGCGTGAGTGGTTTTGCGAGAACTGTCTGCAGCACCATGACCGTGACGTCAACGCTGCAGTCAACATCAGGGAAGAGGGACGATACCTTCTGAAGAAAAAACTGCGCGGGAGCGCATGATAAGCGATAACAAAAGAACCGTGGGGCGCACGGGGATAGCTCGCTGATACTGACAGGGATGCCTGTCTTGAACGAGAAGTCCCCTCCTCTAAGCCATAAGGCGAAGGAGGGGGAGCACGTCACTGGAGTATGACAGGAAACACAGAAGCAATGGCGAATGCTGTTGCAGAAGGCGCGTTAGCAGCCGGCGCAGAAGTCGATCTTCTCACGGCGGCGGATTTTGGAGCAGACAGGTTGAATGACTATGATGCCGTCGGATTCGGCTGTCCTGCGATGGGGGATGAAGTCCTGGAAGAGGATGAATTCGATCCGATGTTCACGGCATGCGAAGGATCCCTCAGCGGTAAAAAAATCGCACTGTTTGGCTCTTATGACTGGGGTGACGGAGAATGGATGCGCATCTGGGAAGGACGCTGCAAAACAGCCGGCGCAAACCTTGCCTGCGATTTCGTGATCTGCCACTTGGAACCGGATGAAGAAGGCAAAGAGGCCTGCCGGAAGCTTGGCGCTGCCCTGGCGTGATTAATTGTATAAATTTTGCATTTTCAGTCTTGACTTTTACAAACCAAAGCGTTAGTATTGTCAACGTATTCAAAATATCTTTTTCTGCCATGACGGGAACAAATCGAAATACGACGTCTTAACAGAGAGCGGTCATCTGGTGAAAGGCCGCAGGCGCGCTTCGGTGTCTCACCCCCGAGCGGAAGCTTAAAATGAGCGGCCTGTCCCTCTGGTTGATGGACCTGATACAGGCAAGAAGAGTGGTACCGCGGAATTATACTGTTTATGCAGTTTTTCGTCTCTTTACAATCTATGATTGCTGAAGAGACATTTTTTTATATCGAAACGTCTTCAGCAGTCGCTCATTTGCAAAAGCAAGAAAAAACGAAAGGAAGAAAAGACAATGGCGACTAAAAAGGCAACAATGGTGAATCACACCAAGTACAGGCCGGGCTACTACCCGCCTCCCCAGGAGAGTTTCGAGTGGGTCTCACGAGATCATGTAACAAAAGCACCCAGATGGTGCAGCGTCGACTTGCGGGACGGCAATCAGGCACTGATCGAACCCATGACACTGCAGGAAAAACTGGACATGTTCAAGTTCCTCTGCCGCATTGGGTTCAAGGAAATCGAGGTCGGCTTCCCGGCTGCATCCGATACAGAATATGAATTCATCCGCAGGCTGGTCAAAGACAATCTGATCCCCGACGATGTGGTGATCCAGGTTCTGACCCAGTCGAGACGGCACATCATAGAGAAGACTTTCGAAGCCCTAAATGGCGTGAAGCACGCGGTCGTGCATCTTTACAACTCTGTGTCCTACGCCCAGCGCCAGCAGGTGTTCCGGGCGTCGCAGGATGAAGTCAAGAAGATCGCAACGGACGGCGCCAAGCTGATCAAAGAGATCGCGATGCACCATCCTGACACGCACTACCAGTACGAGTATTCACCGGAAAGTTTCACCGGCACGGAGATGGAATACGCGCTGGATGTCTGCAACGCAGTCATCGATATCTGGGAGCCGACGCCGGACAACAAGGTCATCATCAACTTACCGGCGACGGTTGAAATGTCCATGCCCCATGTATTTGCCAATCAGGTGGAATACATGAGTAAAAACCTCCATAACAGAGAAAGCGTCTGCATCTCGCTGCACCCCCACAATGACAGGGGCACGGCGGTAGCCGCTGCGGAACTGGGACTTCTGGCAGGCGGCGACCGGATCGAAGGCACCCTCTTCGGCAATGGCGAACGCACGGGCAATGTGGATGTCGTCACACTGGCCATGAACATGTTCAGCCACGGCGTAGATCCTGAACTGGATTTCAGCCATATGCCGGACATCGTCGGCGCGTACGAGCATTTCACCGGCCTGGAGGTCAGCCCGCGTCATCCGTACAGCGGATCTCTTGTCTTTGCAGCGTTCTCAGGCTCGCACCAGGACGCCATCGCCAAAGGCATGAACTGGCGTGAGGAAACAGATCCGTCCCGCTGGACGGTACCGTACCTGCCCATCGATCCCCATGATGTGGGCCGCAAATATGACGGCAATGTCATCCGGATCAACAGCCAGTCCGGCAAGGGCGGCGTCGCTTACCTGATCAAGCGCGATCACGGTTTCGATATCCCGCAGCTGATGCGTCCTGAAGTCGGCTACATGATGAAGGGCATCTCAGACCGGCGCGGCGAAGAGCTCTCTGCCGATGAAATCTTCGAGATCTTCAGCAATGAGTACGTCAACTACTTCGATCCGCTGGATATCACCCACGCGCGTTTCAGCCACCTGGATACAACAAAAACAAAAGGCGACGACGCCTACAGCGTGGATATGCGTGTCGAGCTCAACAATGAGATTTACTATCTGAAGGCTACCGGAAACGGTCGTCTGGACGCGGTCAGCAACGCCCTGCGGAAGACAGAATACAACTTCAGCAACTACGAGTTCATCACCTACTCGGAGCACGCCATCAGCGCGGACTCGAATTCCATGGCCGCGGCGTACATCTGCATCGCCGACAAGAACGGCAATGAATACTGGGGCGTCGGCACACAGGCCGACATCATCCTGGCTTCGGTCAACGCGTTGGTCAGCGCACTAAACCGAATGAACAAAACCACGCACTTCCTGGATGAAGATCATGCAAAAGCAGAAGAAGCAAAAGCTGTATAAAAAAGCAGTTTAGAAAGGATACGATAAACAATGGGAATGACAATGACACAGAAGATACTGGCCGCCCACGCGGGACTGGATCAGGTCGCAGCGGGACAGCTCATCAACGCCCGTCTGGACATGACCCTGGCCAACGATATCACGGGACCGGTATCGATCAATGAATTCGACGGAGCAGGCTTTGACAGCGTATTCGACAAAAGCCGCATCTCTCTCGTCATGGACCACTTCACACCGAACAAAGACATCAAGAGCGCGGAGCAGTGCAAAAAATGCCGCGCCTTCGCGAAGCGGTTCGACATCGACAACTTCTATGATGTGGGCGATATGGGCATCGAGCACGCCCTCCTTCCGGAGAAGGGTCTGGTCGTGCCGGGCGATGTGGTGATCGGCGCCGACTCTCACACCTGCACCTACGGAGCGCTGGGCGCCTTTTCGACGGGCGTGGGTTCCACGGACCTGGCAGCAGGCATGGCTACGGGGCAGGCCTGGTTCAAGGTACCTGAAGCGCTGCGGTTCAACCTGACCGGCGCCCTGCAGGAAGGTGTCAGCGGCAAGGACGTGATACTGCACATCATTGGGATGATCGGCGTGGACGGCGCTCTGTACCGCTCCATGGAATTCACCGGACCCGGCGCCAGTTCCCTCTCCATGGATGACCGGCTCTGCATCTGCAACATGGCCATCGAAGCCGGCGGGAAGAACGGCATCTTCCCGGTGGACGAAGTGACGAAAGCATTTGTTGAGGAGCGGACCGACCGTGACTATACTGCTTTTGCAGCAGATGAGGACGCGGAGTATGTCGCTGTGTATGATATCGATCTGTCCGCCATCCGTCCGACGGTCGCCTTCCCGCACCTGCCGGAGAACACGAAGACCATCGATGAAGTCGGCGACATCCCTATCGACCAGGTCGTAATCGGTTCCTGCACCAACGGCCGCCTCTCGGACATGAAAGCAGCGGCGGAGATCCTGGCAGGAAAACACATCGCGCCGGGCGTAAGGGGCATCATCATCCCTGCGACACAGCAGATCTACAAAGACTGCATCAAGGCAGGATACATTGATATCTTCATCGATGCGGGATGCGTGGTCTCAACGCCGACCTGCGGACCGTGCCTCGGCGGACATATGGGCATCCTCGCCAGCGGCGAACGCTGCGTGGCAACGACCAACCGGAATTTCGTCGGACGCATGGGCGCGGTCGATTCGGAAATCTATCTGGCAAGCCCGCAGGTTGCCGCGGCATCCGCACTCGCAGGCCGCATCGCAGGACCGGAAAGGAAGTGATTGATATGAAAGCAAACGGAACAGTACATAAATACGGGAACAACATCGACACGGACGTCATCATCCCTGCCCGCTACCTGAACACGCAGGACCATGCGGAACTGGCGTCCCACTGCATGGTGGATATCGACGCTGACTTTGTCGGCCGTGTGAAGGAAGGCGACATCATGGTCGGCGGCGAGAACTTCGGCTGCGGTTCTTCCCGGGAGCATGCTCCCATCGCCATCAAGGCATCCGGCATCAGCTGTGTCATCGCGGCAACCTTTGCCCGCATCTTCTACCGCAACGCCATCAACATCGGACTGCCGATTCTGGAATGCCCTGAAGCAAGCAAAGGCATCGAAGCCGGGGATGAGGTCGCGGTGGATTTTGATTCCGGCGTGATCACGAACGTGACCAAAGGCGAGACCTACCAGGCCCAGCCCTTCCCTCCGTTTATACAGGAAATCATCCGCTGCGGCGGACTGATGAATTCGATCAAAGGAGGGAAATAATGGAGTATAATATCGCAGTCATCAGGGGCGACGGGATCGGCCCCGAAGTCATCGCAGAAGCAACCAAAGTGCTGGACGCAATCGGCGCCCGGTTCGGACATACCTTCAACTACAACTACGTGCTGGCCGGCGGCGAAGCCATCGACGAAACCGGCCCCTGCCTGCCGCCGGAAACCGTGGCGACGGCAAAAGCATCCGACGCAGTCCTGCTCGGCGCAGTGGGCGGCCCTAAGTGGGACACCCTGCCGGGTGACGAGCGTCCCGAACGGGCCCTGCTTGGGCTCCGCAAGGAACTAGGTCTGTTCGCCAATCTGCGTCCGGCCATGGTATTTGATGAACTGGCGGAAGCATCACCGCTCAAACCGGAACTCATAGACGGCGGACTGGACATCGTCGTCGTCCGGGAACTCACCGGCGGGATCTATTTCGGCGAAAAGGGATTCAAGGATACGGAAATGGGACCGGCAGCTTATGATGTGGAACTGTATTCCGAAGAAGAAGTGCGCCGTATCGCCCGCGTTGCTTTTGATATGGCTATGAAGCGCAATAAGCGTGTGACCAGCATCGACAAGGCAAACGTTCTCGAAAGTTCGCGTCTCTGGCGCCGCGTCGTCACGGAGGTTTCTGCAGAGTATCCGGAAGTCGAACTCGATCACATGTATGTGGACAACGGCGCCATGCAGCTGGTCAGAAACCCGAAGCACTTCGACGTCATCGTGACGAGCAATATCTTCGGCGACATCCTCTCCGACGAGGCCAGCCAGATCACCGGTTCCATCGGCATGCTCCCGTCAGCAAGTCTGACGAACGGAAACTTCGGCATGTACGAGCCTGTCCACGGATCCGCCCCTGACATCGCCGGAACCGGCAAAGCCAATCCGCTGGCAACGATCCTCTCCGCCGGCATGATGCTCCGGTATACCCTCGGGCTCGCCGAAGAAGCAGACGCCATTGACAGCGCTGTCAGGAAGTTCCTGAACGCCGGCTACAGAACCGCTGACATCTATACGCCCGGCACCGTGTCGCTGACAACAACCGAGACCGGAAGCAAAGTCGCGTCGTTTATCTGATGGATTGACCATAATAACGATCATAATATCGATCATAATTAAGACAGTTCCGGAATCCCTCCCGGAGCTGTTTAGTTTATATACTCTTGGTCGCTTCCCGAAGCCATTTCCGCTCTGCATCTCTTAGATGGGGAGCAATCTTCTGATACACGGTTTCATGATATGCATTCAGGTAATCGATCTCATCCTGCTGCATCTGTTCCGGAATGATGCCTTCCAGATCGAACGGCACAAGCGTCACTTCCTCGAACTGCAGGAACTCGCCGTAGTCTGTTTTGTCCGCCGGGACGGTCAGAAGCAGGCTCTCATGCCGAATGCCGAATGCGCCTTCCTCGTAATAGCCCGGCTCGTCGGAAGTGAGCATGCCGACTTCAAAAGGCGGCATTGGAGGAGTCATCGTCCCTGTCTTCCAGCGGAATGCATTCGGGTCTTCGTGGACATTCAGATAATGTCCGACACCGTGGCCGGTGCCGTGGCCGTAATCCAGTCCCATCTGCCAGAGCGGTTGCCGGGCCAGATAATCCAGATTGGCACCGTTGAGGCCCTTCGGGAATACGGCCCGGGCGAGATCGATGTGTCCCCGCAGGACAGCGGTGAAAAGGGCCCGTTCCTTATTGGTCAAAGGACCCAATGCGATAGTGCGCGTGATATCCGTCGTTCCGTCCAGATACTGCCCGCCGGAATCGATGAGTACGAACCCGCGCGGCTCGAGGCGAACGTCGCTTTCCGGTGTGGCGCAGTAATGGACGATGGCGGCGTGAGGACCGTATCCCACGATTGCCTCGAAACTGTCGCCCTTGAACAGCGCCTGTTCCGCTCGGAACGCGAAGAGTTTCTCAGCCGCAGAGATCTCTGTGACCGTCTCGCCCGCGCTGACGGCCTTCTTCAGCCAGTACAGGAACCTGCACATGGCAACGCCGTCTTTCAAGTGGGCGGAATGGATTCCTTCCATTTCCACTGCATTCTTGACAGCCTTTTTCTGCATCACCGGGCTGTACTTGTTGATGATGTTCGCCTCACCTGAAAGTGCTTGCACGATGCGTTCACTGCAGGCATCCCGGTCCAGCATGACAGATGCCTCGCCAATCTGCGTCAGGTCCTCATAAAACTGCACATACGGAAGCAGCGTGATGCCGTCCGCAAGAAGTGCATCTGCCGCCGCATCGCTGATCGCAAGCGGTTCCACATACAGGCTGACCTCTTCAGGCGTCACGATCACAAATGAAAAGAATACCGGATTGCACTGAACATCGCTGCCGCGCAGGTTCATAAGCCATGCAATGTCGCTGAGTGAGGACAGGATCAGCATATCCGCGCCGGCGCTCTGCATTTCTGCCAGGACCATTCCCAGCTTCTCTTCACGGGATGCACCTGCATACTCCAGCGGATACTCGACGATTTCATGATACTCTGCTTCCGGACGATCTGCCCAGATATCACCAACCAGATCCAGTTCCGTTCGCAGGTCGAACTTCCGGGCAGCCGTATCTACGCGCAGGTTGTCCGCCCAAGCGCTGCTGACCAGCCGCCCGTCAAAGGCGATTGCAGCGCCGTCGGGAAGCTTTTGCATCAAGAATTCTGAGATCTTCATGGTATCCGGAAGTCCCTGTTTATACAGCGTCACGCCGCTTCCCGCAAGCTGGTCTGCTGCCTGCAGGAAGTAGCGGCTGTCCGTCCAGAGCCCGGCGTCATGCGCCGTGATGACGGCCGTGCCCGCCGAGCCTGTGAAGCCGGTGATGAATTCTCTTGTTTTATAGTGATCGCTGATGTATTCCGACATGTGCGGATCGCCCGTCGGAACGATGCAGGCATCGATTGCCTTTGCATGCATAATATCGCGAAGAGCCGCGATACGTTCGGATACAGGCTGCTGTGACGTGACTTTGTTCATAAACTGCTCCATACTCCTACAAAAACTCAACAGCTCCGGAATCACCCCTCCGGAGCTGTTGATTGAGCTCATGCTCACCGTTGCATTCTGCCTGTTTCTATTATAACAACATAAAATACATTGTCAATAGTTAATTGACATATATTTACATTTATGTTATAGTTTCCCTGTTGCTATCTCCAAACTGGCGACAGGAAGGAGGTGAGCTCGTGAATACTCTCGTTGCATTCTTGATTTCGCTCGCAGCAGGTATAACTGCCAATTATATCTGCAAGTGGCTGGGGCGAAAACGAAAATAGCAACCAGCACTTGCAGCTCCGGAATCACCCCTCCGGAGCTGTCTAAGTGTTCTCATTGTGTTGATCAACCAACCTTCTCGAACATGTCCTTGCCTACGCCGCAAACCGGGCATTCCCAGTCATCAGGCAGTTCTTCGAACGGTGTTCCCGGAGCGATGCCGTGATCCGGATCGCCTTCTGCAGGATCGTATACATGTCCGCATGGTCCGCATTCATACTTATCCATAATGTGTGCTCCTTTCAAAAATTTCTATAGTGAAATTATAATTGTCTACAGGGCTGGTGTCCAGTAGTACTCGCCGTAGATGTCGGTGAATCTGTAGGTGATGACGGG
>JBGUKV010000072.1:0-10594 GCA_045114655.1 Candidatus Allocopromorpha sp. | reverse complement strand
AGTATGAACTGCAGGCGCCGAACGGGAAAATCATAGAGTGGGAATATGAATACACTGGAACTCGATGAAAAGTTAATACTGCGGATGGCGGAAGGCGACAACGATGCTTTCCGGGATCTGTATGAACAGACGTCGAGCGCTGTTTACGGGTTCGCCCTGTCGATTCTGCGGAACGTGCACGATGCGGAGAACGTCATGCACGACGCCTATCTCAGGATCCACAGAAGCGCGGCTGCTTATCAGCCGAAGGGCAAGCCCATGGCCTGGATCCTGACGATCGTGCGGAATCTCTGTTACACCAGGCTGAAAAGCGGTGACATCTGCGAAGACATCTCCCAATACGAGGACCTGCTGCACGTCAGCGAAGGCGAGAAGACCGTGGACCGGATGGTTTTGCAGAAGGCGCTGGAGATTTTGCCCTTCGAGGACAGGCAGATCGTGATCCTGCATGCGCTCACCGGCATGAAGCATAGAGAAATCGCGGAACTTCTGGATCTGCCGACGGGGACGGTAACGTCCAAGTATAAACGTTCGCTGGCCAAAATGAGAAAAGAAATCGAAGGAAAGGGGGAGGAATGATGGCAGAAAAAATGACAGATGCGAAAATCGAAAACTATCTGAAACAGGCAGTCGAAGAATCCACCCCCGACATTTTGGATGAGCTGATGGCGGAGATCGAACAGGAACAGGCCGTGGCGAAGCAGGAACCGGCTGCGGCGGAGAAGGAACTGACAGCGGCCGTGGAATTTGCAGGAGCCGGCGAGGAGGCAGCAGCCGGCGGAGAAGTGACAGCCGACGGAGAAGTGACAGCCGGCACGGATGCGGTAGCGGAACCTGAAGTGGAGATCTCCGGACTGGGCCAGGCGCTTGCCGCATCGGAGACTGCAGCAGCCAGACAGATCGCGGCGTCGAGACGCAAACGCCGCAGATGGTATCAGGCATTTGCCGCATGCGCCGCAGCCGTGATGATCTTCACGGGGGCCTTCACGATGTTCAACAAAAGCCAGAACGATGTGTTCGCGGTCGTGAACATCGATGTGAATCCAAGCGTAGAACTGTCGATCAACAAAAAGCAGGAAGTCGTGGAAGCCCGCGCCCTGAACGAGGACGGGACAGCGATCCTGGATGGGATGGATCTGGCAGGGACTGACGTCAAGGTGGCCTGCAATGCGCTGATCGGGTCGATGGTACGGCAGGGGTATCTTTCGGAACTGACCAATTCCGTACTCGTTTCAGTTCGGTCAGAAGATAAGGCCGGCGGACAGGAAATCGAGCACATGATCTCGAGCGATCTGAATGACTCGATCGGGGATTCCGAAGTCATCGGGGCTGTTCTGGGACAGTACGTCGGCGACGATCAGGAACTGGAGGCTTTTGCGTCAGAAAACGGTATTTCGCCTGGCAAAGCCTGGCTGATCAAGAACCTGCTGGCGACCGGAAGCAAGCATATGACTGAGGAAGCGCTGCTTAGCCTGCCGACACAGGAACTGATCCTGCTGAGTCAGGAACGTGGCGTCAAAACCGATGATTCCTATGGCAGTGCGAACACGAGCAAGTACATTTCTGAAGACGAAGCAAAGACGATCGCCCTGCAGAAAGCGGGCCGTACAGACCTGCAGCTGGATGCAGTCCGCGCTGAGTTCGACTGCGACGACGGCATCATCACCTACGAAGTCGAATTCACAGCAGGGGACCGTGAGTACGAATATGACATCAACGCCGAAACCGGCGAGATCCTCGAATCCGAGGATGACGTCGATGACGATTCGGACGGTGATGACGACGACGATGATGCGGATGACCGCGATGACGATCGGGATGATGTCGATGATGACGACGATCACAATGATCATGATGATCACGACGATGACGAGGATGATGACGACCGCGATGATCATGATGACGATGATGATGACGACCATGATGATCATGATGATGACGATGACGACTGATGAGAATGACGACTGATTCGGATCGCCGCATAAACGAACATAAACAAAACTCCGGGACCAGACCTCCCGGAGTTTCCTTATTTCCACATTTTTGTTTACTCCCACAGCAACGGCGGTTTGTGCTATAATCATAATGGATTAATGTTGCAACGGAGGCAAATGAAGATAATATGAAACTGAGAGATTTACTGGAAGATCTGAACTATGAGATACTGAACGAGGGGCCGGCAGGTCTGGATACGGATGTGGCGGACATTGTCCTTGATTCGAGAAAGACAGAACCCGGGATCCTGTTCACCTGCATCAAAGGCGCCGTGGTGGACGGCCATAAATTCGCACCGGATGTTGCCGCGAAAGGTGCAGCAGTCATCGTCGTCGAGGATGAAATCGAGCTGTCGGCTGGTACAGCGCCTGCAGTTGTGAAAGTCCCGGACAGCCGCTACGCACTGGCATGCATCAGCGCAGCCTGGTTCGGCCACCCGGCCGAGAAGCTGAAGACCATCGGCATCACCGGCACCAAAGGCAAAACCACCACGACCTACATGGTCAAGGCGATCCTGGAAAACACCGGACACAAGGTGGGATTGATCGGAACCATTGAAGCGGACACGGGCTCACGGACCATCCCGGCAGCCAACACGACGCCGGAGTCTTATCTGGTCCAGAAGTACTTCGCCGAGATGGTGGAGAACGGCTGCGACTGCGTCGTCATGGAAGCATCGTCACAGGGGTTCATGCTCCACCGGACAGCAGGATTCACCTTTGACTACGGCATCTTCACCAACATCGAGCCAGACCACATCGGGCCGAACGAGCACCGGGATTTCGAGCACTATCTCGAATGCAAGAAGATGCTCCTCAACCAGTGCCGTGTGGGCATCGTCAACCGGGACGACGAGCATCTGGCGCAGATCCTGGAGGGAGCAGGCTGTCAGATCGAGACCTACGGAATCGGTGCTCCCGGCAGCGAGTCGGGAAGCAGCGCGGATGCTCCGAAACTGGTCGACCCTGCGACAGACCTCAGGGCAGAGGACATGGAACTCGTATCCCGTCCGGGATATCTGGGTATCAAATATCACGTGAAAGGCATGATGGACTTCCCGGTGGAGATCGACATCCCGGGCAAGTTCAGCGTCTATAATTCCCTGACCGCCATCGCCATCTGCAGACACTTCGGTGTCAGTCCTGAAGCGATCACGGAAGCGCTGAAGGGCATCCATGTGAAAGGCCGCGTCGAACTCATCAAAGTCAGCGATGATTTTGCATTGATGATCGATTACGCCCATAACGCAATGGCACTGCAAAGCCTGCTCGAGACTTTGCGCGAATACAATCCGCACAGGCTCGTGACCGTCTTCGGATGCGGCGGCAACCGCGCCCGCGACCGGCGTTTCGAAATGGGAGAAGTCTCCGGAAAACTGGCGGACCTGACCATCATCACTAGCGACAATCCGCGGAACGAAGACCCGCAGGCGATCATCGATGACATCAAGACCGGTATCAGCAAAACCGACGGCAAATACGTGGAGATCATCAACCGCAAAGACGCCATGAAATATGCCATCGAGCACGGCGAGCCGGGCGACATCATCATCTGCGCCGGCAAAGGCCATGAGACTTACCAGGAAATCAACGGAGTGAAATACGACATGGACGAACGCGTCCTGATCAAGGAAATATTGGAGGAACTGAAATGAAACAATACGACATTATCATAGCAGGAGCAGGCGCCAGCGGCGTATTCATGAGCTACGAACTGGCCAAGCTGAACGTGAACGCGAAGGTGCTGGTCCTGGACAAGGGCAGCCGGCTCGAAGAGAGAGTCTGCCCAATCAAGCGCGGTCTGACGAAAAGCTGCGTCAAGTGCAATCCGTGCCATATCATGAACGGCTACGGCGGCGCGGGAACGCTGTCTGACGGCAAGTACAACATCACAACACAGTTCGGCGGCGACCTGCACAACTACGTGGGCGTGGACAAAGCGATGGAACTCATGGAGTATGTGGACGAAGTCCTCTGCAGCATGGGCGGAGCATCTGCCAAGCTCTACTCCACCGGCAACTCCCAGCTGAAGACCGAGTGCCTCAAGTACGACCTGCATCTGCTGGAAGCCAAAGTCCGGCATTTGGGAACAGACCGCAACGTCAGGATCCTCGGTGAAATGTACAACTACTGCAAAGACAAAATCGACATGCAGTTCCACACGGTTGTTTCCGATGTGACGCGGGAAGAGGACGGGACTTTTGTCGTGACCACGACCGCCGGCGAACAATTCAGCTGCCGTGATCTGGTGCTGGCCACCGGACGTTCCGGCTCCAAATGGATCTCTCAGATCTGCGACAAGATGGGAGTGGAGCAAAAGAAGAACCGCGTGGATATCGGCGTCCGCGTCGAACTGCCGGCAGAGATCTTCAAGCATATTACAGATGATGTCTATGAAAGCAAGATCATCTATCAGACAGATAAGTACAATGACCTGGTCAGGACATTCTGCATGAATCCGTACGGCGAGGTTGTGTCCGAAAACACCAACGGCATCGTGACGGTCAACGGACACAGCTATGACGATCCGTCCCTGCACACGCAGAACACCAACTTCGCTCTGCTCGTTTCGAACCACTTCACGGAGCCATTCGACGACAGCAACGAGTACGGCGAATCCATCGCTAAGCTTTCCAACATGCTGGGCGGCGGCGTGCTGCTCCAGCGGTTCGGCGATCTGGTCAAGGGACGCCGCTCCAGCGAGCGCAGGATGCGCAAGTGCTTCACACAGCCGACCCTGCAGGCCACCCCGGGCGACCTTTCCCTGGTCATCCCGAAGCGCCAGCTGGACGACATCATCGAGATGATCTACGCGCTGGACAAGATCGCGCCGGGAACAGCCAATGAAGACACGCTGCTCTACGGCGTCGAAGTCAAGTTCTACAACTCCGTCGTGCGCGTGGACGGAAACCTGGAAACTTCCGTGCCGAATATGTACGCCTTGGGCGATGGATCCGGCGTGACCCACTCCCTGTCCCAGGCGTCCGCCAGCGGCGTGCACGTCGCCAGGATTTTGGCAGAGAAGTATTGAGCTTTTGACTGAGTCGTGTTAACGAACCATGTTATCGAGCCAGTTGAGGAGGAAACACAATGAGTGATGTAACGAAGTTATGTGATACCGCGCCGGCAGCCACTGGGGCCGCAGGGTCCGCACCGGGGGCAGGAACTGCACCGGGAGCACCGGCAGCAGCTGCCAAGCCTGATCCGGACGCGTGGAAGAAGCATCTGGAGGGCAAGAGCGAGAAGGTGCAGAAAGCGCTGATCAACCACCACAGCAAATACAACTGCGCCCAGGCAGTCGCGTGTGCTTTTGCATCAGATTTCGGATATGATGAAGCGGAAGTCTTCGCCATGATGGAAGCCTTCGGCTTCGGAATGGGAACCATGAGCGTCTGCGGCGCTGTCTCCGCCATGACCGCTGTCGTCGGCATGAAGGAGTCCTGCGCCGAGCCGGGGAACTCTTCCACCAAGAAGAAATCCTATGCCATTTCGAAGGTCATGCACAAGGCCTTTGCGGAGAAGAATGGCTCCGTCATCTGCCGCGACATCAAAGGCGTCGACACGAAGAAAGTCCTGCGGTCATGCGACGGCTGCATCATGGATGCCGCCGAGATTATTGAGCAGTATCTGAACGGCGAGCTGGAGATTCCCGAACCGAAGAAACCGGCAAGGGGCGCGAAATAGATTTGGTCGTGCCTGTTCCCGCGGCGACGCGGAGAAATCAAGCCTCCGGACGTGTCCGCGGCACGCATGGCGGCACAGTTTTGCCAGACAATGCCCGCAGTAACACAGCGACATAGTTCTGTTAAATCGGTGTCCGTAGCGGCATCGGTTTTTAGAATCCGAAAAACATGTGCTCGATCTGGTCGACGACTTTCGCAATAAGCTGACTGTCAGTCCCATAATGGGGGTCATCGCTTGTTACGAAGAAATTCTTGTTCAGAACAAAGCCTTCCCGAAAGTACCAGTGGCATTTCTCGCCGAAATCCATAGCGTACTTGAGACTACCCAGTTTCCCAAGATGCTCAATAATAATGATCGTTCCATCAAGACATTGAATCATGAAATCCGGATAAAGCATTTTGACATTCCCGTCCTGATCCACGATTTCCATCGCACAGTCATAGCGGAACAGAATCCCGCGTCCCTTCATCAGGTTGTACCAGATGCACTCCCCCTTGGAACGCTGGCGGGTCCCGTCTTCTGCGTAAATCTCCGCTTCGGGAAATGGATATGTATTCTTGGGATAGTCTGCATTTGCCCACTTCCGGACTTCCTCATAGCGTTGATTAAAAGAGTTCTCCCTCAACGCGATACGATAAGCCCGGGGCATTTCCGAGAGAATCGTTGCGAAGTCATATTTCTGATACTGCCTGGCAAGCCTCTGCAGTAGTTTCCGGTCATGGAGCAGGCGGGCCAACCTTTTCTCCTGAAACTTGATGGAAACGAGTTCACGGACAGGAGCTGAATCAAGAGATCCGAGATAGAGCATGCGCTCAGGTTCTCCTTTTTTCTGCCACCTTTCATAGGCATAGACTTGATGCACTCGTTTCTGCAGCTTCAGACTGCCTCGCCCGGTTGCATCAGAGCGACTTAAATCAATGAACCTCTGAATTCGCTCCTGCTCGACTTTTATCGCTTCAATGAACATATCTTTCATAATCCTAAACCCCTCCTGAAATCGGCGATTTTCCGTTGTGTCCCTTCTGACGAAAAAGTGTATTCCTATAGGAACAAACATATTCCAGAAAAGGTACAAGGTTTCGACAGTTAAGGGAGATATTTTGTACCTTCTCTTGAAAATATGTATTCCTATAGGAATACTCTTTTCGTTGAGAAGGAATACACCTGCTTACATTATCCCATCCAAAGGCTGGATAGCATGCATAATATACCATAAATGGTAAATAATGTCAAGCAAGAAAAAGGGGATAGCCCGGGGTTACTCCACTTTTAGGGCCTTTTTAGATAATATGAGCCAGCAGGCTCCATAATGTCTATTTCCAAACGAAAAATCCGGGAGGCACTTCTCCCGGATTTGTTCTTCAACTTAGCAGTGTCGTCTGAGGGCGTTATGGTGGAGTCAACGCTGCCGCGCCTGAATGACACATGCGCGGTCATGCACGTTAGAAGACGGCAATCACTCTCCCACGAACACCTTCTCAATATTCGCGGAGTTGGTGAGGTACACCATAGTGGAGTACTTCAGGTCGAACTCGATGATGTCGCCGACCTTGATGTCGCCGCCTTGATCGACCAGGTCCTGGATGTCCAGGATGGTGTGGTCGGAGGAGGCGCCCAGGATCTCGATGCCTTCCATGCGCGGCAGGAGATCGTCCGGATCACCGTAGTCGCACTTGCCGAGGGCGAGGAGCGCCCGGCGGCGGATGCCGCGGTCCACATATTCTATCTGATGTCCGAATGCGTCGAAGCCGCGTTCCCCGACCGGGTGGGACGGCTTGTCTTTGACCTCGATGACTTCTGCCTGGAGTGTGAACACATCCTGATGCATCTCGCTAAGATCATACCCGTACAGTACCGGCAGGTCGTAGGCGAGCAGGATCGCTTCGCCGATGCGCAGCATGTTCACGCGCTCCGGCAGGTTGCCGTCCAGGACGCGCATAAAGGAACTGGTCGCGCCGCCGGACAGGATCTCCAGCGGACGGCCGAGGGCAGCCTCGATACGGTCTGCGACCTCGATCAGTTCGCCGATTTTCTCAGGGGTTGCGACAATGGATCCGTAGCAGCCAACGTTGAAGCCGACGCCCGCCAGGTGCAGATTGGCAAGTTCCTTCTCAACAGTCATAGCAGCCGCAACCATTTCATCCTTGTCCCACCAGCCTTCGCGCAGGTCGCCGCAGTCCGCCATCAGGATAACATTATGGATCTTACCCTGCTCCCCGGCGCATTTATCCAGTTCCTGCAGCACGACCATCTCGCTGTTCAGACTGTAGTCGCAGTACCGGACGATGTCCTCTGCCTCGCTGAGCATCGGGATGCGGACCATGAGCAGCGGCGTTTTGAAACCTTCCTCTTTCAACACGGCCAGCTGTTCGAGGCGGGAAGACGCAATGAATTTCACGCCTGCTTTTTCGTATTCACGGGCGCAGGGAACCAGTCCCGTGCAGCCTTTGATGACGCCTGCAATCTCGACGCCCTCGTCGGCGCAGAGTCCTTTCACGTATTCTATGTTATGTCTGAGTTTCCCCAGATCCACTACCAGTTTCGGGTAGCCGTGCTTGATGTATGCCATTGTAAGTTTCCCTCCTTATCCATATCAGTATAGCATTAAATGCACCTATGCAAAAGCAGGAAAGTACGTTACACTAACATGCGGGAGGGAGAAAATTATGAAAACGATCAGAATCGCACTCATCGGCTACGGCAACGTCGGACAGGCTTTCGCACGGATGCTGAAACGCCGGGAGGATTATCTCAAGGATACATTCGACGCAAAGGCAATCATTACCGGGATCTGCACAAGGAGCCGGGGCGCCGTCATCAGACCAAACGGCATCGACACCGAGGCGCTGACCGACGCCATGTTCGACAAAGGCAAGGATGCTTTTGCAGTCATAGAGTCGGGAGAATATGATGTCATGGTGGAGCTGACGCCGATCAACATCATGACGGGGCAGCCGGCGACGGACCACGTGCGCAGGGCGCTGGAGTTGGGCAAGCACGTGATCACGGCCAACAAGGGGCCGGTCGCATGGCACTACAGGGAGCTCCGCGACCTGGCGAAAGAGAAGGGCGTTTTGTTTTTGCATGAGGCGACGGTCATGGACGGAACGCCGGTCTACAATCTGGCGAAGGAGACACTGATGGGCTGCGAGATCACCGAGGTCAGCGGCATCTTCAACGCGACGACGAACTTCATCCTGACGGAAATGGAGAAGGGCGTCAGTTTCGAGGACGCTGTGGAGGAAGGCCGCCGGCAGGGTTTCGTGGAAGCGGACGCATCCATGGACATCGACGGCTGGGACGCGGCGGCTAAACTGACGGCGCTGATGAACGTGCTGATGGACGTGCAGATCACGCCTTTGGAAATCGATAGGACCGGCATCAGCGAGATCACGCGTGAGGATATCGAGAGCGCCAGGACGCAGGGCAAACGCATCAAACTGCTCTGCAGGGGACGGGTGGAAGACGGTAAGCCGGTCGGCGTCGTGAGCCCCACACTTGTTGACGAAGGATCCTTGCCAACCACTATGCAGGGCACCGCGTCTTATGTTACAATCGATACGGATCTTATGGGCGCCACAACAATCATCGAGCAGCCCTTTGAGCCGGAGATCGATCATACAGCATACGGCGTGCTGAGCGATCTGCTTAGAATTTTATCGGAGACGCAGGAATGAAATATACGAAACGATACATTGCAATATTGATATCAATTATGATGCTGTTTGCCTTTGCGCCGGCGTCCGTATCCGCGATCGGCGATGCGGGGGACGGCAGTGGTCAGCCGGCAGGTGCGGAGGCGATCGGCGGGGGCGCGCCGGGAACGGACACGCAACAGGGAACTGACGTGAACCAAGGTACAGACGGAACCGGAAATGAAGACGTTACGGACACCACGACTGCCGGCGAGGGCGGCGAGACCCCGGAGAATCCGCCGGGCACCGGCGGGGGCGATGGCACCGGCACCGATGAAGGAACGACAGAACCGCCTGCAGCCGAACCAACGACAACGACGGAACCGACCACGGCTGCACCGACGAAAGTTCCTGCAGTGAAACTGTCCTCCGTGACAGTGGGCAAAAGCTACCTGACCGCCAAGTGGGCGAAGACCAGCGCTGCGACGCTCAAGAAGATCCAGGTCCAGTACTGCACGAACAAGATGTTCAAGAACCACGTTAAAACGACATATACCGCCGCGACGAACACATCGAAAACGATCAAAAAATTGACAAACGGAACATATTACTATGTCCGCGTCAGAGTCTGCATGAAGACAAACGGCAAGACGCGGTACTCGAAGTGGTCCGCGGTGAAGTCTGTGAAGACAAAGGGCAAGAGCCCCAGCGCGAAGAAATTATCGACCATCTATGTCAAGGTAGCCAAGGGAGGCACAAAGACAATCAAACTCAAAAAAGGAAAGGGCAAATGGAGCCACGGCGGCAGCGGTGTCATAAAGTTCGGCAAGAAAACAGGGAAGTACGTTACGGTAAAGCCCATTAAAGCCGGTATGGAAACCATATACTGCAAAGTCGGCAAAAGCACCTACATCTGCATGGTGAAGGTGCTCAACAACTCCGTCGGAAATCCGCGCACGCAGTTTGATTTCGCCCTTGTCGTCGGACAGCAGGAGTACTGGAAGTATGACATGCCAAATGGCATGAAGCTTAAGAGCACAACTTACGATAAGAAAAAGGGCAAGGTGACGGTCTCCGTTTCAGGGAAGACCGTGAAGATCACCGTGAAGGCTCTAAAGCCCGGACGGTTCACCGTCAAGAACGTTGTGGTCCAGGATGGCAAGAAGACAAACTGGAACATCAACTTTGCGTTCATCAACGGCTTCCGCGGCAAGGCAAAGGCAAAGAAGACCAACGCAAATTACAAGAAGTGGAGAACGAAGACAATCAACTCACTGGTAT
>JBGUKV010000071.1:0-2155 GCA_045114655.1 Candidatus Allocopromorpha sp. | reverse complement strand
GCCTTCTGGTTGGAATCACGTCCGGAGCGGCGCTCTATGCCGGGATCGAACTGGCTAAAAAAGAAGAGAATGCCGGAAAGACCATAGTTGTGCTCCTTCCGGACACCGGCGATCGATATCTTTCTACCGCACTGTTTGAAGAATCCCCTTCATGGTAATACGATTTTGTGAAATTGACAGTGTTTTGAAAGATACGCTATAATCGCAACAGGATCCAAAAGGAAGGAGTAAACGGGATGGTACAGTACGATCGTTTATTTGATATGATTATCAAAAAGACCGATGCGCTGTTTGAGGGGATGACGCCGACGGTCTGGGCATATGATGAGAATGACATTTTAGAGAATTCAAACGAAGTATATCTGCTGGAGCAGAAGGGAATCAATATCGGAGGATCTCTTCCCGGCGGTGTAAACTATACGATACCGACGGGAGATACCAAACTGGGAATCGAAGATCAGATTCTTCTGTACGGACCGGATATGAGCGAAGTAAAAGACGGTGCACCCTATGGACGGATCACCTATCTGGTGATGAATGATGAGGGGTTGTCGGAGATTCAGCTGTTCAATACAATCCTTGATCTTCAAAACAGCAAGCATCACATCCATCCGCACGGTATCGAGGAAAGCAATTTTCAGGCAGGCAAATACGAAGTACTCTTTATTTCCTCGGACGTACAAAGCAAGGGAATCAGTTTCCGACAGCTTGGAAACAGCTACATTGCGGAAATGAAAAAGAATCCCCGTGTTCTCAGCGTGAAACAGGTGTTTATTACGGATCCCGCCTTTGATTATGATGAGGCAAACCGTGTGCGCCGACAGAATCAGACGTATCAGATCGCCATGCGGGCACACAGTGTCATGCCGACAGGATTCCGCGGATGATCATACAGTGAAAAAGAAAAATCTGCATCATCAATGATGATGCAGATTGTTTTTTTATCGGTTGCGCATCAGTGTCTTCATGCGCTTTTCGTGATTCAAAATGCTTTTTCTAAGGCGGAGGTTCTCCGGAGTGACCTCCAGAAGCTCGTCATCTGCCAGAAACTCCAGGCACTGTTCCAAACTCAGTCTTCTGGGAGGAACCAAACGAAGAGCCTCATCGCTGCCGGAAGCACGGGTGTTTGTAAGCTGTTTTTTCTTGCAAACGTTGACGGTGATATCTTCCTGTTTCGGGCACTGACCGACGATCATTCCGCCGTAGACAGGTACACCGGGGCCGATGAACAGAGCACCGCGGTCCTGAGCTGCGAACAGACCATAGGTCACGCTTTCCCCGGTCTCATAGGCAATCAGGGAACCGGAATTGCGGCGGGAGATATCTCCTTTGTAAGGTTCGTATTTTTCAAACACGGAAGCCAGAATACCCTCGCCCTTTGTGTCGGTGAGAAACTCATTGCGATATCCGAAAAGACCGCGGGACGGGACGAGGAACTCCACTTTGGATCGCTTGCCGACCGGAGTCATTTCTAGCATCTCACCCTTGCGGGAACCCAGCTTCTCAATGACGGAACCGACATATTCCTGCGGAACGTCTACTACAACACGCTCGATGGGCTCGCACTGCTGTCCGTCAATGGTCCGATACAGCACACGGGGAGGAGAGACCTGAAATTCATAGCCTTCCCGACGCATGGTCTCAATAAGAATGGAGAGACTCATTTCGCCGCGGCCCGCGACTGCAAAACTGTCCGTGGCATTTTCAATCTCCGTTACACGGAGAGAAACATCTTTCAGGGTTTCGCGGAACAAACGGTCACGAATCTGGCGGGAGGTGACGAATTTGCCTTCTCTGCCGGCAAAGGGAGAGTCGTTGACGGAAAAGGTCATCTCCAGAGTCGGTTCGGAGATCTTAACAAAGGGAAGAGGTTCCGACTGTCCCTTTTCGCAGATGGTGTCTCCGATGGTCACATCGCCGATTCCGCTCATGGCGATGATGTTGCCTGCGGAACTTTCCGTTACAGGGTTGCGCTCCAGTCCGTCGAATTCATACAGAGAGACGGCCTTCGCCTTACGAGGTGCTTCATCCGAAGTGTGGAAATTGCTGACTTCGATCTCCTGGTTCTGCCGGATCGTTCCACGCTGGATCAGGCCGATCGCGATGCGGCCGACAAACTCGTTGTAGTCGATGTTGGAGACCAGCATCTGGAACG
>JBGUKV010000070.1:0-2317 GCA_045114655.1 Candidatus Allocopromorpha sp. | reverse complement strand
ATTTATTAGAGAAAATCAAAAAAATTTATAAGCAAACAAAATGGCGCATTCCTCTCATGACTAAAGTCACGAGTCTCTTGCGCTGATATTATGAAATGATGGTAGAATTGGGCGAGCCGACCACAGTTTTGAGACTGCGGTCGGCTCGTCATATGTGCTGGGAACCTTCAAACATCTGATTTACGGATTACACCTCTTACATGGCGCATATCCCTGACGGATGATCTCTTCTCTACTCAGCGTCGTCTCCAATTTGTTCTTGTCCTTCATATCTCCCACAGACTCGCAATAGGGATTGTGGAATTTCTTCGTGTTGGTGTTGAGGACATATGTGATCTCGACCGTTTCTTCCGATGCTGTCTCTTTCCAGATCGATCTTGTGGTCGTCGTTCCTTCTCCGGATTCGAAGCTTCTCTCTATGGGAAGGATGTCTTCACTGTCCGGCGTTTTCTTGACCGCGCTGTCTCCGGTAGCATAATCGATCTCGATTCCCGGTTGCACGTTATAGCAGAAGGCGCAGAATTGGACCAGCGGATCCTCGATGGATTTGGCCTCCATCAGGACGCCCGCTGCCACAAGGTCGTCGCCATGGTAATAAGGACGCACTCTGTATAGGACGTGATTCCCTGTCCCCTCTACATACATTCTCACAGAGTTCTCAAAGGGCAGCATACCTTCCACATTCATATACCGCGTGCCTGTGATCAGGTTCTTTTCGTTCGCCGACTGACCGGTCAACTGGTATCCGATCAAATGACAGCGGTTGTAAAGATAGTCTCTGTCAATGCCCTCATACTGAACGGAGTGCCATCCTGTGGGCACAACCGAACTAATATCTTCTCTGGCTTCCGTAGGCAGCGAGTCCGGGCCAATGCACGCGTAAGCCCCTGTGCATCGTCCCAGTTCATCCAGTGGCCAGTACTCCTGAAAGGACTCCGCGACCAACTCCTCTTCGAGGAAAAACGGAACGTCATCATGGATGTCCACATATGCATTGCCTGCGTACGCGGGCACCATCGAGAGTGTGAATTCATCCTCCGCCGCATCGGGCTGCGCCGCCTCTTCATCTTGTGAGATTTCCGGGGTCGTCTCTGCTGGATCGTGAGGGGATTGCTCCGATGTCGTCTCTGTTTTGGCAAAAAAGGCTTGTTCCACTACTTCGTTCAACTTTCCGTTGACGATTGCCAGTATGAGCATCGACAAGACGAAGGCCACAATGATGGCAGGAACTTCGTAAGGATTCCTTCTCCTCCGTGTGCGCTTTCTTCTACGATTCATTCTGATCCCGGTCTCCTGATCCTCTAAACCAATTACTAAGCCAATTCATTGAGTATCTGGGATAACCTATGTCAAAAATCACTGTTTTGATCATGTATGCTCCTCTTACAAATCACCACTTCGCCATTGGCGTAGAAAAGGCGCTCGTGGTCCAGGCGAAAGCCCCGCTTTTTCAGTTCTTGCATAAGTGTGACCATGAAGAAACCGTGTGTAAAGACGACGCAGTCTTCATTCTGCCGGATCAGATGGCGGGCAAATTTCTCCGCACGCCGCCTGGTCTGTGTCCGGGTTTCGGGCTGACGCCGCATATTTGCGAACCACTGAATCCTACTTACTACTGACCAGACTAATACGGGCAGTTTCAGCTCGCTGTCAAAACCCGATCTTTCTGCCACTTCATTGATCAGCGATGTGGCATGGAACTTCCTTTCTCCGACCACCTGCCTTGCGGTCGCGGTCGTTCTTGGAAGCGTGCTGACGTAAATCTTCCGAAACTCAATGGGAGGCAGATTGACTGTCACCGGCAGGACGGGCGCTGCGTCGTAATCAGCGCATCCCTTGTCATATTCAACGGACGTCATAAAGGGTTTCCATTTCATATCCACTTTTGCGTGTCTGATCACAGCTACGATCATCTCGTCGTCCTCGTCTTTCATGGATCGTCATGATTGTCCTGTCACGATCTCATGCTCCCCGTCCCCAAGGGCACATTACGCCTTCTCTTTCACCACTTTGATAAAAGCCTTCGCGTAAGCCGGAAGATCCGGAGGTCTTCTGCCCGATACGATATTGCCGTCCACAACTGTCTCCTCGTCTACCCAGATGCCGCCTGCGTTTCTCATATCGTCTTTGATGCCGGGCGTGCTCGTCACTTTTTTGCCACGGAGAATGTCAGCACTGATCAAAACCCAGCCCGCATGGCAGATCTCTCCGATCGCCTTATTGTCCGCATTCATTTTTTGGACAATGTGCAGGACCTCCGGGAAGCGGCGCAGTTTGTCAGGCGCCCACCCGCCGGGGACCAAAAGTCCGTCGTATG
>JBGUKV010000069.1:0-4689 GCA_045114655.1 Candidatus Allocopromorpha sp. | reverse complement strand
ATCCACCGGGACGGAGTGCCCCTGATTGGCCCTGATCAGAGTGTGGTCTTCGTTAAAGGAATACCTCTGCTTCTCGTCTGTGCGGACAATCTCTTCAAGCGTCTCCATATCCAGCGTGTGCCCATCAGAGTTGTTGACGCCGTTAATCAGTTCCTGTACGTCCGCCCAGCCATGTTCATCCAAAGAGATTCCAATGACTTCGGGCTTGTGCCGCAGTATCAGCGATATGAACTTGCTGGTATTCTTCATCCGCTTGGCGGATTTCTCGTTCTTCATATGCATTCTCTCCACTGCGATCCGGTCATTTCCCTGGTTTACCGGGTATTTCCGTCCGGACAAAAACATACTCTTTATCTGACGACAGGTCCTCCCGGAACCTGTATCCGCTCCAGTCGAATGTCTTGATCTCTTCCGGTTCCGTAATGGCATTTGCAGCCATGTACCGCACCATCTCGCCTCTTGCCATCTTGGCATAAACGCCCTTCTGAACGATCTTATTTCCCTCCGGCTCGCCAAAGACACAGGTAATATACCTGTCTTCCGGCTGCAGATATTTCTCAATGCACTTGGAATACTCTTTGGAGGCGAGGTTGATGATGATCCTGCTGCCGTCAAGGACTTCCCGGTAGAGGCTGTCTCCCCAGAAATCATACAGGTTCTTACGGCCGGCAACTGCTGCCTTTGCCTGCATCTCCAGTCGATACGGAACCACGCCGTCCATCGGCTTCACCACTCCGTAGAAGCCGGACAGGATCCGCAGGTGCTCCTGCACATAGTCATACTGCCCGTCCTCAAAGACCGCCGGCGCCATATATGTGTATTGAATTCCGTCATAAGCCAATAGAGCAGGCGTCAGGTTCTTCCGAAGGTCCATATTCGCGAATCGTTCACTATTTTGACTGGCGATCTTGTCGCTGCAGACCCAGAGTTTCTTCTGCTCCTCATAGGACAGACTCTGAATCCATCGCATCAGGACTTCCGTTTTCTCCATAAACACCGGAAGTTCGCTGCAGGTAAATAAATCTGTATCGATCCGCATCTGCTTTGCAGGAGATATTATTATCCTCATCTCAGTTCTCCACCGTTACCAGACTCCGCCTGAAGCGGAAGTATACAAACGCCGAAAGCGTCACTGTGAGGATATCCGCCGTCACCTGTGACCAGACGATGCCATACATTCCAATGAAGTGATTGAGTATAAAGAGCATCGGAATGTTGAAAACCGCCCATCGCATGATCCCGAGAAAGAGCGACCGCTCTCCTCTGCCAAAACCTTGAAAGGTGTAAACCGTGAAAAAGCTCATGAACATGAGCGGCGTCGCGAGGCATCGGATCCGCAGGAAATCAGTGCCAAGGCGCACCGTCTCCGGATCCGCGATAAACAGGCGTATGATGCCGCCTGCCAGAATTTCGTACATCGTGACGCTGAGCGCCCCGACGATCAATCCGGTGATCAATGAGAACCGTATGATCCGGAACATCCTTTTGCGGTCGCCCGATGAGTAGTTGTAGGCTACCAGCGGCATCATTCCCTGGCAGATGCCGATTCCCACATTTAGCGGCAGCCGCTCGACCTTGAGCACGATTCCCACCGCAGCCAGCGCGATATCCCCATAGCCCGACATCAGCTTGTCGATCACTATGTAATCTATGTCAAAGAGAAGCGTCGCGATCGAGGAAGGGATTCCCACTGTGAAAACAGAGCGCACATTCTCTGTTCTCGGAAGTCCGTTCGAGAGCCGGAAGCGCAGGACTGTCTCTTCCCGCTGTCTCAGGATCGTCACGACGAAAAACGTGCACGCGCAGCAATTCGAGATCAGCGTGGCGACACCTACGCCCAGCACCTCGTATCCTCTTGGGAACAGCACAAACATGAACAGCGGATCGAGCAAAATATTGAGCACGCCGCCCATCGCGATTCCGAATCCGGCTTTCCCTGATTCTCCCACGCTGCGCAGAAGATTTGCCATGACGTTCGAGAGAACCGTCGGAATTCCGCCCAGCACAATGACACAGAAAGAATACTGGGCAGCATAGGTTAGTGTGTTTCCGCTTGCTCCCAAAAGGCGCAGGATCGGGTTCATAAACAGCAGCATCCCCACCGAGAATACTGCTGTTGTGACAACTGCCAGACTAATGCTGAATGCGGAGACCTTTTCCGCTTCTTTTGCGTCTCCCGCGCCGAGGAGTCTGGAGATCAGAGCCCCGCCGCCAATACCGGAGAGACCGGCCAGTGACAGACATATATTGAATACCGGCAGGATCAGCGATACACCGGCGACCATAAACGGATTGTTCGTCCTTCCCAGATAGAACGTATCCGCCATGTTGTAGACCAGTACGATCAGCTGGCTGATGATCGTGGGCAGAGCCATTGTCCTTACAGCTTCGGGTACCGGCACTGATTCGAATATGGCCCTATTCTTGTCCTGTTCCATCATTTCCCCTTTTCGTGCAACCTTCGACTTTCGACCTCTGGGGTAGTTTGTGGACAGGTGTCCACAAACTACCCCAGAGGTCGTTCAATTCAATTCCTGCCCCGGCAAAATGTAGTCTCTACGGAGTAGTCATCTCTGAGGACGACAATGTCAGCATCCTTCCCGGCCTGAAGAGAGCCCTTCGTGCGCTCCATGCCGATCAGGCGCGCGGGATTCAACGTACACGCGTTGATCGCTGTCTGCCAGGGAACGCCGGCTTTCTCAACCAGATTCCTTAGGCCCTCATTGATCCTCAGCGTAGATCCGGCGAGCGTCCCTGAATCCACCAGATGCGCGCTGCCGTCCTCACAGAGTTCGACGAGGTTTCCGCCGAACAGCATCCTCGTTCCAATGGGCAGCCCCTTTAAGCAAAGCGCGTCCGAGACCATCACTCCGTGATCCGGCCCTTTGCAGGTAAAGAAGGTGTACACCGAAGACCAGTCGGAATGAAGACCGTCACAGATGATCTCCCCGAACACATCCTGAAAGCGGAAAGCTGCTCCGGGTATCCCGGGATTCCTGTGGTGGAACGGAGCCATGCCGTTGTAAACATGCGTCACGCTTCGCGCACCGTTCGCAAAGGCCATCGCCGCCTGGGCACAAGTCGCCGACGAGTGCCCCAGCGACGCCACGATCCCGTTCTCGTTCAGGAACCGTGTCAGCCTGTATTCCTCATCGTTTTCGCAGGCAAGCGTTACAATGCGGATCAGTCCCTCAGAAGCATCAAAATATCGCTTGAACTGCTCGAGATCCGCCTTGACACAGAATTCTTCCGGCTGCGCTCCCTTGTATTTGGGGTTGAGAAAAGGCCCTTCCAAATGTATGCCCAGAATCTCCGCTCCCGGAACGTTATTGCGATCAGCTTTCTGTTCCCGTGCGACTTTGGCGACGTTCTTCAATGCAGCAGTCAGCACCTCTTCTGACTGTGTGATCGTCGTGGGAAGAAAGCCGGTCACGCCTTCGCCGACAATATTTTGCACCCAGTTCCTAAGGCCCTCCTCCTCGGCATCATTTGTGTCGAAGCCATACGCGCCGTGCGTGTGCACGTCGATGAACCCGGGCACGACCCGGAGATCTCCGAAATCCATGTCAGCCTGCATGCTTCCATAGGGTCGGATTCTTTCTATCTTTCCCGACTCAGTGGAGACCTCGATCTGCGCCTTCATCCACTCATTCAGGATCCATACTCTTTTGCTCTGCAGAATCATGATCTTCTCCCTCTGTGTCATCACATTTAAGACTCGTATCTGATCTCGCAATCTCCCGTCAAGTGGTTCATGATGTATCTTTTCACAAAATCGTAGTCCTCTTCCGGCACAAAGACGCGGAGCTTCTTGATTCCATTCTGAAGTTCGATATATTTTGGCGTAAAGACGGCCGCCTTTGCCTTATCGAAGTCAAAATATACAGAGGATCTGCCATATCCGCTTTTAACATAGATATCTGACATTTCATAACTCTCATGGGGATCCTCGGCCGAGAGCGCCAGCTTAAAGACCACAAATGTGATCAGTAGAAATACGGCATCGCAGCCCGCCACGATCAGGAGATTCGTCCAATCATGGAACTGAATTGCCATGATCGCGCCGAAAACCAGTATAAAGGCAGCTATGCCAAGGCATGCCTTGATTCCCATCCACATACCTTTACGATAGTACCCCACATCCATGGAGCAGGACCAGGTGTAGAAGCCGTTCGAGTTCTTAGTGATTTTTGCTAAGTCTTCGCTCATAACGCCGCCTTTCCGATTTTCTGTTCGCTGAAAATGATGACTCGTCATTATACGAAATATTGTATCGTGTTTCGCAGGTGGATTCAATTGACTGCTCTTATGTGACGGCCATTGGACTGTCCTCGCCAGGCTGGCCTTCATTTGCGGGGCACGATTTTGGTACAGAAGGACATTTAAAGAAGATTATCGTCCACGAAAGAGGAACAGCCTGATTTGTATTGCTCGAATTGCAGATCGTACAGAAGAAAATTCGGTACAGAAGCTTCCTTTGAACAAACTCTCGTCCCGTCGAATGCAAAATTTCCCGGAAGATGACATGTCAAAACTCAGATTCAGAGACTTTCATGGACGATGATTATTGCTATTGATGCTTCTGTACCGAAAATCAGGAAATAAGAGCTTGGGCAGATAAGATTCCATCAGTCCGAACTGTTCTGCAGGGACGAGAGTAATTAGAAAAAAGGCTTCTGTACCGAAACA
>JBGUKV010000068.1:0-5936 GCA_045114655.1 Candidatus Allocopromorpha sp. | reverse complement strand
AGCTTGAATCGCACGGCATCGTGGTTACCGGTTTCAGTGGTGTAAATTCCACGATCGACGCGTTCAGCACTCGGATCAAAGCGGAGGGGAGCGACAGGATATTTGTTGTAGCCCTTGCCCTTGGCGAAAAATCGATGCAGCGTCTTACCTTTGACATGGCACATGAGCTTGGGCACATTCTCATGCACGCCTGGGGAGAGAGCAACGAGGACATCGACAAAGATGAATTCAACCTGAGAGAAAAGCAGGCAAACATCTTCGCCGGAGCGCTGCTCTTACCGGCGGAGTCATTCGGAAAAGATGTGGCACCATACGCGACGAACATCGATTTTTATCGAGCTCTGAAGAAAAAGTGGGGCGTCTCAATGCAGGCGATGATGTACCGGGCCAGGCAGCTCGAAATCATCACGGCTAACCAGTTCCAGTATATGATGCGTCTCATGTCGAAGAGAGGACAGCGTAAAAGGGAACCAGGAGACATTCCGGGCAGACTGGACGGAACAATCTTCCAGGGTGCCATTGACCTGCTCATCGACGGCGAGTATAAAACAGCTGATGAAATCAAATGGGAATTTGCGAGGAGCGGTATAATTCTCCACCAGAAGGATCTGGAAAGTTTGATGGGTTTGAAAGAAGGGACTCTGAATTCTGAAGCGAAGGTCATTCCGTTCCTGAGGGTCAGGAAAGAGCTTGAGTAACAAAGGGGGCTGACGCGTGACAGAAATCGAAGAGTACAAAGGCGTAATTCCCTGTCCGTTCTGTAAAGAGAAGACTATGGTCAAGAAGAATGCTCACGGGCAGGCATCACATAAATGTAAGTGCGGGAAGATCATCATGTTTGATTATGATCGCATGACCGCAGAACCGATGAAACCAATAAGGGGTGCAGCAAAGTACTTCAGAGACAAAGCAATAAAGGCGGTCACCGACTGAGCCGATAGGGATCGATAGCAGGTCACCGATGAGCCAGGGTAGATCACAGGAGGCATCATTTTGATGTCATTTGTGAAATACCCTGGCTCTTTTTTATTTTTTCAGGACCTTGAAAAAGGCGTCGGTCAGGATATTGTAGGCGTCTTCGTCATAAATGCCCTGATCATACTTCTCAAAGGTGTCGATGAACTTCTGAAGAAAGTTGTTGATGGCCATGTTCGTAGGAAGGTCGTTACCACAGGCGCGAGCTTCGGCCGCCAGGTCGTCCAAACGATATTCATCAAGGTACTTCGGCGGTGTGATGTAATTCGGGAAATAGAATGCGTCATAGGTCACGTTCTTTTTACTGATGTCGTAATCGAACCCACGCGCAGGCGTCCACACTTCTTCCTCGACTTCATGGTCGAAATGAACGACCTTGTACTTCTTGATGAGCGTGGAGAAGAGACGACAAATATCTTCTGTTGAGAACTCCCGGCCGGCCGGTTTCCTTCCCATCAGCTCATCAATGGATACGTTGAAATGGTCAGCGATGGTCCAGATCTGCTCGAGAGTGAAACGGCGCGAGTCGTCTTCAGGCTTGAGACACTTGCTGACATTCGACTGAGACATGTCGAGAAGTTCGGCAAGACTGCCCTGAGTCATCTTGTTTTGCTCCATGAGCATACTGATATTCCTTTTAAGAATAGAAAAGTCGTGATTTGTCATAATATATTCCTCTTTGTCATTTTAGTGATTGATTGTCATACTTATGAACCCTTGGAATATATCATATCAGATCCGATACACTTTTACCAGAGGCAGATGATGCGTCTGGACTGAAAAAGATATGTAGGGGTCAACCTTATATATACACAGCACAGGTAAGTGCAAGCCTTCACGGCAGCTGACTGCGCAGGGTGTAACCCGGTGCCGTGAAGGACAACTGAAAATCAAGCTAACGGTCACCGGGTGATCGTGGCGGATCAAGTGAATCTTGAGACGACCATGAACACACGAGTGGCCTGTTAGACGTGGAGAGACCTTCATTTGATCCGCCAAGCGGAAGAAAAATGGAGGTCTTTTCATGACAAAGCAAGGTTACAAAAAAGACGGTAAGTACTACGTGTACTGCCGCGACCACTATGAGGAAGTAAGCAAGGACGTTTACTACGTAATGATGGAAGAAGTCTGGCGCGAGGAGAAGCGTAAGCAGCGCGGCTGGCGGTGCCACGACGGCAACGGTCACAGGTGCAACAAGGACTGCGAGCAGTGTGACATCTGGAGATTCGGCAAAGGCCCAAATGGAAGCACGGTCTCGTTGGATCAGATGTATGAGGAGTCGGAGTTTGAACCGACTGGCTCCCAGGGACACGAAGATGCGGTCATCCTGAAGATCGTGCTCGATGCACTGATCGAAGAGTTGGGTAGCATCATCCCTGACGCAGCGCGCATCGTTGAAATGATCAAAAACGAAGAACTCGAAAAAGACGTGGCTGCCGAGCTTGGGATCGCAAAGACGACACTCAACTACCGCAAACGCAAAGTGATCGCCTTCCTGCGCGATCACCTCAGGGACTTTATCTAAAAGGAAGAATCCCGGTCTTTACCTGTGCGGGCCGGGATATTTTTTTACATTTTTTCGTTCTGGACCAGGTCTGGTGTCCGAGGGAGGGTGAGGGGCAAACGATACTCCCTCGGGAAGGAGGTATAAGCGATGCCTGACACAACAAGATCTGGCACTGAAAAGAAGTCACAGGCCCGCTGTGAAGACGCGGCGGGGGTACTGATGGCAATCAGTGTCATAAGCAAAAGAATCGCACGTAAGTTACTGGAAGCCGCATACGAAGCAGGGAAAGGAGGAACGGACAATGGCAAAGAAGACGGAAGCCGATGAACTGAGAGCGCTCGCAAAGAAACTGCTCTCTGTAGCCGACAGTCTTGACGGCCAGGCGGAGACGGAGAAGGAAATCTCCTATACCGATGTCAGGGCAATCTTGGCCGAGAAATCGAGGGCCGGGCATACGGCGAAGATCAAAGAGATCCTGATCAGCCACGGCGCTGAAAAGCTCTCGGCGATAGACCCAGGTGAGTACGCCGCCCTGCTCCGGGAAGTGGAGGTGCTCTGATGAGAGGACACGCACTGCTCGGTGCATCGAGCTCCTACCGGTGGATCCACTGCCCGCCCAGCGTACGTCAGGGCGAGAAGTATGAGAACCGTGGGAGCGAGTATGCAGCGGAAGGAACAGAGGCGCATCTTTTGTGCGAGTACAGGCTGAAGCAAAAGCTCGGAATCGAGATGGAAGATCCGGTGCCGGGGCTGCAGTACTACAGCCAGGAGATGGAGGCCAACGCCGAAGGGTATGCCGAGTACGTGGTCGAGATCTTTGAGGAAGCGAAGAACACATGCAGCGATCCCATCGTGCTGATCGAACAGCAGGTCGGCTACGAGAAATGGGTCCGCGACGGGTACGGCACGGCCGACGCGCTGGTGATCGCAGATGGAGTACTCCACGTAATTGACTATAAAAACGGGAAAGGGATACTCGTCAGCTGCGAAGACAACAGCCAGATGAAATGTTACGGACTCGGGGCGCTGTCCATGTTCGATGGGATCTATGACATCACTGAAGTGTCAATGACGATCTATCAGCCAAACAGAGACAACGTGAGCACGGCGCACCTGGTGAAGGAGGACCTGCTCGAATGGGCCGATTCCGTACTTGCTCCGGCAGCGGCACTTGCTTTTGAAGGGAAAGGTGACTACGCCTGTGGAGACTGGTGTCAGTTCTGTCCGGTCAAGCACATCTGCAGGGCGAGAGCCGATTACGCGATGGAGCTTGCTAAGTACGACTTCGCAGATCCGGCCATCCTGGAAGATGAGGACATCGAGGACATTCTGGCAAGAGTGGACGAGCTCTTATCCTGGGCGTCGGACGTCAAAGATTACGCACTGCGTCAGGCCCTATCCGGAAAGGAATGGAACGGCTGGAAAGTGGTCGAGGGAAGATCGGTCCGCCGCTACACAGACGAGGAGAAGGTGGCTGAGACCGTGGAGAAGGCAGGCTTTGATCCATATGAAAAGAGACTGCTCGGCATCACGGCCATGACGCAGACACTCGGCAAAAAGAGATTCAATGAGCTTCTTGGCGAACTCGTCATGAAGCCGCAAGGAAAACCAACGTTAGTGCCGGCGAGCGATAAGCGACCGGCGATGAACACAGCAAAAGAAGATTTTACGGAGGTAGAAAATAATGGCTAAGTTCAATAATCCGATGAAAGTTATCACAGGAGTCAACACGAGATGGTCTTATTGCAATGTGTGGGAGGCCAAGTCAATCAACGGCGGCACGCCGAAGTTCTCGGTCAGTCTGATCATTCCGAAGAGCGATACGCAGACCGTGAAAAAGATCGAGGCTGCGATCCAGGCAGCGTATGAGGAAGGCGAAGCCAAGCTGAAGGGAAACGGCAAGTCTGTACCGGCCCTGTCCGCCATCAAGACGCCGCTCCGTGACGGCGATATGGAGAGACCGGATGACCCGGCCTATGCGGACAGCTACTTCATCAACGCCAACAGTACGACCGCGCCTGGCATCGTCGATGCAGACAGACAGCCGATCCTCGAGAGATCTGAAGTCTATAGCGGCGTATACGGCAGGGCATCGATCAACCTGTACGCCTTCAACAGCAACGGCAACCGTGGCATCGCCTGCGGACTTAACAACCTGCAGAAGATCAGAGACGGCGAGCCGCTTGGCGGCAGAACGAGAGCAGAGGACGACTTTGCCGATCTCGACGATGAAGGATTTCTCGACTAATTGACAAAAAGGCGGAGGGCAGGGCTTCGGTCCTGCTCTCCGGGAAAGGAAAATACAATGCTTAACACCATATTGACAATCGGAGTGATAGTTCTGTTTTTCTTCTGGGGCGTCGCAGGAGCCTACGTGGCTTATACGACCATCAGAGATGACAGGCGTAAAGAGTTCGAAAGAAAAATGGAAGAGCGAGAAAAGCTCGAAAGGACAATCAGAAGCCAGATCCGTGACGAGTACTGGCTGGAAGAACAGTCACGCAAGCTGCGTCAGGAGGAACTAAAGAAGCGCTTCGAGAAAGTAAGCGAATAAACATGAAGGGCGGCAGGTCTCTCTGCCGCCCAGGTTTTACCTGGAGGGACACGTGAGAAAGTTAGAAATTGATATAGAAACATTTTCGGATACAGACCTGTCGAAGGCCGGAGTCTATAAGTACACAGAGTCACCTGCCTTTGACATTCTGCTGTTCGGCTACAGCGTGGACGGCGGGGGCGTCAAGGTCGTCGATCTGACGGCCGGTGAGGAAGTGCCGGAAGCGGTGCTCGATGCCCTGACGGATAACGCGGTCATTAAGTGGGCGCATAACAGCCAGTTTGAGCGGGTCTGCCTTTCGGCCTGGCTTAGAAGGAACTACCCGGACAAGTTCCGCTCATACAGCATAGACGAAGATACGGTCACCGGCTATCTGTATCCGGAGGGCTGGCGCTGCTCGATGGTGTGGGCGGCATACATGGGCCTTCCGCTATCTCTGGATGCTGTCGGCGAAGTATTGAAGCTGGAGAATCGGAAGCTGAAAGAGGGTAAGGACCTCGTCCGATATTTCTGCACGCCATGCAAGCCGACGAAGAGCAACGGCGAGCGGACGCGAAATCTGCCCGAGCATGCTCCGGACAAGTGGGCCATGTTCAAAGAATACAACCGGCGCGATGTCGAGGTCGAAATGCAGATACAGGAAAAGCTCGCCAAGTTCCCTGTGCCGGAATCGGTGTGGGCCGAGTATCACCTGGACCAGGAGATCAACGACCGTGGCATCCAGATCGACCTGGATGTAGCAAGGAACGCCATCGCTATGGACGAGCGGTCTCGAAACGTGCTGACAGCACAACTTAAGGATCTGACCGGACTTGAAAATCCCAACAGCGTGCTGCAGATGCGGGAGTTTCTTACCGCACACGGCATCAAGACTGACAGCCTCGGTAAGAAACAGGTGAA
>JBGUKV010000067.1:0-8132 GCA_045114655.1 Candidatus Allocopromorpha sp. | reverse complement strand
CTCTTTGAGATTGAGGGCTTCGCGGCTGATCTGGCGGTAAATGCTGATACATGGGCGCTCGCTGTGGACAAAACCCGTGATATAGCGGCGGTACTTGCCAAGAGCCCTGCTGCTGTAACCGGAGCTGACGGTTTCCTCGAGTGTATTGAGAGTTTCCTGACAGGTCATGCTGTTGTCCTTGAGAAGCTGCCGGTACTGCTTCTCGATGTCTTCGTACATCTTGGGGTGCTCTATTTTGAAACAGAGGTCCTCCAGGATGTCGGCCAGATGGTCCGCCTTTGCGAGCCTGGCCATTGGGATGATGATCTCCTTGGTGTGCTCGGCCTTGGGAACGCGCTTCTCCGGCTTTACCCCCGACAGTGTGTTGAGGTTGTCAATTCTATCGGCAATCTTTACCAGGAGAGCTTCGCTGTTCATCCTGCTCTGCAGTTTGGCGTCGGAAAGAAGATCTTTCTGCGCCTTTGTCAGGGTGTGATTGGCAAACTCCTTGTCGCTCAGGGCGGTTACAGTGTCTACGATTCCCTCGACATTTGATCCGAAAAGCTCTCTGATCTCTGACAGCGGAACGCCGCAGTCTTCGGCCACGTCGTGGAGCAGAGCTGCCATGATCACATCGCTTTCAGATCCCCATTCAGCTGCTAATCGTGCGACGCGAAGCGGGTGCTTGATGTAAGGCTCGCCGCTGCCGCGGGTCTGGCCTGCATGCTTTTTCTCCGCAAATTCGTAAGCGCGCTTAATGCCGTACTTATTTCCAACCTTGTGATTCTTGCTGTAAGCTTTCATGACATCGCTGAGATTAACGACTAATGCGTATGACATAAACTACACCTCCTTTCCGCTTCTGACGATCATTAGCTGAGGTTCTTCTCGGAAGTATCCTTGATGGCGTGATACCACTGGTCATCGTCGGTTGTTCCCGAGATCTTCGCGTAGCGGAACACGTTCCTCTCTAAGCTTTTCTTAACGAACCTTTCTAAAGTCGACCGAACCATAATTGCCTTCTGGTATTCTGAAAATCCTTCGCTGATCGCATTGTTCGGATCCGCGTATAACGCCTTGAAATTCTTGATCATCACGTCCACCATCTCCGGATCCGCTTCGAAAGTCGGATAGTCGAGCAGGAGATTGTGGTGAATCTCCTCCACTGATAAGGCGAGGGGATATCTCGAGATTCCCAGATATTGAACAACCGGCATATGCTCGCGTCCCTTGGATACTGAGTTGATCGTGCCGATTCCTCCGATGTACTCCGATTTGTTGTTGTCAACCCTGTGGAAGATCAGCAGCGCCTTGTCTGTGTTTGCGTGGCTCATACTCACGAAAGCGTGGTATTGGGTGAGTGAAAAGTCTCCGTAATAGGCCATGCTCTCATATTTGCTTGCGATGTGCTCGACGACCTTTTCCGAAACTTCCATTTTGTCCAGATCTGCCTTGAGCCGGGTCACCTCGCCTCTGTCCTTTATGCCCAGGATCGCCGCGCAGCCAAACTGCGGAGCTTCCAACGAAGTGGGATTTTCGTAAATAAAAAGGACTCCGTAGTGGAGGGAATCCCTGGGCAGCTGCAAGTCCCGGCCCTTGGACTTGCTCGTGTCAAAATAGTACATCAAATAAGTCGCGCAATACTTGTGGTAGGTCTCCATCATCTGCTTGTCAAAAACGGTGCTCCTGGGCGGGAGCGCGACGGCGGATGAAGAGATGCTCTTCGTCAGAAACTCGTCGAGATTTATATCGAAGTGTTTCTTGAGCGCTACGAAAAAATCCAGGCTTGGGAGCCTGCGCCCTTTACAGTAGTCCGTCATTGAGGCGGGCGCCACGCCGATCATTTCGGCCAGTTCCTTCTGCGTAATGTCGTTCTGCGCGATCAGCTTTTTCAGGTTGGAAGATACAAGCTCTGCCAGATCCTGAGGGGCCGCGTTGTCTTTTACATTTGCAGTCATAGTATTCACCTCCTTTGTTTGATGATTTTATGATTATAAGGGTAATTAACTGATAATTCAAGAATATTTTACAGAAATCATTTTAAAAATTGAATTTTACAGTTTTTGGATTTTGATGTTGATTGAGATGATGTGGAATATGGGGCGAAATTTCGAAAATATTGAAAGGATTCGAAATATTGAATTTAGAAATTGGGATAATAGAATCATTCGCTTTCTACGCAATACGAAAGGTGGAATTCGGGATAACTGACTGATTCAGATATTTGTGATTGCTATTATTTCCGGGCGGGATTATCCTGTTGAACAATATCAACGATGGGAGGTTACGGAATGAAATCAAAGACTACAAGGATTGTGATGGCGGTTATGCTCGCGGCGATTCTTCTCGTGGGAGGCGGATTCGCGATTAAGTGGTATCTGGACAGCAGTCCCGTCGTTTTCAACGACCCCGCTCTTGAGAGAGCTGTCCGCTCCAGCCTGGGGATTTCTGAACGGCCTATCACACATAAGGAAGCAGGGATGATCGTCGAATTGGATCTCTCCCTGATGGAAGGCTACAACAAGGAAATCACGGATCTTACCGGGCTTTCCGCTTTTCGTGGTGTCCAAAAGTTGAACCTCGCGAACAACCTGATCACGGACATCAGCGAACTCAGTAAGCTCAAGAAGCTGAAAATGCTGCATCTGGAAGGAAATCAGGTCACCGATGTGTCGGCTCTTTCCTCGCTGAGGCAGTTGGAGTTTCTCGACCTGCAGGGAAACAAGGTGTCCGACATCAGCGCACTGAAGACCCTCAGGAATCTTATGGTTCTGGACCTTCGCGATAATAAGATCTCAGACATCAGCAGCATTTCTGCCATGAAGCAGATGCAGTGTCTCTATCTGGGAGGCAATGAGATCCGCGACATCAGACCTCTTGAGCCGCTGGTTAAGATTGTGTATCTGAGTATGGGAGAGAATGAGATCGAGGATATCGAGCCGATCAGAGACATGAAGGGTCTTCATCACCTTCTGGCTGCATATAACAGAATTGGTGACATCAGCGTGCTCGGAGATCTCCCCGGTCTCGAGTACCTGGATGTTCGTGGAAATCCGATTGATTCGGGCTTTACCCTGGACGATATGCCTGAGAGCTGTGAGGTGATTCAGTGAGCACCAGGGTGTTTGAGAGTTGTATGGTGATACAGTGAGCACCGGAAAGCAAAGGGGCTGGTCTCAGCACAGAGCTGCCCGGTGTAGACAACTCTGTACTGAAACCAGCCCGCTGCATTTGCTAAGTCAGTCCCCCGAATTTCGCTGAATCAGCCTCTGGATATCACTAAATCAGCGGCCTGATTTTCATTAGATAAAGCGGATCGCTGTTCCGTATGCCAGTACTTCTGCGGCGCTCTGCATGACGGATGAGGAACCATATCTGACGCCGATGATCGCGTCGGCGCCCAGCGCCTCAGCTTCGTCGACCATGCGCTTTGTGGCGATGGCCCGCGCTTCCGTGACCATTTCTGTGTAGCCGACGATCTCGCCGCCTACCAGGGTTTTCATGCCTGCCATAAAGTCCTTGCCCAGGTTCTTGCTCTGGACGACTGTGCCTTTGACCATGCCCAGGATCTCATAATTCTTGCCGGGCCAGTTTTCAATAGTGACGAGCTTCATCTAATTCTCCTCCTTTTATTTCTTTGATCCTTTCAATGCAGGCAATGATGACGCCTGCGCATACTGCCAGTGCAACCAATGTGCAGATCCCGACGACGCCGAAAGGCGCGGGATCGATCGAATTGAGATGCCACAGAAGGGCGATCAGCGCGATCATCAGCACAACGATCAGTCCTGCAAAGATAATCGGGACTACAATGGAATGACGCTTGTTATCCGGTTCTGTGTTCACGAACTGGGTTCCTCCTTTCTCAAGATTCTCAATCTCTTCGAGATAGAAATCAGTATCAATGTTATCGAAACGGGCCTGCGTGGAGAGGATTTCCTGACAGACGCCCAGCATCTGCTCTACGCTTTTCTGTGTAGCCTTGAGCTCGTGCACTTTTTTGAAAAGGCAGTCATCAAGCTGTTCTTCGCCGCTCTCCATCTTGCGGATCGACTCGATCGGGATTCCCAGCTTGCGGAAAAGTTTGATCCGGTTAAGCAGGGCGACGTCATCCATCGAATATTGTCGGTAGCCGTTTGACAGATTTCGCTGCGGGCTGACCAGTTTCTGGTCCTCGTAGAAGCGGATATTCTTCTTGGGAATGCCGGTCAGTTCCTCCACCTGATTGATCTTCATCGTTTTGCACCTCGTTGTTAGTTCATTTGTACACCTTCCAGTATGTAGAAGGTCAAGGGGGATACGAAAAATAATTGATTTTTTGCCGGTGTGATGAGTAAGGAGCCCCTCTCTATGGTAACAGAGGAGATGAGCCAACTGCAATTGGTTTCAGAGCAGGTAAAAAAAGTCCATAAACAGATCGGATTTTGTCCTTGAATTTGGTTTGGAAGGTTGTAGAATAATCGATCGAAGAATAATAAAGGTTGTAAACAATTAATCGAAGAATACCAAAGAAAGAAGATGAATCAAATTTAAATGACTGCACATGTTTTACCGAGGACACATGCGCCGAGGCAGTTACGGAACCCGTTTGTTACTGATCAGGCTCAGGAACGATTTGCCGAGCCGCTTTTGTTTTCTGATTCGGCGCTTTATGCGCTGCTTGTTCCTATTATAATAGAGCAGTTTTTGAACGCGCTCATGGGAATGGCCGACACGATGATGATCTCCAATTTGGGGAGCGCCGCGATCTCGGCCGTGTCTCTGACGGACTCAATTAATACACTGATGATCCAGGTGTTTGCAGCGCTTGCGGCTGGCGGCACGGTGATCTGTTCGCAGTACCTGGGACAGAAGAATCTGGAACAATGTAATAAAGCAGCCAAGCAGCTGCTGCTCATCATAGTGGTGCTGTCGGGCAGCATTGCGGCGTTTTGCTTTGCTCTTAGGAGGCCGCTTCTGACCATGATCTTCGGGCAGGTGTCGGAGGAAGTTATGGACGCGTCGCTGATCTATTTCCAGATCACGGTGCTGTCGTATCCTTTCTTTGCGCTGTTTCAGGGAGGCGCGGGGCTCTACAGGGCGTGCGGTGACAGCAAGCTCCCGATGAGGATCAGTATCATTACGAATATGATGAACATTGTCGGCAATGCTATTTTGATCTTTGTGATTCCTATGGGAGTTGCGGGAGCTGCACTTTCCACGCTGTTGTCGCGTGTGATCGGATGTGTCTGGATCCTGGGATACCTGCATAGGAACAAGCAAGAGATCGTTGTGCGGAATTACTTATCTGTTCGACCGGATGCGGATATGATCCGCAAGGTTATGTGGCTGAGTATTCCTGCAGGCGTTGAGAACGGAATGTTCCAGTTCGGCAAGCTTGCGATCCAGTCCAGCGTTTCTACGCTCGGGACAACGGCCATCGCTGCGCAGGCGATGACGGCGATTCTGGAAAATGTGAACGGAATCGCGGGCTGCGGCGTCGGAATCGGCATGATGACAGTTGTCGGGCAGTGCCTGGGCGCAGGTTACAAAGACCAGGCAGTCTACTATATTAAGAAGCTGACTGTCTGGGCCGAAATAGTGGTCACAGCGTCCTGTCTCCTCACATATGCGTTTGCGAGGCCGGTCGTCTGGCTGGCCGGTATGGAACCGGACGCGGCGGAACTCTGCCTGAAGATGATCCTGCTGATCACGATCGTGAAGCCTCTTTTCTGGGCCATGAGCTTCATCCCGGCGTATGGGTTCAGGGCGGCAGGCGACGTCAAGTTTACCATGATCGTCTCCTCCCTCACTATGTGGCTGTGCAGAGTTGCGGGCGCGATCTTCATGATCCATGTACTGCACCTCGGAATCCTTTCCGTCTGGATCGGCATGTTCATGGATTGGGGCGTTCGCTCTATTATTTACAGGATTCATTTTGTCAGAGGAAAGTGGCTGAGTAGATCTGTGATCGGCTGAGAACGGATGCCCGGAATCATCAAATGACTTGATATAAGAACTAAATGGAAGGCTGAAGGCCTTCTTTTTTTGTGCGGCAAAGGAAATAAATCCGATGCGCAGGCAGATTGGCGAGTTATCGGTTATACGGTAGAATAAAGACAACTGAGCGAAAAATTGATAAAGCGGCTGGAAATAAGCTTCCTTGAGACTTTCATTCCGGGAGGAATGAAACTATAATAATTCTATGTCGACTTTCGAGGAGTCGTATGCAACTTGTTGATAAACTTAAAGGAGTCAGGTAATGCGTAGGAGACGGAGTGGTAAGGCTTACAGGAAGCAGTTTTGTTCAATTATTCTGGCGGCGGCGCTGGTCATGGGATCTGTGATGCCGGCTTTTGCAGCTGAAGGTGGAACGATTGCTTCTGATGAGGAGACAGCAGTATCCGAAGCTGCTGCGGAGAATGGTGCAGCGGCAGATGGCACTGAGCAGTCAACTATCGGTGAAGGAACAGAGCAACTGACGTCCGGTGAAGAGACAGAGCAGACAGCGTCTGTTGAAGGAACCGGGACGGAGGCACTTGACGATGAGACTGAACAGGCGGTGGATGGTGAAGATCAGACAGCGCTTGATGATCAGGAAACGCAGGATGATCAGGCAGCGCCTGAGGAAGAGTCTGCGCCTTTGGGAGAAACAGACGTGGCAGCTGACCAGAATACCGGTCTTGATCCTGAAGCGGATGAGCCTGCCGAAGGCGCGACGGTGCCTGAGGTCTCAGTGAGCGCTGTTGAAGGGTTAGGCGATGATGACAGCGAGGAGATGTTCGCTGAATATGTGGATAGGCTGTTTGAAGGCGAAGGAACCCGCAAAAGAGCCAAAAAGGCCGTAGGCAGCAAATTTGAAGGAGCTTCTCTGCTGCTGTATACGGAGCTGAGAAACGGAGCAGAGCAGGTAGCTTCAGGCCAGATAGCATCAACGGAATTTGCCTTCGATGTAGAAGATCTGGGATACGGCAGTTCGCATGGCTGGAGTGCCTCTGAACTTGGGGTTGATGCGATTGTTGTTGATAATAATATAACGCAAGAGGCATCTAATGCTGCTTTTCAAAAGTTTGAAGAGGAGCTTCAGACTAGTGCTGTCCTTAACGCGCTGCTTGCGGATTGTCCATATGAATTATACTGGTATGACAAGACACAGGGTGTCTCTAAAGGTGCTGGGATCGGGGCAACAAAAAGTGGCGGAGAATGGAAATGCTATATAAACGGGCAGTATACTTTCTCTTTTGCGGTGGCAAGTGAATTCTCTGCGGGCCAGTATACCGCGGATACGAACAAAACGGGAGCTGCAACGGCTGCTGTTTCGAACGCGCAGGATATTTTGTCTGCAGCGAGCGGGCTCTCGGATATGGAGAAGCTGAATTATTATAAGGAAGAGATCTGTGATTTGGTGTCTTATAATGATGCGGCTGCCGGCGGCGGTGTGGCGTATGGAAACCCTTGGCAGATGATTTGGGTTTTTGACGGGGATGATTCCACAGAAGTTGTATGTGAGGGATATTCGAAAGCATTTCAGTATCTTTGTGACAAAACGAACTTTTCGAGTAACAAAGTGTCTGCGATTTCTGCTACGGGACTGATGTCCGGCGGAACGGGCGCAGGCAGACATATGTGGAATATCGTCACATTGGATGACGGCTGGAATTATCTCGCGGATGTGACCAATTCCGATGCCGGAACTGTTGGATCCGGTGGAGATCTGTTTTTGGTGCCCTATACGTCAGGAAGCGTTGAGGACGGTTACGTCTTCCTCTGCTTTGGTACGGAGGAGATCCATTACAGCTATGATGAGGAATGCATTGACTTATTCTCTGCGGAGAATCTTACGATCTCTGCAAATCCTTATGGGACAAATCCGTTGCCGGAGCCCCTTGAGATCATCAGCCAGCCTCAGAATGTAATAGCAACTGTTGGCCAAAATATCACTCTCCATGTAGAAGCGAACAAAACCGGCGTCACATATCAGTGGCAGTGGAGCGACGATAATGAGAACTGGGAGAACTGTGCGTTTACGGGCTCTGACACAGATACCCTCACTATTTTGGCAGAGGATGCTCTTAACGGAAAATACTTCCGGTGCGCGGTATCCGATTCCGATGATACGGTGAACTCTGACTCGGCGCATGTAGTTGTTGCGCTGTATGCGGGCGAATGCGGCG
>JBGUKV010000066.1:0-8263 GCA_045114655.1 Candidatus Allocopromorpha sp. | reverse complement strand
CGCCCCCGAGGCTTGGCGGTCAGTACGTGTAGGTGCAATTTCGGTCTTCGCGGCCTGTCTTCCGGTCGTGGCACTGCTTGCAGAGGGGCTGCCAGTTGCTCTGGTCCCAGAAGAGGGCAGGGTCGCCGCGGTGCGGGCGGATGTGGTCGACGACAGTGGCCTTGGTGTAGACGCCGCGGGACAGGCAGCGGACACACAGCGGATGGGCCGCGAGGTACTGCTTGCTGACCCGCCGCCACTGCGCATCATAGCCGCGGCTGGAGGCAGAGCGCACAGGCTCCGGATGCAGCGGCTTATGAGCCGGGCAGTAGCGCTCTGACGGGTCAACGAGCTCCGGACAACCGGGATGCGCACATGGCTTGCGTGGACGCTGCGGCATGTCAGCCTCTCCCGTACAGCAGCACCTGCAGCCTGGACAGTGCGCGGTTCTTACGCTTGTAGGTTGCTGCCTGCTCGATGTGCAGCTTGTCCGCGATTTCATAAGCGGCATTGCAGCCGTAATTATTTTCCGCCGCATAGAAGGTCCGCAAAATATACTGTTCCTCCTCAACCAGCTGCGCCCATGCCGGTTTGAACCATGACATATATTCCTGCGCCTCGTTATAACGTTCCTGCAGAATATTGATCTCATCCACAACATTGAGGATCTTTTTTTCTGTTGCTTTTGGATCGTGAACGCTCGGTATAGGGGAGAGCTTCGGCCCGGCGGAGGTCAGCTTATCGTTGGCGCGTTCAATCTTTTCCTCGGTGGATTTGATAATAAACGCCATGCTGTCATAGTCTTTGATGGCGGCAATAGTAGCAGAACGCTTATCCAGGTATTTCCACATTATGTTCATATGCTATTTATCCAACAATTGAGTTTCTCCATCATTTACCGCTACCCAGACGCTGAAAAGAGCCGGGACGACTCGCATATAAGTTAACCCATTATCTTTTCTAACGACAGTATCACCAGTAAAAAAGAAAGGCGTTCCCATCTGGTACTGAGTCACCCTATTGTACGAAAAGCCAGTGTCGTGGAATGCCTTGACTCCGATCGGATTTTGCACTGTAAGAAGGTCACCGCGCTGAAAACAATCAGCATTTTTGAGCGGCTGTGCATTCTGTTTAACTTGATCATCAACTGTTATCAAAGGCAGCTGCATCGGATCGAAATGACTCGTGTAATTGTTCCAAACCTTTCGCGCCTCAAAGTGGAGATGCGGACCAGTTGCATAACCGGTTGATCCGGAAATCCCGATTTCCTGTCCTTGCGTAATTTTCTGATTGATATTAATGCTGATCGAGTCCAGGTGCGCGTAAAGGGTAGCCCGCCCATCAGCGTGACGCAAAATCACACGGAAACCGTAGCCGGTCAGATCCCATCCGGCTGCCATCACGGTGCCATCCGCGGATGCCAGAATCGGCGTTCCGGTGGGGCATCCATAATCGATCCCGGTATGCGGTTTTCCCTGGAATGTAACACCGGGAACAATTTCGCCGTATTTCTGCGTTATTGGGTATTCTCCTTGAAATGGCTGTCTGTATGTGATCATTTGTTCAATACCTTTAGGGCCAAACCCCTAATACTTTGTTCGTATTCGGAATTCAGCCCTGCATACTTCTGGTTCATTTCTTCCAAATCCCCATTGATGATCCCGGCGTCATGCAGTTTCTTAGCCATCATCTGTGTCATATCTGACAAGCTATCTATCCGCTCCATCATCAGGAATTGGATCTCAGTGCTTTTTTCCTGTTGGGCATCCATCTGGTTTTTTCGCTTGGTGTATTCGGATTCCCGGCGTTCGTCCCGTTTGGAGATTTGACGCTGGAACAGCCATAGACAAAACGGAACAACAGCCACTTTGATGACTTCCCAAGCGATAGGCCAGAGCTTTTCCATTAAAAGTGCTCCGGATCCGTCGGGTTGTTGAGAATGCCAAAGCCGGTCAGGATCACGCCGATGGCATCAACGATTGTCCGGAAAGTACCTTCCTGAATTCCCCATTTCTCCGGAAGTCCAAGCGCTGATGCGATGGTCCAAAGGGCGCCAATCACCGACACCCAAACCGCCCATGACTTCCATCTGGGCTGAACTGCCTGAATTCTCATTTCGCCTGATTGTACTGCCTGTATCATTTCGTGCTCACTCATCATCTTCCTCCTTAAACCGATAAATAAAAAAAGCGCTATCGGAAATATTCCGACGCGCCTTTCCAAGGGTCTTACGTCTTTTCATGATAATTATACCAGAGTTTTACCGGTCCATGTCCGTCGGGAACACCTCTTCCGTGCGGTTGATATGGGTGATTTTTCCTCCCTTCACGTACAGCCGTATCTCTCCGTGCTCCATGGTCCGCAGAATGTACAGGATCAGCTTCCAGGCTTCATCGAACGTCATTTCCAGACCTCATAAAGGATGATCAGCAGCAGAGAGCCTACCACCAGAAACGCAGTCACAGCTGCAGCCTCAATCATTGTACCGCCTCACAGAACTCCCAGACAAATATCACCGCGAACTATATGTTTCACTCCGGGGATTTTCTTGTTTATTTTCCGCAGTTCTTCAATCGGGGCAATTTCACCACGAGACAGAATAGCTGCCAAACCGATAATATATGCTGTGTTGTCGTACTTCGTATCAACATCCACGGAGTTGATGAACATCTGGGCAAGTTTCAATCGATCACGCCCTTCCTGCGTTTCGCAATTTTCAAGAGCCGTGTTGAAATTCTGTATATAAGTATCAAGTTCTTTTACCTTTTTCTCGTATAACTGAACATCATTTTGCCAATCTGCCCGATCACGTTTGATTTGTGCCTGAATCTTTTGACGTTCTTCTTTCAATGATTCTATATCAGCCTTTATCTGATATTCCTCTTCATGGTTGCAATCGGCTTTTGTAAGGATATCCAAAACAACGGCTACAAGTTTCGCCTCGCATTGTTGTTTCGTCATCCCTCGCCGCATCATTTCTTCTTTTAGGCAATCAAGTCCTGTCATTATCCCCTCTTCATCCGATACAGCGGTGTTTTGATCAGGTCATCTTCATCGAACGGCAATTCGGCACCGCCCTTGGTTCTCAGTATGACCTTCTCATTGCTTCCGTCCCGATCTGTCTGAATGGAATCGACAAGGTACCAGTGCAAGACGTTGCTGTTCCAGACCGGCTCTCCGATCATGTCCTGCAGGTCCGCCATCGTTAGCGGTGTTGTTGTGTCAAGCCGCGGATCCGCCCGGTGGATCAGGATTCCGCTTTCTTTGATGAGCTGCTTGATCTCGTCGTAGGACTCGGCAGTGGCTAACGCGATATCAGTCGGAATGCCTGCCAGAATAACGCCCTCTTTTCCGAAAGACACGATGTGATTGATATTGATGCCGAATAGTTCTCCGGCTCCCTTGTCATGCAGTTCAATAAATTTCGGATACATCTTCACCTCACATATTCTTCAAATTTCGGCGCGCTCCAGAACAATTGCGGAGCGTTTACCCATCTCTGCAACTTCCGCAGAAGCGGATCACAATGCTCTCTGTCATAGATCATGACATACGGCTGAATTTCCATATCTCGTAACTTGTATATCCTTTCCAGATCCTGTTCGATCGTGCTGTCAAAATTCGTCAGGCAGTAACAGATACAGGCATGTTTCGCCGGACGGATCATGTTCATGAATAATCGCAGCTTCGGAATGATCTTTTCACCGTCCGCAGGGTTATCCCAGGCAAAATGATATTTGCGCATCCTGATCTTTGAGATCAGCCTGATTTTTTCCGCGGTCAATAATCTCGCGTCCAGACCCTGGTTGATGTTTACGACCGCTTTGCTGTCAGCAAGCTGTTGCAGCAGGTCTTCTGCTTCCGGACATGCCAGGATATTCGGATCACAGACTTCGATATTTTTCTGACCGTTCCAGAATTCAGACAGGTCTGCGACTTTATGCGCTTTTGTGCCTTCCTTGCTTTTGACGTGACAAAAAAAACATCCCCTGGGGCATCCTCTGCTCATAAAGCCGTATGCCGTGTCCGTGATCCCGTAAAGACTGTAATCCGGAAATGTGTGTTCTGCTTCTTCCGGCAGTTTTGTTTCCGTACCTTCCCAACATTCCTTTCCGTTCCGCAGTTTGATGTGGTAGCCTGTACCGCCTTTGATGATCTGATCTGCATTGACTGGGTAGCCGTAATCCGCTGTGAAGCTGAAAACCTTCGCCATGTAAACAACATCCATGTGTCCGCTCAGTAATGGTTGATACCATTCAACATGATCACCTTTAGCTTTGTGCCAAGCTGAAAGCTTCATCAGCGGGATGTTCGGAAAGTTATGCCCATCAACATCGATCAGACCGATCCGCATCAGGCTTCCCGCTCCTTCCTTAATCTCCATCCCATATTCCGTCCGGTCGCATCTGCGCCATAGCAATCAGTTGGTACAGCGGTCTGATCGCATTTTTTGCAGTAGGCTTCCAGTAACCATTACATTCAGGATCGTCACACTCTTCATCCGGCATCGGCTCGATCCTGCAAATCATGTCATGTAACATTCTGATAGATTCCGCTCCTGTCTTTCCGTAAATGCCGCGGATTCCCAAGTTCTTCGGCTCATCATACCAGAGTTTGCCAAAAAAGCGATCATCACCTTCTGCCGCATCGTAGTAGTAATTTGCATAGTTGTATGTGATGTTGAGCCATGCTTCTTTTGTCCCACCAATGGCATACATTCCACCTTTCATTTGATGCGGTTCGTCAAACTCAATGACTTCGTGTGTGACCGGGTCTTTCAGCGTAATGTCATAACTCATCCCCTCTCCTTTCGGTAGGCCTTCCAAGTATTGTCTTTCCGGTCAAATTGCAGTTCTCCGTCTTCCACATCGACCATATCCACCCAGCCTTGCTTGTTATGAATGGCTGAGATGATCATCCATTCCTTCACATCCTGCTGATACTCTTCCGGAGTACCTTCTTCAAAAATCATCGTCTGTTCCACCCATACAGGCTTTCCTTCCATGGCCTTGAGCTCGTCCCATGTGAGAGGGTCATTGCGGTATTCCTCTGCCAAGCGATTGCATAATCTGTCATACTCTTCACAAATCGTTTTTGCCATTTCACAAACATGGTCATTTTTCTGTTCAAGTTCTTCAAGCTGTTCTGCAATAGTATCTTGATTTGAACTGTACTCTTTGAGGTAGTGGAGTGCATCGGCGAACATTACGTCAAGGCAACTCGGACCTACGTACCAAAGGTCACTCATACGGAATTCTTTATAAGGACAATCATTGCATTTTGTTTCTGGATCTGTCTCAGGATTTGTACAACGTAATGCCTTTATCACTTCATCCAACGTTTTCATTCGTCTACCTCTTCTTCAAGCCATTCGCACTTACATTCTTCACACAATCTTCTTGTTACTTCGTCTATTCTTTTATTAACACATTTTGCCCTTTTATCACCGCAAAAATACGGGCATTCAATACGATAATAGACTTCGGATTGATAATCGCAACAATCATAAATTCGCGGGTCATCCGTCAATAAAGCAACAATAAACTCTTTGTTTGTCATGCGCTTTGGTTCTTCTTCATCCAGCGTTTTCATCACTCACCTCGCAGGTCCGCCCCGCAGTTTGGACAGAAGTTGTACAGGTTATCTGATGGAGTTCCGTCCAACAACGTAAATGCTTCTTTACAACAAGAACACTCGTAATATACGCCGTCCCATCCGTCATCCTGTTCTATCCACTTCCCCTTCTTTCTCTCTGGCTCTGCAGAGGGAAACTCGGCAATTACAGAAATTGCTAAATCTATTCCATCGTTATAACCTTTGACTTCAGATTCATCCGATGAAATAGGAACAGGATGAACCTTATATTCTCGCAAATCATCGCACAACGCTTTTCTGCTAATAAAGTCACTCATATTCCCCCACTTTCAAAGTATTCCATCGGGATGTCTTCACCCCAATCGAGTCTGCATCCGCAATGAGAACAGTAATCATCGCCACCAAGTACCTTTTTCTTGCAAGCACCGCAGAGGTATTCTGACCTCTGATATTTGTAACCATCCGTATCGGTAATACTCGCATCGTGCTCAATCACCTTCGCCGTCCGCTCTTTGCTCCCGACATTTGTGTCGGTCACAACTCTCCTGTTCCATGCTTCGATGGCTTCGGCTTCGGTGTCATAAAATGGCGTTACAATTTTGCATTCGCGACATTCAACTCGGAAAGCGTAGTCCTCGTGAACATGACAAGCTATGCCCATAATTGCCTCTCCGCCGCAAAACGGACACGGTTTCAATTTCAGTTCGTCACTCATTTCCACTCCAATAATGTCAGAATCACAACACAAAGTAACAAGCCACCTGCGTACATCAACCCACGAAATCGGTGACTGTCCCTGTCAAAATATCCATTGAGATAGCCTGATACAAACCAAATCACTAAGTGCCAGACTGTGAAATGTCTCATTCCCACTCCAATCTTGCCCCGCAGTGAGGGCAATAGGTATACCGTTCTAACACATCACCCAAGCAATTTTCACATGTCCCATAACTTCTATCTGCAAGACCAAGTATCCCTAATACTGTGCCGTTATAAAGCCTATTTATCACTTTCGCCACCTTCCCAGACAACTGCATCTCCTCGACCGTCTTTCGGATGACTTTGTTCCATCTCGGACAGCAATGCTTATCTGGGTCGTATTCCTTACAGTCGGTACACCACTCATCCATATCTCTTGTTACACCCATTGCATTGTTCCAAGTTGTAACAGCATAGTCAATAGCTTTATCTTTTTCTTTTTCCCAGAAAGGTATCGTTTTCGTCCCACAATTTTTGCAATAGCACCCAGCCATATAAAAACCATCCGGTTGCAATAAACAATCAACCTCTGCTTCACCACCACATCCACAGATGACGGGCTTCAATTTCTCACTCATAACTTCTCCTGTACTTTTTTCGCTCTGACTTCATCGGTAATGTGCATCGCCATGATCAATCCGATGCGGTAATTTCCAGACTTGACAATGATAGGCTTGTTCTCATCCCAATTGGGATAGACACAAAACTCAGGATCAAACGGTTCAAAAAGGACGATGTACTTATCTTGCATCCATGCTTCTTGTGCAGAAATCTTTGACTCATATTTCGATGCGGTAAACCCTCTCGTTATCACAGATTCGTGTGACTGTCTCATCGGTAAAAGCGGTTCAACTTTTTCATACTTTTTTGCGAGGCTGTATAATTTCTCTTCAAATTTCTTGTTTTGAGGATACTTGACATAGGACTCTCCTAAGTCATATCCTTCACCGAAAACCCAGACGGCATAACTGTCTGAAATAAAATGCAATCCGTCTCGCTCGAAATTGCACACATCTTCACTTCCATTGTGCAACGCCTGTAAACACAACTTTTCGATATTAGCATATGCATTCATCTCATCACCTCTCTTCTTAAGCACCACCCGACTTCCTTCGCCACGATCCTGCGATCATCGTCAATCAAATAATCCGCATCATCATAGCATTCCCAGTAATGATTCCCTGACCACCGAACCTTCACCGCTCGGTATAAGCGGGCATCCTCCGGCCTCAGCTGACCGCTGTCAATGCTCTGCACCTTGTAGTACTCACCGCCGATAATGTAGACCGCATTCAGTCGCATGGTTTGCCTTTCTTCAAAAAAGCCACCGCCGGGGGTCTCCGATGGCTTGTGAATAGTTTGGGGATACGCCAAAGTAATGAACAATTATCGCGTCATCACAATGGCTATATTTAGTTGTTGAATAAATAGAATTAGCAAGGGATTTCCTTTCTTTTTTGCCACCCCGGTCAGATGCGTTCCCGCACCTGTGTAATTTGATTTTTGCTGACCGCTGAGAAAGTTGCGATCAGCAACGATAAAAAATGATCAAACCATAGGGCATATCCCTTACGATGGTTATGATTTTTCGCTCAGTATAGATGACTGGCCATTTCTTTGATCGCGGTTGTGTTGTCGATATTGTGCAGCCGTGCATACAGCCCGATCACATCCAGTGGCAAAGGTGTACAACCGCTATGACATCCGCACAGCTGCTGTTTCGTGTCGATCCAGAAACTGGGATTATGATCATCATGAAACGGGCACACTGCCAGCTTCCAGCGACCACTTCCACCGCTGTTGACCGCGCTCGGGAAAAAGTCCTCTACATGATATTTCTGTTTGATTCGCTCAACAGTATGCTGATTGTCAGCACCGGTATCAGCCACATCCCAGATCGCGTCAGGATCAAAATTTTGAGGGGTTTGTG
>JBGUKV010000065.1:0-2831 GCA_045114655.1 Candidatus Allocopromorpha sp. | reverse complement strand
CGCTGCGGCAGGGACTGAACAGCCTGGAATCGCGCCTTGGTGCGGATATCATCGTTGTACCGTCCTCCGCGCAGTCAAAGGTGAGCTTTCAGAACATGCTGCTGCAGGGAACAACAGGGGCTTTTTACATGGACGCGGATAATCTGATCCGTGTCCGGGAAGTCGAGGGCGTGGAGATCGCCGCGCCGCAGGTGTTCCTTGCCTCCTTGAAAGCCGACTGCTGTTCCGTAAAAATCCAGGTCATCGGCTTTGATCCGGAGACAGATTTTTTCGTACGTCCGTGGATCGGGCAGAGCTATTCGCAGGAGCTGGGCGAACTGGACGTTGTGACTGGCTGTAAGGTTGAAGCGAACGTTGGCGAAAACATCCGCATCTATGATGAACGCTGCAAGGTTGTCGGAAAGCTTGCACCGACCGGTACGGGACTCGATACCGCGGTCTACTGCGGCATGGATACCATGAAAATCCTTCTGAAAGCCGCCGAGGCCAAGGGCGTTTGGCACAAGGTGACAAGCGATCCGGACGATGATGTGATCTCGGCTATCTATGTAAAGGTAAAGGACGGTTACAACATCGGCGAGGTCAACAGCAAAATCCAGGGACATACCCGAAAATGCAGCGCAGTCCGTACCAAGAGCATGCTGACGGATGTTTCCGACAGCCTCGCCGGGATTTCCAAAACAGTTACGGTCCTTATTGCTGCGATCTGGGCGCTGGCGCTGGTGATTCTGCTGATCGCTTTTGCGATGATTGCCGGGGAAAGAAAGCGGGAATTTGCGGTACTGCGTCTGCTGGGAAGCTCACGCGCCATGCTGATCGGCCTGGTTCTGAAGGAGTCCGCGCTTTGCAGCCTGGCGGGCGGAGCGCTTGGCGTGCTGCTTGCTTCGCTGATCGTATTCCCCTTCACAACGCTGATCGAAACAAAACTCGGCTTGCCCTATCTGCGGCCGGGAATCTCATCCGTGACCCTGCTGGGATTGACATCTCTGGCTGCGACGGTGATGATCGGCGCGGCGGCTTCCGCATGGACATCCTTCCGACTCAGCAGGATCGATCCGGGAACCGTGCTGAGGGAGGGAAACTGAAATGCAGCGGCATGAAGTGAAGTCCTTTGCGCTGAAAGCCGAACAAATCAGCAAACGGTATTTCAGGAAGACAGGCGGGGCAAACTGTTTTTTCGCGGTAAAACCGCTCAGCCTGACGCTGGAGCCGGGGACTGTGACAGTCCTCTGCGGGAGAAGCGGCTCCGGCAAGACGACGCTCCTCCATATACTTGCCGGCCTCCTGAGACCGACGGAGGGGAAGGTACGCCTCGGAGAAACAGACATTTACAGCCTGCCGGACAAGGAGCTATCCGCCCTTCGCAGCCGCTCCGTCGGCATTGTGCCGCAGTCGAGGAGTGTATTGGATACCCTGACGGTGACAGAGAACATCCTTCTCCCTCAGACGCTTTACAAAAAAGAGGCAGATCGGCAAAGCGCCGAACAGTGGATGGATACCCTGAACATCCTGCATCTCAGGGATGTGCGGGCCGGGGAACTCTCCGGCGGGGAAGTCCGGCGTACGGCCATCGCAAGGGCACTTTCCATGCATCCGCCCATCATTCTGGCGGATGAACCGACAGGAGATCTTGACGATGAGAATACAGAACTGGTTTTTCGCTGCTTTCGCCAGGCGGCGGAGACTCGCGCAGCTGTTCTTATCGTCAGCCACGAAACCGATGCTTTGAAGTTTGCCGACCGGGCATTTAGAATGGACGACGGCGTGATGACAGAACTGACATAAAAATGGAGATGACGGACAGTGCGGGAACAAAAGGCAAAAGAATACCTGAGTACGATCTATATGCTCGCGTCTTACGGCGCTGTACGCGCATCCTATATTGCAAGGGAAATGATGGTGAGTCGTCCGTCTGTCTCTGTCGCGCTGAAGGCTTTGGAGAGTGACGGATATCTCACCGTAGACCGCGACCATCTGATCCATCTGACAGAGAGCGGGATGCGGAAGGCAGAGATATCCATTCGCGAAACGGTGGATCGCGGCAATAATTACAGGAGCATTGCCAGACAGATCCAGGGCGAAGAGCCCATGCCGTCAGAGCACATGGAAATAAAAAGAGAAGAACAACGGCTTCGACTTCTCTTAAAGGATCAATCCGCAAGCGTTCTGGAAGCGATTCTGATCCTTTCCAAGCGTTACTACAGCGTGCGAATCATTGACATCAGTCAGTTTCTGGGACGAAGCAGTGCTTCGGTGCGGACTGCGATTGAACGCCTTGAAGAATACGGGCTTGTGAGCCGGGGAGAGGAAACAACCGTCAAGCTCTCCAGAGATGGCAGGGAACTCGCGGATTATTTATACCGACAGCATGAAATGGCCAGAAATGAAATGATACAAAACGGTCTTGATGTTTTGAAGCGGAACAACGATCGATAAAAAAAGAATGCTGAAGCTGCATGCCGCGCTCATCCGCGAGGGGACATGCTGCACCGGCGCCTGCTGCGATTACTGTATCGTGGGCGACCGGAATCCGATGGCGAAAACATATGAACTGGTGAAACGGGAAAACGGGCTGCTTGTGAGCGTGAAGAAGGAGACAAAATGATTGTTCTGCAATTGATCCTCTTCTGCGCTTTGTTTACGCTGATGGTGAAAATCGGTGTGGGAAACAACGCATTGAACGGTTTGTATTTCTATCCGAAGCCCGTACAGAAGAAAGTCTATGAATTGGGACTGACAGACCGGGAAGCCGTGGCGAAGAAGCGGAAGCGTTTTATGATTGAACAGGAAGACAAAGAAACATGAGCCTTTTGTACAGCATCTTAACGAGG
>JBGUKV010000064.1:0-14910 GCA_045114655.1 Candidatus Allocopromorpha sp. | reverse complement strand
AATCGTTCTGACCCAAAGATGCTTGCCCTTCATGGCGACTTTGATCCTGGACAGGATCATGGAATTGGAGAACTCGCCGCAGAGGTACCCGGCGAAGGAAGCCAAAGCCACACGCGGCGTCGTTCCGAGAACGGTCGCGAAGCTCTCCTGCCCTTCCCAGAATCCCGGGTGCGGCAGCGCGATGGTGATCAGGTATATGAGCACAGCGAAAAAGCTGCACCCGAAGCCGAGCCAGATAATCCGGCGCGCCTTCTCGAATCCGTAAACTTCCGTGAAAACATCACCCAGTATGTATGTCACCGGGAAGAGGATCACCGCCGCCGGCAGAGTGATATTCTCCGTCACCGCCCACATCTTGCCTGCGATCAGATTCGAAAGCAGCAGGCACGTGACGAAGACGATCCCGATGACCATGAATAATTGTGATACGTTTTTTTGTTCTTGTGTTGTCTGCATTAATCTAGTCTCCTTAAAAAACAGCTCCGGCCGATCCGGAGCTGCAGGATGCAAAAACAGCATTCATTAAAAATTGCGCGAACGGGACCCGACGCGCAAAATAAGCAGTCCCGGTTTTGTTTATCGACAGGAAGGTACAAATGAACTGTCGTATGATTTTGTGTCGCCACATGATTCTAACAGAGACCGGGCAAAAGTCAATCCCTTCCTTCACATTTGTCGATATACTTCTGCACATGAGCATCGATTTCTGTAAAGTCAATAAAGCAGTCCTCGAAGATGCTGACAGGGACCTTGTCGCTGAATGTATAAAAATGTATTTGTGCGTTGCCTTCTGAATCTTCAAACAAAATGACTGTGATGCTTTTGTTGTCGTAATTCACCGCCCAGTATTCGGGCACGCCGGCGTCCCGGTATTTGAGCATCTTTTCATTCATCTTCGACTCGCTGTTCGAAGGTGACAGGATTTCAACGACCAGATCCGGCGCGCCGGTCATCCGCTTCAGTCCCATGACCTGCGGATCACAGATGACGAACACATCCGGCTGCACCATGGTCTTATTGCTGTCCGGATCCAGTTTGAAATCCGTAGCGGCCATGCCGACCATGCAGTCTCCGCCCTTTTTATCGATATATGATCTCAGCCTCACAAAGATTTCACCCGCAATGACCTGATGTATGGGCGTCGGCGCTGCCAAATAGTAGAGTTTCCCGTCGATCAGTTCCACCCGTACTTTCTCCGGAATCTTCTCCACATCCTCGATAGTGTATTCCCCCTGCTTTTTCTGGCCTGCATAATACTCGAACGCCGCCTCGCGCATTTCAACGGCGCCCACCGAAAAGAACGCCTCCAGCGCCGCCATAGTCTCATAGCGCGGCGTCTTCACGTACCCGCCGAATATCTTTTTGACCGTACCCAGGGAAACCCCGGAGCCCTGCGCGATCATTTCATAGGAAAGCCCCATTTCTTCTTTGATAAACCTCATGTCTTCGATCTTCATCTCTATACCTCCTTCTTTATCCGAATATTATCCTTTTATTATCCTGATTATATCCCTTTTCTGTGTCGTACGTCAAGCATCGATGCATTGTTTTACAATGCTTTGTATTGATTTGCATCTTTTGATGCAATATAATATAGGCATCAATTTTCTGATAATGAAAGGAGAATACACATGGGTTTACTTGACAATCTGAAAGACAAAGTGGATGACGTTCTGGAAAAGACGGATATCGACGATAAGATCAAAGCAAAAGCCAACGAAGTGCTGGACAAAACTGACATCGACGACAAGATCATGGACAAAGCCAAGGACATCAAAGGCAAGGCTGACGCCGCGCTGGACAAGACCGATGTCGACGACAAACTGATCGACAAAGCCAAAGGCCTGAAGGACAAGGCCGGCGACGCTGTCGAAGGCGCGCTCGACAAGACTGACATCGATGACAAGATCAAAGCAAAAGCCGACGAAGTTCTGGACAAGACTGACATCGACGAAAAGATCAAAGACAAAATCGACAATCTGAAATAGACTTGATCAGACACAGCAGAAATATCAACCGAACCCCTGCCGCGCGGCAGGGGTTTTGTATTGCACTGTTCATTCCTTGTCAAGGTTCTGCCGCGCAAGTCTTTCGCGGATCGAAGGGAAATCAATGCTGCATTTGCCCTCTGAGAGCCGGACCGGAACTTTGTCATCAAAGGTATAATGGACCGCTGTTTCATCTCCGGCAAAATCATAGACCGTCACTGTCATCAGCTCCGGATCCACGATCCAGTACTCCTTGCATCCCGCATTCCAGTACTTGTTCAGTTTAATCAGCAGATCTCTCCTTCGCGTGGTCGGCGAGAGAACTTCCAATACGAAATCCGGCGCGCCGTAGATGCATCGTTTGATGGCCTTATCCATATCGCAGAGTACGACCACATCCGGTTCGACCATTGTCTTGTCATCCATATCGAGCTGGACATCAACCGGAGAAATATACACCTCACAGCCCTTCTCCTCAAAGGCATCCATGCAGAGCAGGAATTGATGTGCGATCTGCAGTGCGACCGTCTGATGAGCCAAGCCCGGAGCCGTCATGTTGTAGAGCACGCCATCGATCAGTTCTGCTCTCTGATCATCCGGTAATTCGTAATAATCCTTCAGTGTGAACTGCCCCTGACGTTTTTCATCCGCGCCTTCCGGAAGTTCCGGCCGGTATTTGAACGCCACCTCTCTAAGGCGGGCATCCTCGTCACTTCCCGGGTCTCCCGCAAACACATAAGATACGCCTTTCTCTTTGTGCTCCTGTCTGCCCCAACCGGCCTTGAGCACTGCTTCGAGCGCCAATATTGTCTCCCGCCTGGGCGCTTTCGTCACATTCCCGAAAATCTTCTGAACAGTGCCAAGCGGGACCCCTGATAAATCCGCCAGCTGCTTGTTGCTGAAACCGAGCGCGCGCTTCCGCTCTTTCATCTCCTCAATCGTCATCTCAGATAATCTCCTTTCCAATACTTCTTATTTACTTCTTGTGCGTAATCATACCATAATCATACCGTTATTTTACCATGTTTTAACCGTTTGGCAAACAAAAACCTCCTTCGCTTGCGCAAAGTCTTACACAATACGAAGAAGGTTTTTCATTACTCAAATCAGAATGTTCTTCTACAGATTCTTCGCGAATTCACGAACCTCCGCCAGCTTGGCCTCGGACTTGTTCTCATCGCCGACAGCGGTGATCACGCCGGCGTCCTCGATTCCTGTGAACGCTAGATAGCCTTTGTACTGCCCCATTGCCCCGTCATAAACGCCGGGTGATCCGGAGCTCAGCAGCATCGCCGCCTTTGTTGCCTTCGCCGGCTGTCCGATGCAGTATACCCTCTGGATCGCAGCTTCCATCTGTGCGGTCAGTGTGAAGTAATAGATCGGTGACGCGAAGACGATCATGTCGCAGTCTTTGTACGCAGGGAGCACTTTCTCCCAGTCATCCTTCTGGATGCACTGACCTTCGCCTTTGGTGTGACAGTATTCGCAGCCCAGGCATCCTGCGATCTTCATCTTTCCAACATGGAGCACTTCCACTTCATGACCGGCCTCTTTCGCGCCTTCTTCAAAGGCGTCGACCATGGCGGACGTGTTTTCCTTTCTTGGGCTTCCATTCAAAACTGTGATTTTCATTGTTTTTCCTCCTATCTTTTACTTGGTTCTATTATAACAGTTGTTTTCTCTATTATCATGCATAATTAATCGGATTTGCGAAAAGCAAGATAGTGATTCTTCCTATCATGTCCTGCTGCCTTTTGAACTGGTAATCCACAGCTTTTTAACTATCTTGCTGTGATTGTTTTTGTAACCGATTTCAGAAGCAGATACTTCTTGAATTCGTTTTTTTAAGTGAGTATAGTTACATTGTTCAGTTAGTTAAAGCAATAAAACTTTTATTTTCACATCTTATAACTCACAGCATTTTGTAATGAGGTAAAAACAGTATGAGCAGATTGGAATTCAAACAGAAAAGCCAGGCTCAGAAGGAAGTGGAAGCTCTGTACGGAGATATCCAGCGCAGAGTCATCGCCAGCCCTCCGAGCCAGTGCCAGGTAGACATGACTTGTTCGTTCCTGAAGCTGTGTCAGGCACAGTCCTGCGGCAAGTGTGTCCCCTGCAGAGTCGGCGTCTATCAGATGATCCAGATCCTGGAGAACATCCTGGATATCGACACAGACAGTTCAACAGATGATCTGGTGCTTTTGCAGAAGACGGCGGAAACCGTCCGTGATTCTTCGGACTGCGCCATCGGATGGGAGACCGCGGAAATCGTTCTCAAATCCCTGCAGAGTTTCAGCGAGGACTACATGTCCCACATCGAGAGAAAACGTTGTTCCGACAGCGTAACAGACCTGAGAAACACCGTTCCATGTGTTTCCAAGTGCCCTGCCGAAGTCGATATTCCGGGTTACATTTCCCTGATCAAAGCCGGCAGATATGACGACGCTGTCAAGCTGATCCGAAAGGACAATCCGTTCCCGACCGTGTGCGCGCTGATCTGCGAGCATCCGTGCGAGGGCCACTGCAGAAGAAACATTCTGGACGCCTCCATCAACATCAGGGGTCTCAAGATGTTTGCCGTGGATAACTGCTCAGACGTTGTTCCGATCCCTGAGATCAGAGAAAACACCGGCAAGAAAATCGCTATCATCGGCGGCGGCCCGAGCGGACTGACCGCGGCGTATTACCTGTCACTGATGGGGCACAAGTGCAAGATCTTCGAGCGCAGAGCACAGCTGGGCGGCATGCTCCGTTACGGCATCCCAAGCTACCGTCTGCCGCGTCACAGACTGGACTGGGACATCAAGTCCATCTTGTCCGCCGGGATCGATGTTGAGCTCAATGCGGATATCAATACAGAAAAAGCAGTCAATAAACTGATGAACGAATACGACGCTGTCTACGTTGCCATCGGCGCCCACAACTACAAGATGATCGGCATCGAAGGCGAAGAGAGCAAAGGCGTCATCTCCGCGGTAGACATGCTCCGCGGCATCGGCGATGAGAAGATGCCGGACTTCAAAGGAAAGAGAGTCGTCGTAGTCGGTGGCGGAAACGTGGCCATGGACGTGGCTCGTACCGCAATGCGTCTGGGCGCGGCCCATGTGGATATCGCTTACAGAAGACGCAAGATCGACATGACTGCGCTGCCTGAGGAGATCGACGGCGCCATCGCAGAAGGCTGCCGTCTGCTGGAGCTGCGGACCCCTGTCAGAATCGAAGCTGATGAAGAAGGCAATGTCAAGGCACTGGTCGTCAAGCCGCAAAAGGTCGGTCCGTACGATTCCTCCGGACGTCCGAAATCCTTCCCGGCGCAGAAGGACGAACAGGTTCTCGAATGCGACATCGTCGTCGGCGCCATCGGACAGGAAATCGACTCTGAAGTCTTCGAAAAAGCCGGCGTCTCCGTACTGTGGAAGAAACTGAATACCGACGAATCCATGGCCGTGGAAGGCATGGAAGGCGTCTTCGCCGGCGGCGACAGCGTAACCGGTCCTTCTACCGTTATTAACGCCATCGCCCAAGGCAGAGTCGCTGCAGCCAACATCGACAACTACCTCGGCTACAACCATGAAATCAAAGTCGAACTCGATATACCGGAACCGGATCTGAAGGACTACATCCCGTGCGGAAGATCCGAACTCACAAGCCGTTATCCTGACGAGAGAAACCGCGACTTCGACGGATTCGAAAACGGACTCCTGCTCGAAGAAGCGATCCAGGAAGCCGGCCGCTGCCTGCGGTGTGACTGCAACAATCTCGGCGCATTCAGAGGAGGGAGGCACACATCATGGTAAACATTACGATCAACGGAAGAAAAACTTCAGTGCAGCAAGGAACCACGATCCTGAACGCTGCGAAATCCGTCGGTGTGGAGATCCCCCACATCTGCTACTGGGAAGGTCTCAACGACATCGGCGCCTGCCGCATCTGTGTTGTAGAACTCGAAGGAAAGGACAAGCTCGTTTCCTCATGTAATACAGAAGTTGAAGAAGGCATGGTCATCTACACCAACAGCCCGCGCGTCAGACAGGCGAGAAAGATCAACATCCAGCTTGTGCTGGCAGAGCATGACTGCAAATGCGCGTCCTGCCCGAGAAGCGGCAACTGCGCGCTGCAGAGCATCGCCAGAGACCTGGGCGTGGTCGGCACCTCCTATGTGGAGAACGCCGACGACTACCGCTGGGACGACTCCTTCCCGCTCATCCGGAATGCGGCCAAGTGCGTGACCTGTCTGCGCTGCGTACAGGTCTGCGACAAGATCCAGAACATGAACGTATGGGAGAAACTCGGGTCCTCCTTCAGGACTACAGTCGGCGTGACTGACGGCGTGCCTATCCGGAACGCCAACTGCAGCCTTTGCGGTCAGTGCATCACCCACTGCCCGGTCGGCGCACTCAGCGAAAGAAACGATACGGACAAAGTCCTCGACGCACTGGCAGATCCGGAGACCATCACCATGGTCCAGTTCGCACCGGCAGTACGCGTCGCATGGGGTGAGAAGATCGGCATGAACCGCGTGGAGCAGACAACGGGCAAACTGGTTGCCGCTCTGAAGCAGATCGGCTTCGACTACGTCTTCGATACTGTCTACACTGCGGACATGACCATCATGGAGGAAGGCAGCGAACTGATCGACCGCATCGGACATAAGGACGATCACCCGTGGCCGATGTTCACCTCCTGCTGTCCGGGCTGGCTGCGGTTCGTGCAGCTCGAATATCCGGAACTCATTCCGAATCTTTCGACTGCAAAATCACCCCAGCAGATGTTCGGCGCCATCGCCAAGACATACATGGCCGAAAAACTCGGCGTGGATCCCGCGAAGATCTGCTGTGTATCCATCATGCCTTGTACAGCCAAGAAGTACGAGTGTGATGAGCACACTCTCCGCGATTCCGGATTCAAGGACGTGGATGTTGTCCTGACGACCCGCGAACTGGATAATCTGATTTCCATGGACGGCATCAAAGCTGCCCAGCTTCCGGAAGCGCCATTTGACGATTTCTTCGGCGAAGGAACAGGCGCCGGCGTCATCTTCGGCGCCACCGGCGGCGTTATGGAAGCTGCCCTGCGTTCCGCGTACTTCCTGATCACGGGAGAGAATCCTCCGGTCGATGCGTTCCAGAATGTCCGCGGCATGGACGGCTGGAAGGAAGCCACCTTCACCGTTGCAGGCATCAAACTGCGCGTAGCCATTGCCAACGGACTGGGCAACACGCGCAAACTGATCGAAGCCATCAAGGCCGGTGAGGTTACTTACGACTTCGTTGAAATCATGGCCTGCCCGGGCGGATGCTCCGGCGGAGGCGGACAGCCGATCCATGACGGAACCGAAATGGCACAGCTCCGCGGAAGCGAGCTCTACAACATCGACAATACGTTGGACATCCGGTTCTCACATGAGAATCCGACCGTCGCTATGAGTTATGAAGAGTACTTCGGCGCGCCGAATTCAGAAAAGGCGCACCACCTGCTCCACACAGACGTATCACAGTGGAGGCTCTAATGGCTGAATACAACAGCACATCGAAAAAAGCAGAAGAATTCATCAACGATGAAAAAATCAAAGCCACGCTTGCTTTTGCGGAGGCTCACAAGGATGACCTGGAACTGATGCAGGTCATCCTTGATAAAGGCAGGGAGTACCAAGGTCTCTCATACGCAGAGGCCGCTACCCTGCTCGAATGCGAAGACCCGGATATCATCCGGCAGATCTTCGACCTGGGCAAAGAGATCAAGGAGCATTTCTACGGCAACCGCATCGTTATGTTCGCGCCACTCTATCTCTCCAACTACTGCGTGAACGGCTGCGTCTACTGCCCGTACCACGGACAGAACAAAACCATCCCGCGCAAGAAGCTGACCCAGGAAGAGATCCGCGAAGAGGTCATCGCCCTGCAGGATATGGGGCACAAGCGGCTCGCCATCGAAGCCGGTGAGCACCCTCGCGAAAATCCCATCGAATACATCCTGGAGAGCATCAAGACCATCTACAGCATCAAACACAAGAACGGCGCGATCCGCAGGGTCAACGTCAACATCGCGGCGACCACAGTGGAAAATTACAAGAAGCTCAAGGACGCCGGCATCGGTACCTACATCCTGTTCCAGGAAACCTACAACAAGGAAGCCTACGAGCAGCTCCATCCGACCGGTCCGAAGAGCGACTACGCTTACCACACAGAGGCGATGGACCGCGCTATGGAAGCCGGCATCGATGACGTCGGCTGCGGCGTGCTCTACGGGCTCAACAACTACAAATACGACTTCGTCGGCATGCTGATGCACGCCCATCATCTGGAAAAGACCTACGGCTGCGGACCGCACACCATCAGTGTGCCCCGCGTGCGTCCTGCTGACGATATCGATCCGGACACCTTTGACAACGGTGTGCCTGACGATATCTTCAAACGCATCGTCGCCGTGCTCCGCATCGCGGTTCCGTATACGGGCATGATCATGTCCACCCGGGAAAGCGCGAAGACCAGACGCGAATGTCTGGAAATCGGCATCACCCAGATCAGCGGCGGCAGCCGGACCAGCGTCGGCGGTTACGGAGATGAACTGGATGAGCAAGGCGGATTCGAATCCGAAGGCACCGCGCAGTTCGACGTAGAAGACCGGCGCACCCTCGCGGAGGTCGTCGACTGGCTCATCGACCTTGGCTACGTGCCGAGCTTCTGCACGGCATGCTACCGGGAAGGCCGCACCGGCGACCGCTTCATGAGCCTGCTCAAGTCAGGCCAGATCGCCAACTGCTGCCAGCCCAACGCCATGATGACACTCAAGGAGTTCCTCATGGACTACGCAGGCGAGGAGACCCGCGCCAAAGGCGACGCCCTGATCGAGGAGAAACTGTCACTGATCCCCAACGAGAAGGTTCGCGAGATCTGCCGGCAACGCCTCGCTGCAATCGAAGCCGGCGAACGGGATTTCCGGTTCTAAGATAATCACACCAGTTGTTCGAGTAGTTTGTACAGTTGTTCCGGCTGGAAAGGTTTGGCGATGTGGGCGTTCATGCCGATGTCAAGGCATGTGCGGACGTCTTCTTCGTAAGCGTTGGCGCTCATAGCGATGATGGGAAGGTTCCGGCAGTAGTCGCCCGGGAGGCTGCGGATCGCTTCGGTGGCCTCGTAACCGTTCATGACGGGCATCTGGATGTCCATGAGAACGGCGTCGTAATACCCTTCGCCCTTTGCGCGGATCTGATCGAATCCGACTTGCCCGTTCTCCGCGCGGTCGACTTCGACACCCTTCTGGGAGAGGACCATCTTGGCGATTTCAGCATTGATGTCGTTGTCTTCAACCAGCAGGATCTTCATACCGGTGAGGGCTTCGCCGGATTCTGCTTCCTGTGAGGGCTGATCCGGTTTCACTTCTTCGGCGGCTTCCAGGTCCAGATCGACCGTGAATTCCGAGCCCTCGCCCAGTTTGCTTTTGACCGAGATCGTTCCGCCCATCAGTTCTACGACTTTGGCTGTGATAGCCAGACCTAGGCCGGTTCCCTGCGTACGGTTGACGAGGGTACTCTGTTCCCGTGTGAAACTGTCGAAGATGTGCGGGAGATACTCTTCGCTGATGCCAACGCCGGTATCACGAACGATGAATCGGTAATGATTTTTTCCGGGATCTTCTGACGGCTCTTCCTCCGCAATCAGTGCAACGCTTTTCCCGTTCGGAGTATACTTGATCGCATTGCTGACGATGTTGATCAGAATCTGCTCGATGCGCATCTCATCCCCGCGGACCATGTAATGCTGCACGCTGGAATGGTCGTATGAAATGATAAGTGATTTGTTCTGCGCCTGCAGGTATGTGATGTCTTCGATCCTGTGAAGCACCGCTGCCAGGTCGCACTCGCCTTCATTGATCTGCATCCTGCCGCTTTCGATCTTCGAAATGTCAAGGACATCGTTGATCAGCGACAGCAGGAAGTGGCTGGAGGAGCCGATTTTTTCCAATGAGTCTTCGACGACCTCCGGTTCATCCAACCGGCTTTTCGCAATGTTTGTGTATCCAATGATGGCGTTCATCGGCGTGCGGATATCATGGGACATGTTGGCGAGGAAGTCGTTCTTCGCGGTGGTTTTCGCCTCCGCCATCTTCTTCTGATAGTTCTCTTCCCGCTTCATCTGCGCATCGATGTTGTTGGTTCCGATGATCAGATGCCTTCCGTCCTCGTCCTCCAGCAGTGTCGCCTTCATGCTGGTGTAGGTCGGTTCTCCTCCGATCATCAGCCGGTACTTCATGGTGAAACTGCCGTCCCGCTCCAGAATGGTCATGATCTTCTCTTTGGTGAAGATCCCCATGAAGCGGTCTTTATCTTCCGGATAGATGATCCGGTCCATGTTCTTTCGGCTCAGGTTAAAGAAGTCCCCGCCGGATGTCTCAACGCCGAGCTCATCAAACGCTCCGGCGGAACTGTACAGGACAAATTCATCTGTGTCCGGCTCGACAACGTAGATGCTGAAATAGTCTCCTGTCAGCGCCTGCGCAATGCGGCTGTGTCTGACTCTCGCATCATGCGCCTGCCGGAATGCCTGCTGCGTCCGTATCTGATCGTCGACACTGCTGATCCCGATCACGGCGTGCCGTCTCTCTTCTTCGATCATCCTGGTGACTTTGAGGTGGACATAGGTGGATTTGCCCGCAAACATCATTCGGAAGGTGAGTGTATAGATTCCGTGATCGTCCAGCGCTGCGATCACGTCTTCTTTCGTGAAGCAATCCAGAAACATTTCTCTGTCATCCGGATCGATGAGCAGCTCGAACCGCTCCCGTGAAAAACCGATGAAATCATCACCGCTCTTGGGCAGGCCCAATGCCCTGTACTCTTTCGAAGCACTGTATTCAGTGAATTTGTTGTTCTCCACGTTCACGTAATAGATGCAGAAATAGTCTGCTGCCAAGGCCTGTGCAATACTTTCCTGCGATACATTCTGTAATTCTTCCTTCATTTCCTGCTGCCTTTATCACTGCCTTCATTCATGTTCCGTCCAAAATTATACTCTCTTCTGCCGCATCTTACAAATCCTCCATATCACTATCTTGCGCTTTTGCGTTCCGCTGGCTTTTTCAAAGGCAATACTTCTTGAATTCTTTTGATTCTGTAGTATATTGACTTTAGCCGATTAAACAATTAACAAATCGCGAAGATTCCCATGAAAAAATCGAACGAAAAAATAAAACAATTACTGCACAAAACAGATGACGCAGAACTCTTCGCTCAAGCCGACCGCATCCGCCGGGAGGCGTACGGCGACGAGGTCTATTTGCGCGGGCTGATCGAGTTCACGAACTACTGCGCAAACAACTGCTTCTACTGCGGCATCCGTGCGGGCAACACCAAACTCGACCGGTACCGTCTGGACAAGGACACGATCCTTGGATGCTGCCGGGCCGGATATGATGCCGGGTTCCGGACCTTCGTGCTGCAGGGCGGCGAGGATCCATACTTTGCAGACAGCACCGCCGGTGATGACCGTCTTTGCGATATCGTTTCATCGATCCGCGGCGAATTCCCGGACTGCGCAGTTACATTGTCTGTCGGCGAACGTTCCCGCGAAAGCTACCGGCGCCTGTTCGATGCAGGCGCCCGCAGATATCTGCTGCGGCACGAGGCGGCATCACCCGACTTGTACCGGACGCTCCATCCTTCAGAAATGAGCCTTGAAAACCGTATGCGCTGCCTCTATGATTTAAAGGAAATCGGCTACCAGGTCGGCGCCGGACTCATGATCGGCGCACCGGGACAGACAACGGATCATCTGCTCGAAGACATCCGCTTCATGCAAAAGCTGCAGCCGGATATGATCGGCATCGGGCCGTACATTCCGCAGGCGGACACGCCTTTTGGGAGAAGTTCCGCCAAGTGCGCGCAAGGCCTCGATAAAGCACAGAAACTGCAGCTGACCCTCCGGCTTCTGGCCATTCTCCGCATCCTGTTTCCGTATGCGCTCATTCCATCTACGACAGCGCTGGGCACCATCGATCCGCAAGGACGCGTGCTGGGGCTGAAGGCCGGTGCGAACGTCGTTATGCCGAATCTCACCCCGGAATCCGCACGGGCGAATTACACGATCTATGACAACAAACTTTTTACCGGAGCCGAGTCCGCTGAAGGCATGGACTTGCTTAAGCGGCAGGTCACTGAGGCCGGTTTCCGGATCGTAACAGATATAGGAGATGTGAAATGTCACTGAACAATACGCCGCGAGCAGGCAGACTGCACATTGGAATATTCGGACGGCGCAATGCCGGGAAATCCTCTCTCATCAACGCCCTGACCGGTCAGGATCTGGCCATCGTTTCGGACACTCCGGGAACGACGGCTGACCCTGTCTATAAATCCATGGAGCTGCATCCCATCGGCCCGGTCGTGTTCATCGACACTGCCGGCTTCGACGACGAAGGCGAACTGGGTGCACTTCGCACGGCGAAAACGGCTTCCGTCATCGACCGAACCGATATCGCGATTCTTGTCATCGACGGATCGAAGTTCCTGAACAATGACGGCGCGGAACTCCCGGCAACCGACGACAGCGTTCTGCCCGGGTATGCCGCATGCTCCGCCCTGCCCGATGCTCCGCAGGCAAAAGCTCCCGATTCTCATGATCTCGCCTGGCTGTCCCGTCTTGAGGAAGCCGGCATTCCGATCATCACAGTACTGAATAAAATCGATGCGGCCGGTCAGGCTGGTTTGTCCGGTGCTGATTTGCCCGGCAATGATGCTTTTGCATCCGCGATCCCGGTGAGCGCGAAGACGGGCGAAGGCATCGACGCTCTGCGTACGGCAATCGTAAACGCGGCGCCGGAAGAATATATGGAAGAGGATCTGCTTGGTGACTTGCTGGAGGACGGCAGTCTGGTGCTGCTTGTGATGCCGCAGGATATCCAGGCGCCGAAAGGCCGTCTGATCCTGCCGCAGGTGCAGACGCTGCGCGCGCTCCTCGACAGGAAGTGCCAGGTCATGTCCACGACGGCGGACGGACTTTCACAGGCGCTGCAGTCGCTTAACCGCGCGCCGGATCTGATCATCACCGACTCACAGTGTTTCGATTTGGTCTATCAGAAAAAGCCAGAGCAGAGCGCTCTGACTTCTTTCTCGATTCTCATGGCAGCCGCCAAAGGCGACATCGATGTTTTTCTGGATGGCGTGAAGGCAATCGATACGGCGCTGCAGGATACCGACGCAGAATCATCCGGCACAGAGTCAACGGACTCCTTCCGTGTTCTGATCGCCGAAGCCTGCACCCACGTGCCGCAGAACGAAGACATCGGGACCGTCAAGATCCCGCGCCTTCTGCAGAAGCAGTTCGGAGACCGGGTCGTCATTACCAACGTACGGGGGAATGATTTCCCTGATGTCGAAAGCCTCAGGCAGTATGATCTTATCATCCACTGCGGTGCCTGCATGTTCAACCGCAGGCACGTCCTGAGCCGCATCGCATCCGCGCGTGAAGCAGGCGTTCCCATCACCAATTACGGCATCTTCCTGGCGAAGATGGCAGGGATCCTGGACAAGGTCAGCCTCTAGAGTTTCTTGATCTCCCCATCATAAGGACGCTTTGACCGCTCATCGAGGAAGATCCATTCCACCAGATCCAACGCATCCGGATGCGCCTTCACGAAATCGCGCACGGTGCTGACGGCGATCTGCGCTGCCAGATCCAGCGGGAAGTGATATATACCTGTGGATATGGATGGGAATGCGATCCTTCTGACGCCATTCTCCACCGCGACTTCCAAGGATCTGCGATAGCAGGACGCCAGTTTTTCAGGCTCGCCGCTGCCGCCGCCGCGCCAGATCGGACCGACGGTATGGATGACATATTTGCACGGCAGTTTATATGCGCCGGTGATCTTGGCGTCGCCTGTTTCGCACCCATGCAAGGTCCTGCACTCTTCCAGCAGTTCCCTTCCTGCCGCCCGATGGATGGCGCCGTCCACCCCGCCGCCTCCGAGCAGCGATGTGTTGGCCGCATTGACGATAGCGTCCACGTCTGCGATCTTCGTCAGATCACCGATCTGCGTTTCAATACGCGTTGTGTTGTCTTTGCTCATAAGTAATCCTTTCTGACCGGTGAAAACGCCACCACAAGCGTGCCCTCTTCCAGGCACTTGACGCAGTGGGGTTCGTCCGGTCCCATGTAAGCCGTGTCCCCTTCTTTCAGCACGAAGGTCTCGCCGCCGGCAGTGAATTCGAACACGCCGCATTTGACATAGGGGATCTGCACCGGCGTGTGCGCGTGCACCTTTGACTGCGCGCCTTCTTCGAAGACCAGCTCCTCGACCATCAGGCTGTCGTCATAGGAGAGGATCCGCTTCGTGATTCCATTGTTCATTACTTCCGGTTTCGCGTCTTCGTGACGCTTGAAATGTTTCATCTTGTTCACCTATAATATAGATATGGAAACACTGATAGTACTGATCATCATATTTGTCGCGGTCCTGTCGACGCCCCTCTCCCTGAAGAAGCTGATCGACCACGCCAACCGCCACAAACAATTAGAGCTGAATGCAAAACCTGACGAGCAGGCGAATGCAAAGTCTGAGGATTCTTCTGCAGATCCTTCAGGCGATTCTGCGGGCAAAACGTCATCTGATCAATGGGATGACTGGGATGACCCGTGGAAAGACTGATGCTATAGCTGATTGACACTATAGCTGATCGTATTTTGCCGCGCTTCCTCTCGCCTTCTCGACCGGATACTTGGCCTCGTTCTTGTCCATCTTGGAGTTCACGATCTCATCCGCGTCCAGCCCCAGCTCGTCCAGCATATTCTGACAATAGACGAGCACATCTGCCAGCTCCTCTTTCACATGTTCTCTGTCAAAATCCGTATCGTTCCACTGAAAACACTCCAGCAGTTCCCCGGCCTCGATGCTGATCGATTTCGCCAGGTTCGATGGAGTGTGG
>JBGUKV010000063.1:0-4229 GCA_045114655.1 Candidatus Allocopromorpha sp. | reverse complement strand
CAATCGAGAATCATGAAGCAGAAAATGGTATAGGTAGTAAAGAAGAAATAGATTACAGTTATGTGCTTAATAGTGATGCTTCAAGGTTTTCCTTGAACTATTCTGACTTAACAACGAAGCCATTCCTTGTTCAAAAACGTGATGCTCAACCAATACACGATAAGTTGCTTCCACATCAAATATTGTTTTTATTCTTGTGCAGACGTTTATATGAGGACAATGACTATCTAGGCCGTTTCGGATATGCATACGGAATGACCAAAGCCGAATACGTTGATATGGTAGATTATTTGAAAGGCGAGGGCTATGTCGAGTATGCTGGTTTAAAGGAAACTATCACTACCTACACCGTCAAAGAATTAAAGTCCGTTCTTAAAGCTAAAGAATTGCCAGTGTCCGGGAAAAAGGAAGTCCTTGTAAATCGTCTTTTATGTTGCTGACCTCCTAAATCGTCCGATTTTAGGCCAGTCAAATTGTCTGTTAACTGCTCAATATGCTGTCCTCCATTGATTGGGGGAATCCGGAGGCAGCATGGCCACCTCCGGGCCGATACGATTTATGCTTTGAAGTACCTGGGATTCCGTGCCTTGAACCTCCGGAAGAGCTTTTCAGTCTGAGCAAGATGAGTGCTGATCTCTGAAGCCTGATCCTCAAGCTCCGAGAGAGCAGTCTGCATATCTTCGATCACCCAGGAGAACATATCAATGGCGTCATCCAGTTCGTCATGGACATCCGCGTATTCCTCAAGAACATCCCATACGGTAGGCTTACCTGCATCAGTCATCGCCGCTCACCCCCTTAAGCATCTCATGCTCGGTCACAAACTCGACGATGTGATCATCGATCAGCTGGTGGCGCTGCTGGTAGGCATACATCAGTGATTTTTCACAGATGCGGTTGATGATTCTGGGAATCCCGGATGAGATCTTGTGTATCTCGTCCAGTGCACGGGCGGTGAAAAGTTCCTGGCTGCATCCTGCATATGCAAGATGACTGCGGATATATTTCTCCGTCTCCGCACGATCCAATGGCGGGAGCACGCAGTTGATATCGATCCTCTGCCGGACGGCAGCATACCGTCTGAGCCTGAGTTTGGTCTCCCACAACTCTGTCTGGCCGACCAGGATGAGTGCCATCGGGCTCACGGAATCGAAACGGTAATTCAGCAGAAACCGGAATTCCTCGATGGTCTCTTTGTCCAGAAGGTGAGCCTCATCGAGTACGCATATGACCTTCTGGCCGTGGACACCCTTGATGACTTCGATCTCCTTCGTCAGCTGGCGCTTTGCCTGACTGCGATAAAAGTGCGGCATCAATCCCAACTGGGTCAGCATTTCCTTGTACAGCCAACTTGGACTAAGTCTTGAATCCGAGATATACAGCAGGATATATTTGTCCTTGTCCAGGCTTGCTGCGAACTTGCGGATCAACGTCGACTTTCCACAACCGGATTCTGATGTGACAACAGCGAATAACTGATGATCTGCTGCGTAGCTGAGGCGTCCAAGTGCATCGGCCATTGCTGCGGACTCATAGAGTGCTTCCGGCGGGACATCCCTGGTAAAGGGAGTGTGCTGCATTCCGAAATATTCCTCATACATCCTGAGACACCTCCTTCCGGTACTCGCCGAAGGAAATGGCATCTGCACGGCGTTTTACAGATTCTTTGTGTTGCTTCTCCAGAGCGTCGAGGAAACGTGAAGTCTCCGGCTCGACGGCCAGCATAGAAACCGGAAGAGGCGTTTTCGGATCACACTGTTCCTTGATTTCCAGAGGCCGCGCCTTGAACGATGGGAAGCCGGGATAGCTCACTGTGATGATTTCGGGAGCAGCAGGATCGTAAGCGATCTCCACATTAAAGCCAATGAGTGCCGGCTTGGTCTCGTAACTTCTTCCCTGGAAACTGATGCAAGCGCCCTTGTCTACCACGCGTGTTTCATGGTACAGGAATGCTTCGCCCACGGCGCTGACATCAAGAAACTTCAGAGGACGGCTGTCGCGGTTCCATTCCTGCTCCGGGGAGATCCCCTCCGCGGGAATAGAGACTCCCAGGCTTTCGTAGTACTCTCGGATGCCTTCATGCGGCTGCTTGCAGTAATACTCCTCCAGATAGATCTGCCAGTAGTGATTCAGATCCTCCAGTGTGCGGATCTTCTTCGCCTTTGCCTCGGCAAGAAAACTATCTACGACTTGATGGAACTTCTCGATCTTGCCTTTGGATTTTCCGCTATTGACAGGCGCTTTCCTGATTTTGATGGAAAGCCTGGCCAGTGAAAAACTCAGCTGCTTAGCAACATACTGAGATCCGTGGTCGAAGTAACAGGCGTCGAAAGCACCGTACTTGAGGATGACACTGCGAAAGGTTTCTTCCACGATTTCTTCTCTCTGGTTGTCGTAAAACCGTGAGGCGAGCGGCATCCTGGAGTGGTCATCAAGCGCAGAGGACAGATATGTCTGGACAGATGCTCCGTTCTTGCCGATGGGCAGTTTAGGGCCATACTTGATATCTCCCTGCAGGAGCATCATTCTGTGAGGTTTGCAGAAACGCTTGGAAGAAGTTTCCCGCGCCTCATTGTAGATCCTCAGGTGTCCGCTCCCAAAGCCTGCATTGAACAGGTGTCGCTGTAGTGTTGACCGCTTCAGAACACCCGGAGCGACCCGGCCCTCCAGTTCCAGGATCGTGATGATCTTGTCCACCGATCTGGACGGGACCTCCCGCCTGAGCTGGATCGCCTGCTGCAGCAGTTCCTCGAAGTTGTCCGGAAGGCTGTCCTTGTTTCTTGGAGAATGATCCTTTGGCCGAAGGCCATCGAAGCCATCACGTTGCCACGCCTCGTCGTAGCGCTTGATCGTTTTGTATGACAGATCATTCTGCTCGGCGATCTGGTGCCTGAGTTGGACGCGCTTTGCATGATCCAGTGTATTATCAAGCAGAGGCCCGATCATCTGGAAACGATCCAGAGCCTTCTCGTCCTGCCATTGATGTAACTTAAAGTCTCTGTTTTTGTTCATGTGTCTGTAAAACCTCCTTCTGATGGAAGTATACAAGACCATTGAACGGACAGAAAACCAAAGTCGGTAAAACTCAAATTAACCCGGAGGACAATTTTGCCCCCGAATTGTAGATGATTCGAAGAATCTCCCTCAGCCATCCTTCAGGGAGGATCTTCCGTAATTCATTCAGCAGCGAAATGCCGGATTCCATAAGTGCCGCAGAGAAACCAAGTTCCCTGTGGCCGATGGATTTCAGATGCCCATCGATGTTGGCAGCGTTGAGCATCAGCCATAATTTCCATCGTAAAACGGTAGTTTCGGACGGCCGGTCATCTGATTCCTCCGGAACGATCCTATCGTCGATCGCGTCTACGATCACCGTCTCCTGGTAGTGTTTGAAGGGAACCAGGAAGTCCGGGAGCATACGGTGGATTCTTCGACAGGACGGATTGTCGCACTGATGGCGGGGAATGGAGATCCATTCCTTGTCGCCACCCTCAAGTTTCCGGATCCGTTTACAGCGGTCGCGGAACTGAAGATTGCCGGATTTGCACACTGGACACAGAAAATCGCTGCTGTCAGGTAAAAACACATTGATTTACCTCAGTATACTCTGGTACAATGAACATGGTGTTACACCACCATGAGTCACAGAGTAACGCTGCTGGAACTGGTTAGCTCTGTGACTCCCTTTCTTTTATCTTTGAAAGACAGTATACAGAGCAATTCACGGACAGTCAAGCAGCGCAGATAGCGGTCATTCTGACTTGGCTAAAACATTTTAGATGCAATAGATCCTGCTGAATTAAAACTCTTTTTCCCTAAGAAATATCTTTGTCTCACAAGAAAAGGTGATGACGCAATAGAGCACAATTATCAAATCTATTATGCTGGTACGAAAGGATGCGACAATATCACAATCTGGAATGTTTCATATATCATTGATCACGCAGATGAAGAGGAGCAGTGTGCCAGAGAAATATATAGGTATTTAGAAAAACGAAAAGAAGTATATAGGCAGGGAAATGACTATGGCTTAAGAAGGAACTGTGAATTAAGTCAGTATGAAATAGCTTGTGATTTAAAAGAGTATGATTTAGCCAGTAAAAATTTAGCAAGTCTATTCTATCTAGATTTGAGCGGTCTTGAGAATAACTATGAAAGAGAGATGCTATATCATTCTGCAAAATACTGGTTCCCGTTTGAGACAAGCTGGATAAGAGTGCCGTCAAATT
>JBGUKV010000062.1:0-6058 GCA_045114655.1 Candidatus Allocopromorpha sp. | reverse complement strand
AAGGGAACTGAAGAGAAAGGGAGTAGCATGATGAAATTCGAACGCAAAGAGTTTCACGACCTGACGGCGGAGGAACTATACGAAATACTGAAGTCCAGAATTGAAATTTTCGTCATCGAACAGGAATGCATTTTTCAGGACTGTGACGATCGGGACTACGGGTATCACGTTTTCTGCAGAGATGAAGCGGGCAGGGTCGCGGCATATATGCGGATCTATGAAATCGAGGAAGAGCCGGATGTCATTCTGCTCGATGGCAAAGCGATTTGGTCAGGGAATCTCACCGAGGAGCAGATCAGGGAGGGTACGAAGATGCCCGATTATCATGACACATCGCCATCCGGGAGAACCGATAGCGAGAATGTCCGTACGGTCCAGATGGGCCGCGTCCTGACGCTGGAGCACGGCAAAGGCCTCGGAAAAGAACTCCTCGAGGAGGGAATCCGGACTGCCTGGGATCAAATGCACGCAGACAGGATCTTCATCGAAGCGGAAGACTATGTCGAAGGTTACTATGCAAAGGCAGGATTCACCCGGACGTCCGATGTGTTCCTGAAAGACGACATACCGCACATCCATATGGAATTGTGGAGGTAAATCAGACGAAACGGTCGGGATGCGCCTGGACGGGAACTCCTCTGCTGCGTATAGACGGGGATTTCCTAGCGTAACCTAGACAGAGAGCACATGTTTCCCATTCTGCAGGAGAAGGGACAGCTTCTGACCCCACCGGATCACTTCGATTCCGTCCGCTTCCAGTATCTGCGCGGTCCCCAGGTTGTTCGCGCAGCTGGCGCAGGCGGTGAATTCCACGCCGACATCCCGCGCGTTCTGCATTTCGAAACGCACTGTTTCATCTTCTGCGGCCAGCTTCTGGGACGCGCCCCAGATGATGACGGTCACCTTGTCCCACCACTCGTTCAGCAATGAATTCGTAGCGTACATCAGGACCATGTTCACAGCGGAGACAGGGTCCGAATTGGTCCACACGATGTGCAGGTGCCGATCCGTTACTTCGTTGATATCCGTAAATGACATATCTGCTACCTCCTTTTGCGATCTGCTTCTGCAATCACCTATAGTGCAGTCTCTTTCTATAATGCAGTCCCCTTGGTAGGCACGAACAGGCCGGTCATGTCCACGCCTTCCAGTTCAAGCAGTTTGATTTTCTTATCGATGCCGCCGCCGTAGCCTGTCAGCGATCCGTTCGTCCCGATGACGCGGTGGCAGGGGATGATCAGGGAAATCGGATTGTGACCGACCGCGCCGCCGACCGCCTGGGCGGACATGCGCGTCATGCCCCGCCGCTGCGCGATGATATCGGCGATCTCCCCATAGGTCATGGTTTCGCCGTAGGGAATCGTCAGCATGATCTCGCAGACCTCCCTTCGGAAGGGCGTCGTATGCAGGTTGATCGGCGGCAGGAACCCGGGGTCTTTGCCGCTGAAGTAAGTGTCCAGCCAGCACACCGTTTCTGCAAAGGCAGGAAGGTCCGTGTCTGCACCCTGCGTACTGTGCGCACTGATCGTTTCTTCGAAATACTTCTCGCCGTCGAACATCAGCCCGGTCAGAGCCTGACCGTCGCTGTTCAGCGTGATGCCGCCGAGCGGGGAAGTATAGTGATACACATAATCCATGGGTTAATCCTCTCACTTGATCATTGTTTGACACACCTATTATATCCCAAATCACTCAGCAAATGAAAGACACTGACGCATCCGTGCATTCCTCAAGGGCAGCATGCGGCTTTGACAGCGCATTTGAGACTGAACACCACTTGATAAAGCTACGCATGTCTGTTTTTGCTCGGCGCTTGCCCCGGGCTTGCCTGGTTCTTACCCGACCCTTGCTGTTAATCGGGTTATTTTGCGGGCTTTTTCAACTCAATGATTGACATATTCTACCAATAATGGTAATATATTCACGCTGAGATTTGACAATGAAAGTCATATAGGTCTTATATGTTTTTTCTGTAGGTCTTAGGACGTATGCATTATTGAGATATGACCTAAGATTCTGCCACTCCGGTTGTGGAAATAGGTCTTTTCATCAAAACTGATAGGTCCAAAGACCTATGCATATTCGCGAAAAGACCTAAAAGTAAAATCGACGATTTAAGAAAGGGTTTGGGAATGTCAAGGAATATGTTCATGGAGGCGATAAAAACGGAGCAGAGGCGAATTCAGCGCTTCATTGGTTTGAGCACCCCAGGAAGCACTGAACGCGGAAGTCTGTATATCCAGAAACAAGGAGATCATTTCTATGCTTTTGAGCGCTTGCAAGATAAGGGAGGGCACACGCGAAAGGTCTATCTTAGTGCACCAGACTCGGAGGCGGTCCAGGAACTGTTTGCGGACAGGTTCAAGGCGAAGAGACTTACGCGTCTCCGGCACGATCAGAAACTGCTGGAGAAACTGGAGCAGCAATATCAGGAGTATGACTTCGACAGCATTGTTGCGGAGATGCCCAAGGCGTATCGTATGGCGGCAAGGAACAACAGCTTCAATCAGCGATACGAGGAAATCCGGAAGTGGGCGGAAGCCCCGTATCCCAAGTGCACGTATCCATTCCCGGATGCGGAGATCTATGCGGAAGACGGGACCCGCATGCGTTCCAAGGGAGAATGCATCTGGTATAATCTCCTGCGTGAGAGGGGAATCCTGTTTCGCTATGACTGTGCGGTTACGTTCGTTGACCAGTACGGAAAACGAAAGACATGGTACCCCGATTTTCTGATTCTGTGCTTCGATGGGACAATCATCCTTATCGAGCACCTTGGGGAAATGGGGGATCTCTCCTACGCGATGGATTTTGGAGAGAAAAGCTACTGGTATTTCCAGGAGGGTTTCATTCTCGGGAAGAATTATTTTGTCACCAGTGATGATCTCAATTACGGGACGGACAGCCAGATGATCGCCCGGCACGTGGACCGGATCGAGGAGATGTTCTACGGGTTTTGACGATGATCCGGCATGGTCATTCTTGCTGTGGCAGTTGTGGCAAAGGGGGATTGAATTCATTGGAAACGGTCTACCATTTTGGCAGGCGGTGGTATACAATAGAGTACAGTAAGGAGTAAATAATATGCTGTACCACAATCACAAAATCAAACTACTGATACCATCTATACTGTTTCTGCTGCTGGGGATCGCGTTCATGGTCTATCCGGCAGATTCCATGATCATGCTGGTCAGGATCACGGGATGCTTTCTGATTCTGCTTGGAATCATGATTTTCATCCCGACGCTGCGGGACAGAGCAATGCTGGGGTTCCGGTTCGGACTGCTGCTGGCCCTGACGATCATCATTGCTGTGCTTGGGGCCGTTCTATTCGTCAAGCCGGATGCTTTCGTGCAAGTCTTCTGGATCACACTGGGGATCATACTGATCCTTGACGGAATCAAAAATCTGGCCTTCCTTTCGGTGCTCCCGTTCAAAATCGTCAATATCATTCTGTCCGTTCTGTCCATCGTCTGCGGCGTGCTGATCCTGCTCCACCCGTTCGGGACTGGGCTAGCATCCATGGTCCTGGTTGGCGCGTTCTTCGCCTACAGCGGCGCTGTCGGAATCGCGCTTAGCATCATCAGCAGCGTCATCAGCAAGAAGATCAAGAACGCTGTGCTGGTTAGACCGGATGATGCAGAGCCAGCCGACGCAACAGCCGGCGAAGACGAGGCCCACGATGAATACGATTCAAAAAAAGACACTCCGGATGATTCCGAAGTGTTCGGTGAAGGTGAAGTGGATCCATACGAGCGCAACGCGAAAGAACGTTAGAGCTGCTTGCTCAATATGTGCCGCACAGCACCTTCATAGAGCGGCCGCGTCTCGATGATCTCATAGCCGGAGTTGATGAGGTTGGCCAGACTGTAGTCATTGCCCGGCGCAATGGTGACAAGAGCTTCGGTGGCGCCGAGACTGCGGGCGATCTCTTCACGAAGCCGGACGAACTGCTTTTGCAGACCGAATCCGCGGTAGCGGTCGTCGACAAGCGTGATCTCCATGGAAACGCATTTCGCCTGGCGCTCCTCGGGATATCCCACGTAGGTCCCGTAGTTGCGGTGTGAGATGCGGTTGGCGATCATCATGGTGAACGCAACGAGCTCATCATCATGATACGTCCCGAAACAGTAATCCTCGAGCAGTGACTCGTGGATTTCTTTTTCGCCGACAAGGGCGTAGACCGACTGGTCGCAAAGCTGCTCGAACACTGCGAGCTGCAAGGCGAGGATGGCGTCGAGGTCTTTCTCCTCACACCGTCGGATCACGAAATCCATCGACTCTCCCGTACTGCGGGAGAGCGTTATTGTTTTTGGATATTCTGTCATAGCAGAAACCTCCTTTTAACTGTTTACTATTATAACGTATTAAAGTGAAAAATCAAACACAATTTCATAATTGTCAGAAAATAATACAAAAGCAATAATATCAAGATGATTTTGCCCGGTTTCATGCTATAATGTTGTCGTGCGCTGAAGAACGCGCCGAAAGAAAAACAGAAATGGAGAAAGAATTATGATCGAAATGCCTTATACAATCGAACTGCTGAACGGACGCGGGGAACCGACCACATTCACCATCCGGGAAGCGAATATGGATGACTTTGATACATTCATGGAGCTGCAGGATATCATTATCGCAGCGCTGCCTGACCCTGACATTTATGCGCCGTTCACAGAAGAAGAGACGGTCGACCAGCTGCAGAACGACTGCTGCTGGCTTGCCTTTGCAGAAAACGGAGAACTGGCCGGCGTTTCCGTACTGAAGCCGAGCAACAGGGAAGACCAGAGCTACAATTACGGCCACTACTTCGATTATGACGAAGAGCATCTCAGACGCACGGCGTCCTTCGACATGACGATGGTCGTTCCCAAGTACCGCGGCCACGGCCTGCAGAGACTGTTCAACAAGATCCGCATCGCAAAAGCCATCGAACTCGGCGCGACAGAAGGAATCACATCCATCTCGCCGGAGAACCCGTACAGCTACAACAACTTCCTGATCTGCAACTGGGAAATCGCTGACCGCAGAAAACTCTACGGCGGCAAAGACAGATACCTGCTGCGGAAAGTATTCTAAAACACGTCACAAATCAAAAAATGTGTCAAAGGGACGGTTCTTTTGACACATTTCCTTTTTTTGTAATTTTTTGTAAATGTGTCAAAAGAACCGTCCCTTTGACACATAATTTACAGGTCAATGTCCAGGCTGACGGGGCAGTGGTCGCTGCCGAAGACTTCGTTCAGGATGCCCGCGCCAAGGAGTCTGTCCTTCAGTACATCCGAGACGAGGAAGTAGTCGATGCGCCACCCGGCGTTGTTGTCTCTGGCACGGAACCGGTAACTCCACCAAGAGTATACGCCTTCCAGATCCGGGTAGAAATAGCGCCATGTGTCGATGAAACCCGCGTCCAGGAGCATGGTCATTTTTTCGCGCTCTTCATCAGAGAAGCCTGCGTTGCCCCGGTTGGTCTTCGGGTTCTTCAGGTCGATCTCCTCATGGGCGACATTGAAATCACCGCAGGTGACGACCGGCTTCGTTTCTTCGAGGGACTTGAGGTAGGCGCGGAAGTCGTCTTCCCACCGCATGCGGTAGTCCAGGCGTTTCAGTTCGTTCTGCGCGTTGGGAACGTACACATTCACCAGATAGAAGTCCGGGTACTCGCATGTGATGACGCGGCCTTCGTGGTCGTGTTCGTCGATGCCGATTCCGGTTGTGACTGACAGGGGCTCTTCTTTCGTGAACACCGCCGTTCCCGAATAGCCTTTCTTGTCCGCCGAGCACCAGTACTGGTGGTAGCCCTCCAAGGGAACCTCCGCCTGACCTTCCTGCATCTTCGTCTCCTGCAGGCACAATATATCCGCATCTGCTTCTGCTGCAAAATCAAGAAATCCTTTTTTCATGGCGGCTCTGATGCCATTGACGTTCCAGGATATAAGTTTCATATATTACCTCCTAATAAGAAAAACGCTGAAATCCTTGGGATTTCAGCGTTATGGCGCGCCATTAGGGACTCGAACCCCAAACCTCCGCATTCGTAGTGCGTTACTCTATCCAA
>JBGUKV010000061.1:0-23274 GCA_045114655.1 Candidatus Allocopromorpha sp. | reverse complement strand
CCGCAGGTGGCCAGGCCCCTTGCGATGGTGCGGATATCCTCATCGGTTTGGGGGTGTATGTGCTTGCTTTTGGCATACACATGTTTCGTGAACCGCTCCGGCGTAAGGTCGTAAACGCACTTTAAGTTCCCCGTCAGCGTATCGCTGACGTCTGTCACGAAAAATACTGCGTCCGGATCGATCTTCGATCCTGCTCCCGCGCGTTTGTATTCACTTATGAACTTCAGGACACGCGAGGCTGTCCTGATTTTGCCTGCTACGCTCATTAAAGGTTTTTCTTGATCTCCGATGACGCGATGCCCGGCGTTCTCGGAAGGCGAATGACTTCCTTGCCGTGCTCCTCGCACCATTTGACTGCTCTCTGGAACCCTTCGTGGTTCTGGTCGCCGCCGATGGCGAATACGTCGAAGTCGATTTTCTGGATATCTTCATCCACCGCCTGGTATGTAGTGACTTCGTCAACTACTTTCAGCGCTCCGACCAGCTCCAGCCTCTGCTCCGTCGTGTAGAGCACATTGGCGTTTGGCTTGAATTTCAGGATGAAGTCCCCGTCCTGAACCGCAACGATCAGATAATCGCCCAGTTTTTTCGCGTTTTTGAAAAGTCTGAGATGTCCCAGGTGGAAGTAGTCGAACACTCCTACTGTGAGCACTTTTTTCATTTCAGTTCTTTCCTTTCTTTCTTTATTCCAACGTAAAGTGTTATGAACAGCATTATTGCCAGCACCGTCATGATGATCGCGTACAATACGGCGGCGCCCGTCATGCCGAAATGGATGACCATGGGCCGGGAAACCAGAAATGCTGACGCAGCCGCCACCGCGTAGCATATCAGCATCACCCTTTGTTTCCGGATGATTGTCAGCACTGTGGCGAAGAAGGTCGCGTAGGCGAGCATTCCGCCGCCCACCATGATGATCACGAGCTCCCGTTTGTAGTCCGACACGTCCGCGCCGAACACAAAGGAGATCAGCGGGATCCCGATGGTGAACGCCACCGCCAGGCCGAGAGCCGTGATGCCCAGTATGATGTAGCACTGCTTGCGGATCAGCTTGACAAGTTTCACAAACTGGTCCTTCTCATTTGCCACCCAAAGCTTCGCGTAGGTCGTGATGATCGGATTGAAAATGAAGTGCGCGATCAAACCCACGACGAAGGCCGGCATGAATATGAAGTTGTAGTATGCCTGTATCTCTTCGGTCAGGCAGGCGTCGATCGCGTACTTCGGCGCGTTGCCGATGTACACGTTCAGGAAAAGGCTGACGAAGATCGGGAACCCCTCGATCATCAGCAGCTTCGTTTTCTCTTTACTGAAGGCAGGCTTCAGGCTGCCTCCGTAGTGTTTGCCTTCATTGACGCTGGTCAGCATAGCTTCCGCCACGGATACAGCCAGGCAGGCGCTTGCTGCCAGCAGCATATTCTTCGTGAACACCAGAAACAGGCAGCAGGTGAGCATTTCCAGCACATATCTGGCCGCTGAACACTTCGTCGCAACATCCAGTCTTCCCTTCTGCTGCATCCTGCCGTGGAACACATCCGTATACGCCTGTACGTATTTCAGCATGCACACGATCATAATGACCAGAAACTTGCTGAGGTTGTAATGGAGCATCAGCGTACCATATACGCAGTACCCCAGACTCGCCAGAACCATCACCGAACAGGTCAGAAACCGTACGCCGTGGTACTCCCGGAAAGAGAACTTCTCCAGCACATCTGAAGACTGGTATCTTCTGAGCCCGTACTGTCCCAAATACATCATCAGGCTGGCCACCGCATAGGCGATGCTGAACACTCCCGCGTCATACATGCCGTTGGTCCTGGTCATCACCATGAGGATGACCGGGCATTCCACCGCGGCCAGCGCTGCGTTGATGGCATTCCACAGATATGCGCTGCGCTCCGGATTATTTGTTTTTTCTAATAATGTCCTTATCCCTGCAAGCATCGGAGTTGTTTATCCCAGCGTGCGCAGGATCTTCCTGGCTTCCTCACATACTGTCAGCGCGTCTTCTTTTGTCAGTTCCGCGTGCAGCGGCAGCCGGATGAGTCGCTTGCCGTAGCTCTCCGTGACCGGGAGCATGCCCTCACCGTAGCCCAAGCTCTGTCCCATCGGCGCTGAGTGCAGCGGCACGTAGCAGATATGGGCCTGAATACCCTGCTCCCTCATCCTGTCACCGAATTCGTTGCGCGCTTCAGGCGTCGGCAGGAGCAGGTTGAACATGTGCGCGTTATGCGTGCAGTGCTCCGGAACCTGCGGAAGCCCAATAAGACCCTGCTGTTCCAGGTCCTTCAGTTCTTCCATATAGGTGTTCCATACGAGCATCCTCTTATCCATAATCTCGTCGAACCGCAGGATCTGCGCGTACAGCAGCGCTGCCAGCAGATCCGAAGGCAGGAAGGACGATCCGATATCGTGCCACGAGTATTTATCTACAACGCCCCGGATCAGCTGCCTTCTGTTGGTTCCTTTCTCGCGGATGATCTCAGCCCTGTCCATGAGGCTCTCATCATTCACAACGATCATGCCGCCTTCTCCCATGATGTAATTCTTGGTTTCATGGAAGCTGAAGCAGCCCAGTTCGCTGAGCGTTCCGGCAAACCGGCCCTTGTAGGTAGAACCCAGCGCCTGTGCCGCGTCTTCGATCACCATCAGTCCGTGCTCTTTGGCGATCTTGTTGATGGCATCCATTTCGGCAGGCACGCCTGCATAGTCCACCGCGCAGATGACTTTTGTCTTCGGCGTGATCAGTTCCTCGATCAGCATTTCATCGATGTTGCAGGTATCGGGACGGATATCGCAGAACACAGGATGCGCGCCACGCAACAGGAAAGCGTTCACGGTTGACGAGAACGTGAAGGATGGCACAATGACCTCGTCTCCCGGTTCGATCCGGGAAAGGATCGAAGCCATTTCCAAAGACGCCGTTCCGGATGTGGTGAGCAGCATCCGCTCGAATCCGAACCGCTTGCCGAGCTCCTCGTAAGCCATATCCGTGTATTTGCCGTCTCCTGACAGAACGTTTCCGTGGAGCGCGTCCAGCAGATACTTCTCCTCGAGCTGCGTTATACTTGCTTTATTGAACTTGATCACTTGTGGTTTCCTCCGTTTGTGTTTCTTCCGCTTTTGTTTCTTGTGTTGTGGACTGATCTGTGCCGTTTTTGTCTGTATCGTTTTCCTCTGAAGGTTTCGTTATCGTATTGTCGACCGGATACATGGTGTCGTGGATCGCGGTCTTTGCTTCTTCCACGGACTCCTCGCTCGGGAATACGCAGGACAGGTTCTGGTTGCCCATGCTGAAGCACGGCGCTCCGCCTGTTCCGCCCGTGATATTCACCGTGTCGACCTTCCATCCGGTGTGCATGCTCCGTATGGTGAGCCGGGCCAGCATTCTCAGATCCTTGTCCGAAAGGTCTGTATACATCTTGTCCTCGACGGAATTGAGGATGCTGCTGTACCGGGTCATGATGACTTTGCTGCTGGTGACCTTCTCGATGGTGGCTTTCAGGACCTTCTGCTGGTTCTTGTTCCGCTGCATATCGCCATCGGCAAACGCCTTTCTCTCTCTGGCGAAGTACAGGGCGGGCTTGCCCTTCAGGTGGTTCCAGCCTTTCTTGTAGTGGCAGTCGTGTATCGCGGAGTCGAATTCATACTCGGAATACACATCGATGCCGCCGATGGCGTCGATCAGATCCACCAGCATGGAGAAGTTGACTGTGATTCCGTAGTTGATATCGATATCCAGGAAATCTTCGATGGTCTTCTTCGTCTCTTCTTCGCCATAGATACCCGTATGGGTCAGCTTGTCCTTTGCCCCGTAGGAGTGGAGCGGCACATAGCTGTCTCTCGGGATGGACGTGAGGAGTACATGCTTTGTCTTCGGATTGACCGTCATGACCATGTTGACGTCGGAAAGTCCGGACTTGTCTGACTTGAGCTTGCCCCAGATGTCCTTGCCGGAGATGAGCACATTGAAGGAATCGACACGTACGTCGATCCGCTTCGTGCTGTCATCGGATCTCTTCCTGACTTTGATCTTGTAGATGCTCTGGGTGCTGTTTTGGAATCCTGCGATCTGTTTGTTCAGCGTCTTGTACTGGGGGTTCGTGGCCAGAATCACCACATCGTTTTTACCTCCCTTTTCGGGAAGCAGTTCCCGTCCCAGACTGATCAGGTTGTCGCTCTTCTTATAGGAAACGTTCTCCTTCGTAACCAGTCTTTCCTTTGCCTCTGTCAGCTGTTTCGAGTCCATGTCCAGGACAATGACCTTCTCTCCGTTGATGTCTTCAACCTGATTGTATTTGCCGCCTCGCAGCGTGATGACATTGTAGATCTCCCATGTTGCCCTGTATTTGCTGATCTTCTGCATGGTGTCATAGGTGCTGTAGATATAGAAATCACCCACCAGAAGCAGATTCATAAGCAGCATGAATATGATCAGTCCGGTCACCCGCATGAGGTTGGTCTTTTTCGAAGCATTGATCAGCAAAACCAGCAGCACATCGATGGCAAGGAGCGCCGCCAGAATTGCGATTGTGTAAGTGCTCGGTAAAATATTCAGCACCAGCAGCAGAATCACGAAGAAGGCCTCTGCTGCCAGCCCTATTCCCATTACGATGCGCAGCCCCAAGGATCTCGGCATCAGCCTGAATTTGAATTTTTCGTTTAGTTTCTCGTTCATAATCTCACTTGTCTTCTTCAGGATAATTCTCCGGATGGTATGTCTTGTCGATTCCTTTCTTGACTTTTTCCACTGAATTCTCGCGCGGGATCGAAACCAGCAGGTCCCGTCCCATGCCCATTGTATAAGTGCCCTTCATCGTCAGGTCTCCCTTGACGGACTGGGTCTTGATCTTCCACTTCTTGTCCATGTCGGCGAGCTGCATTTTGACCAGGCTTGTCATCTCCTTCTGGGACATGTCTGTCTGCATCTCATCGTCCACAGCATCCAGCAGCTTCGTGTAGTTGGTCAGCAGCACCCTGCTGCTTGTGACCTTCGAAAGACACGCCTTCATGACCTTCTGCTGGTTCTTGATACGCTGCTGGTCCTGATCCTTGAAAGCCTTCCTCTCTCTGGCGAAATACAGCGCCTGCTTGCCGCTCAGATGGTTCCAGCCCTTCTTGTAAGAGCAGTCGTGGATCGCCGACTTAAACGCGTAATCCGAGTAAACATCGATCCCGCCGATGGCATTGACAATATCCACCAGCATGGAGAAGTTCACCCTGACGTAATAGTCAATGTCGATATCCAGCCAGTCCTCGAGGGTCTTCACCGTTTCATCCACGCCCCACACTCCTGAATGCGTCAGTTTGTCATACTCGCCAAAAGAGTGGAGGATGACATAGGAATCCCGCGGCACGGACGTCAGCATCACAGTCCTCGTCTGCGGATTCACTGTGACGACCATGTTGACATCGCTCCTTGAGACCTGGTCGATCTCTCCCCATATATCGATTCCGGTCACGCAAACATTGAAGGGCTCTTCTGTCACCGCAGTCCGCTCTTCTTCCGGCAGCCCGCTGGTCGCGCTGATCTTCTGCAAAGACACATATGTTTCGGCCATCACATAGGATCCCGAGCATAGCAAAATGCACACTGCCATGCATACTGCAGCGCCCGCCAACTGTCTTGTTTTATTGTAACTCTTGATCAATATTATACCACAGACATCCGCCAGTGCCATAACCGCCAGAAGAACCAGCCAGTACTGCATCGGCAGTATATCGAGCACCATCATGATTAACAGAAAAACTGCTTCAAGAAAGAGCAGTAATAGAACGGCTGCCGCGCGTCCGATCATATTCAGGATCTGAAGTGTTTTCTGTTTCATGTTCTCCGATTGCCTGCAATCCGCTTATTTGGTTTTCTTCATCATTGCCATAGCGCCGTTCTCATCACAGACGACCATGATTCCCTCGTCATTGAACCAGAACTGAGTATTCACTACTTCGTTCTGTGCTGTCACTACGCCGTCTGCGAAGGTGCACTTGCCTGTCTCTTCTTCCCCGGTAATGACTGCGTCGAATTTCTTATTTTCACGGAATGTGATCTCAAACCCGCCAAACGCGTCATCCGCCATTTCTGTGACTGTCTTCCAGCTTCCGACGAAATCCTCGTATTTCGTATCCGTCTTGACCGGCGTGTCCTCAGCGTTTTCCTCGGCTTCGATCATTTCCTCTTCTTTCGCTTCCAGTTCCGCGTTTTCTTCGATCTCGTCTTCCTTTACCGCTTCCTCTGTCACTTCCTGTTCCGGATCCGCAGCCTGCTCCTTATCGGAACCACCGCAGGCTGTAAATCCCAAGCAGAGAACAAACGCGAGCATAACGCTGAACATAGTTGTAATGATTTTCTTTCTCATTCGTAACCTGTTCCCCCTTCCGAAACTATATACATAGTTATTATACAATAATCCGTATCTTAAGTCCATGAATTAAGTCTATGAAAACAAAAAGGCGCCGGTTACTCCAGCGCCAGTTCTACAAGTCTGTCTATCAGGTCTTCATAGGCGATTCCCGATGCTTCCCAAAGCTGGGGATACATGCTGATTTTGGTAAATCCGGGCATGGTGTTGATTTCGTTAAAAACCAGTTCGCCTTCGTCGTACCCGCCATTCGGTCCTTCCTGCAGGAAGAAATCCACTCTGGAAAGTCCTCTGCACCCCATGATCTGGAAGATGCTGACGGCAGTCTGCCGGATCTGCTGCTGCAGCCGCTCCGGAATATCCGACACGATTGACGTGACGGATCCGACATCATCGTATTTCGCCACGTAGTCATAGAATTCGTTGGCCGATATGATCTCGCCGATGCAGCTTGCCTGCGGGTCATCATTTCCCAGCACAGCCACTTCGATTTCTCTTCCCACGATTGCTTCCTCGATGATTGCTTTATCATCTTCTGCAAAAGCAACCTGCAGTGCTTCGGGAATGCCTTCCTTCTTCTTGACTTTGCTGATGCCTACGGAGGACCCTGCGTTAGCAGGCTTCACGAAGAGCGGATACTCTCCGTCGAAGAACTGGTCGATGACGCCGGCCGCTTCTTCGACGTCGCAGCCTCTGTGGGCGACGCAGCATTTCGCCTGGTCGCAGGCTTCTGCCTGATCGATAACGGCTTTCGTGACCGCCTTGTCCATACAGGCTGCGGAAGCAGTGGAATCGGGTCCAACGAACGGGATTCCGGCAATCGCCAGAAAGCCCTGCATCCTGCCGTCCTCTCCGTTTCTCCCGTGCAGGAGCGGGAAGACTACATCCACGTCGAGCCCTGCGAACCCCACGCCGGGCATCAGATAGACGTCTTTGTTCGACTCCATTTCCTCCCAGCTTCCGTCCGCAATGGCAGCGGCGTCTGCCTCTGTCTGCATCCATTTGCCTTCTTTTGTGATGCCGACCTTGATGATCTCGTACTTGTCCATGTTGATATGTTCCAGCACGGACGCAGCTGAGACCCGCGAGACCTCGTGTTCTGAGGAGACCCCGCCGAACAGCAGCATCATTTTAATGATCTTATTATCCATTTTATTTACCTAGTTGAGTTACCTAATACAACCCTGTGAGCGCAGAGATATTGTCGCTGATTTCCTGAACTGTTTCGCTCGGGGTGTACTCCTTCTGATCAAAGAACTGCTCGTGCAGTTTGCTCACATTGTTTGTCAGGTTGATCGGCGGTCCGTACCAGGCGTAGCCCGCGCCGCCGTATCCGGTCCAGCTGCCCACATCGTATGGGAATCCTGTGGTCGAGTCTGTCATATCGAAGGATTTCACCTTCGCCATGAGCTTCACGATATCCATGGAACTGAGATTGGTCTTCACCTCAGGCATCGCGTTTCTTGCTACCGAGAGCATCTTCAGCGGTCCTGCCTGTTTGACTGCCTTGAAGGTCTGGCTGAAGACGATCTTCATTCGCTCATTTCTTCTGTAGTCGCCTGTGACCGCGTCCTTTCTGATCCTGGCGTATGTAACTGCCTGCACGCCGTTGAGCGTCTGCTTGCCCGGTTCCTTCACCTTGTCTGTCGGACCGTCGACGTTCACGCCTGTCTCGTGGATGTACTTGTTCAGCTCATCCAGCTCCGATTCCTGCACGTCGATCTCGATGCCGCCAACGGAGTCGATCACATCCGCAACGGTCTTCCAGTTGATGACCACGACCTCGTCGATGTTCAGGTCGAGATTCTTGTTCAGGGTATACAGCGACTGCTGTGCTCCTCCGTAGAAGTACGCGTGCGTGATCTTATCCAGCCCCTCTTCCCCGACATCCAGAAGTGTGTCTCTAAAGACGGAGAACAGTTTGACCTCGTTCGTCTCTTCGTTGATGCTTGCGACGATGATGGCGTCGCTTCTGACCTGCGCATCATCGTCGTCCGCTCTGGCGTCAGTTCCAAGTATGGCGATGTTCCGGTAACCGTCGATTGCGGCCGCTGCCGTCGAATCGATTCCGAGATTGCCCTTGTCCAGATCGATATGCTGCGCGCTGGAGACCGTTGCCATCACCACTCCAAAACCGCCCAGTGCTGTTCCTGCCAGAAGCACAAGAATAATCAGCACTGCCAGGACCGGTGCCGGGATCCTGCGTTTCCTTCTTCCATTGGGGCCTTTGCCCGGCCGGCGCTTCTTCCTGCCTCTGCCGTGTTCGTCGTAATCAGCGTGGATGATGCCGGACCTGACACCTCTCTCGTTGCGGTCCGCTTCTCTTGCCGCGATGTACTCCTGCATCTGCCTGTCCCGCAGCTCCCTGTCCCGGGCTTCCCGCTCTCTGCGGGAGCGGATCCCGTCAGCGGAGTAGGATGGATTTTCTGCAGCAGACACTCTCTTGGCTTTGTTGGAGATCCTTCTTGTCTGTTCCCTCTCGTCGGGCACATACGGTCCACTGGGCGCCTGCGATCTGTCTCCGGGCATAAACTGCCCGTATTTATCGTCTGCGCTGTCGTGGAGGCTTCCTTCGCCGCGTCTTCCCTGTTCCTTCTCGTACTCCCGGCTGATTTCCTCTTGCTGGTCGTGCTGCCTCAGGGCCAGATATTCACGATATTGTCTTTCTCTTTCGTCCATAACTAAATGATTTGCCTTCGTTTACTGTATCTTCGTGTGCTTGACTTTCAGCCATCTTCCGTTGTCCATCTTGGCCCAGCCGTTCTTGACCTTGACGATGGTAACGATCTTTCCGGCTTTGTAGCTTCCCTTCTTCTTGTACTTCTTCCCCGGGCCTTTTCTGTAGTTGACTTTGTCTGTTACAACGACCGCCTTATACTTCAGGTGGCTTCTGTTGATGTAGTACCCGTTGGTCATCTTGGCCCAGTTTCCGTGGAAACTCTTGATATAGATGGTCGTTCCCTTCTTATAGGTACCTACCTTCTTTTTCTTTTTGCTCGGACCCTTCCTGTAATTCATCTTAGCAGTCACTACGGCTTTGTGCCCTTCCGGCGCTTTTGCCTTCGTTTCTGTAACTGCAGACTTCGGCGAAGAAGCAGAAGACGACGAAGATGAAGATGATGACGATGATGATGACGGCGCAGCCGCAGGCGCGGACGATGAGCTCTTCGGTTCAAAGACATAGTTGATGTCAATATTTCCGCTCAGTCCGTTCACCCTGCCGGAGGAACTGTACTGCCACATCCAGTAATCACCCGGATAAGTAGTCGCGACGCCGTTGGTCGTATAGTTGGCGAGCCACATCTTGTACTTTTTCTGCAGCGTCTTGTAGTCGATGAAGTTGCAGAGCGTGTTGTAGTTCGCGTATACCATCGGGGTATAGCCCGCTGCCTTTATTGTATCACAGAAACCGATACAGGAGGCTGTTCCGACGCTTTTCATAACTTTTGCCGTCAGCCTGCCGCCGGTCTCATAGTCAAAGACGACCGGAAGCGTGATCTTGCTTTTGTAGCTTTTGATCACAGAAATCGTATACTGCGCTTCAGACTTTGCTTCTGCAACGGATACTGCTGTCGAATAGTAGTAGACGCCGACCTTGATGCCCGCCTTATACGCGCCGTTGAGATTGTTCGCAAAGGTGGAATCCGTGTTATGGGATCCGCCCTTCAGCGTGCTGTATCCGCATCTGATGATAGCGTGGGTCACGCCCGCAGCCTTGATCTTCTTCCAGTTGGCGTCGCTGACCTTGCCCTGCCACCAGGAAATGTCGATGCAGTGATATCTCGTGTAACCGCTGTACTTGGATGGGGTCTGGGCCTTGCCGAGACCTGTGACGCCTCCGCCCATGGCCGTGATGTCGCCGTCCGTCTCGACATTGTCCGTATCGTCGATCCCGTCCGCATTGGCGTCCGCGCTCATCAGAAATTCTTCCACCTCGTCCAAATCGACCTTCTTCTCAGAGATGAGCCCGTCATCATCGACTTCATAGTATCTGTAGAATGTCGGGTCGTCCAGCGCCCAGCTGATTTCAGGATCGTTCTCCACGTCGCTGATATTCTTTCCTGCGAGTCCTTCCAGCGCGGATCCTTCCGCGGCGGTGATGTCGCCGTCGGATGATTCCTCGCTGCCCGTGTCCTGCTGCACCTCTTCCTGATCGTCAGCGTAAGCGCTGCCGGTCATAAAGTTCGGCGCAAGCGTCATGGACAATCCTATGATGCACGCGAATATGATCGTTGCGATTTTTTTCATGACTTTTTCCTCTGTTTCCGAATAATAACTTCTATTTTTTCTTCAGTCTCTTGGACGGCAGCCACTGTCCTGTGCTCAGTTTGGACCAGCTCCCGTATGTTCCAATGACCGTAACGGTCTTGTTCTTCTTGAATTTCTTTTTCTTGATGTACTTCTTCGAAGGCCCGGAATAACTTCTTGTCTTTTTCTTGAGTTTCGCCTTGTACTTCACTTTCTTAGACGGCGTGATCGTCGGGTACAGGGCGGTCTTCTTGATTATGCTTGTCTTGACCCAATATCCGTTAGCCATTTGGGACCATTTGCCGCTGGTCTTGAGCACATAGAAGCTCTTGTCCTTCTTCAGATTGCCCTTCTTGCCTTTGCCGGCCTTGGCGTAGTAAGGCGTCTTTTTCGTTGTCTTGGCTTTGAAGATGTACGCCCTGCCTTTGCTGTCCAGGATGTAGCCTTTGTATCCGATCCGGTATTTCTTGCCGGCCTGTCTGACGCCGTCCTTATCAAGTGCGTACAGGTAGCCTCCCAGCTTGAAGTACCTGTTCTTGATCACCTTGCCGGTGGAACTGACCAGATACACCTTGCCGTCGATGGTCTTGAACTTGTAGGTGACGACCTGCTTGTTCATGTACTTATCGATGTTGGACTTCGGACACATGAGCAGATTCGCGTCGACTCTGCCGCTGATGCCGCTGACGGTGGTGCTGCTGGTGCACTGCCAGATGCTGTAGGCCTTCTTGTAGTCACAGTTCTTCGCCCACTGGGCGACCCACTTGTCGTAACCGCTGAATCCTGACAACTTGTTGTTCCACCAGTTCAGGTTCGCGTAGACGCCCGATGGATAACCAGCGTTCTTCAGTTTGCTGCAGAACGCGCTCGCTATCTTGCAGATCGTCGCGTTCGAAGCCTTTGCAACATCTCTGTCTTCCAGATCGTAGTAGACCGGATAATCCGGCTTGCACTTGTTCGCCTTCAGAATTCTGAGGGCGTGATCCGCTTCGTCCTTTGCCTCCGATACCGTGTTGGCATGGGCGTAGAGATACACGCCGTACGGGATCCCGTTCGCGATGCAGCCTTTGACGTTCGCCGCGAATTTGCTGTCGTCCTGCGAGGACTTGTTCGATCCGTAAGCGCATCGTATGATTGCAAAATCAACCCCTGCTGCTTTGACTTTTTTCCAGTCGATCTTGCCCTGCCAGTAGCTGACATCGATGCCCTTCAGGAATCCCGGACCTCTCTTGTATTTGCCCTTGGACCAGGTCCAGTATCTGTCTCTGGCCGTGGCAGACATGATTTGAACCGTCGGCTCTTCCATTTCCTGCACCGCTGGTTCCGGTGCCTGCTGCACTTGCTGCGGCGCCTGCTGCATCTCCTGCGGCACCTGCTCCGGGGTCTGGGCTGTCAGCATACCGGCTTCATCGGGCGTATCCTCCGAAAGCGTCTCGTCAGGCGCAGCCGCATTTTCCTGCAGTATCGCGTCACCTTGCGCCGCCGCATCCTCCTGCAGTCTTTCGTTACCCTGAAGGTCCTCGCCGTCCTGAAGAAGCGGTTCAACTTGGCCTTCCTGCGCGGCCGGTTCCCCCGGCGCTTCCAACTGCTGCTCATCCGGCGCGACGAAAGACTGTCCGTCCGAAATGTTCTCGTCCGGCTGCTTGCCTTCTGCTTCCGGGGCAGCCTCCCCGGCCGGTTCTTCCTGCATCTCCGCAGGTTCGGTTTCGCCTTCCGGCTGCTCCTTCATGCTGTTTCCCATCTGGGAGTCGAAGTCCTCCTGAAGATCATAGTCCGCCGCGTCAGCGTCGTAAGGATTCAGGCCTTCATCGACAACATTATCCCCATCCTGATATCTCCAGCTGCTGGCCGATTCTTCCACATCCTGTCCGTCTGAAGCCGAAATGGGCGCCGTAAAGACAGGGGACACGGCCATGGCAGCTGTCAGGACCGCTGCAATGATTTTTTTAGTTGTTTGTGAGTTCAATCCGCATCACCTCCGGATGGCAGGACACGCCGTACTGCGGGCAGGTGAGACATTCAAAGAAATTCGGCGCCTCCTGCCGCGGTACTGTGACGAATCCGTTTTTGCGGAAGAATTCCGGCGCTCTCGCGACCAGATACATTCTTGTTCCGCCGAGTTTGATCGTCTCGTCTAATCCAAGCCTGAGCAGTTTGGTGCCCAGTCCTGTTCCCCTCAGTTCTTCATCTATGGCGATGCCGTCGCAGATGAATTCGCCTTCTCTTTTGGCGAGCACAAATGCTCCTGCGAGATTACCGTCCCCGTCTGCGATCTGCCAGCATTTGACCAGATCTGTCGGGACCTCCTCGGCATCCTCCTCCGTAAATTCAAGTTCATTCTCTATGAAGAACGAAACGAGTTTTTCATATTCTTCTGTTTCACTTATCTGATAGTTCTTCATCAGTCATATACCCATGTTTCTTCATCTACAAAGATATCCAGTCTTTGCTTCAGAACGTCGAAATGCAGCGGCAGCTTCTCGCCGTGTTCCCCGTCGATATCCGTCGGGATATTCTCATCGGACTCAATGATCAGCTTCGGCGTTTGGAAGTACAGCACATTCTTGTTCTCCGGATGCCTGCCGTTGATCACTTCCATCAGCAAAGGCCCGAACTCCAGCCACGGCATCTTGCGGAAGGCAATCACGTCCAGCTTTCCGTCGTTCATCTTCGAAGCCGGTGACAGTTTCCGGAATCCTCCTGCCGATTCACCGTTGCACACGGTCATGAAGAATATTTCTTCTTCATATACCTTGTCCGGCGTGGTCAGCTTGACGTTGATCGGATGCACCTGGTTCAGCTCTGTCGCTGCCTTCAGATAGTAAGCCAGCGGTCCAATGGCGTTCTTGACATAGGGATCCGTCTTCTGGCTCACGTCGACCATGTTCCCCAGCGCCGCTACATTGATGAAGTATTTTTCGTTGACTACTCCAACATCTGCTTTTGTGGTCTTCTCGCCAAGAGCGATATCCATCGCCTTCTCAATGTCGGACGGCAGTTCAAAGTAGTACGCAAAGTCATTGGCCGTTCCGGCGGGCAATATCCCCAGCGGCAGGTGGATATTGTTTCGGATCATGCTGTTGACGCAGATGTTGAGCGTTCCGTCTCCTCCGCAGGCGATGATCCTGCTGTACTCCTCCTGGTCGATGCTCTCAAGTGCTTTGTCGATCTGGACGCCCAATTGCGCCCGGATCGTCATGACCTGCAGGCCCTTGGCCTGACACTTCTCGATCATGTGGTCCAGATTGCTCTTGAACATGCCGTTTCCGGAATACGCGTTGTAAAAAAGCAAAACCTTGCTCTTTGCTCTTTTGGTCATTTGTCTCCACCCTCTCTGCTGTCTCCGTACTTCAGCGTACGGTAATAATCATAGTCAGTGCTCCCGCGGAGGATGCTCCTGACTTCTCCGATCAGGTACAGCGAACCTGTGAACAGAACAACATCATAGCGGCCTGTTTCGGCCTGCCTGCGCGCGGCATCCACCGCCTGGGCGGGAGCATTACAGACGCCCAGAATATTGAGCGGCTGCCCCGCTTCATCCCTGGCCTTCCGGATATGCTCCGCGAAAACTTCCGCGTCCATGGCGCGCCCCTCATAATCAGGCTGGGTGGCGATGAAGTCTCTGCTGACGCCTGCAAGATGCGCCAGTACCTTATCCGTTTCTTTTTTCTCCACCATACCTGCGACGATCAGAGTCCGCTTGTCCGGGAAGACGTCGTTCATGGTCTGCCGGATCGCCTCCGCGCCTGCGTCGTTGTGTGCTCCGTCCAGGACCACATATGCTCCCCATTCGCTTTCCGGGCCGCAGATGACCTCGAAGCGTCCCGGCTGTACGGCTTCCTTTAGTCCTGCGTAGAGCCTGCTTCTTTCGATATTGATTTCTCTGTTCTGTCTTAAAACTTCTATGGTCGCCAGAGCCGTCTTGAGATTTTCGGCCTGGTGACGTCCGATCATACTGATCACGACCTCACTGTAGTCTGTGTACCAAAGCGCACAGCTAACCTGCTGGCCTTCCGGTGAGATCCAGTCAGTTGAACATTTGACTTTTGAAACATCATACAGTCTGCTGCCGGTTTCGTAGGCCTTCCGCGCGATCACCGCCGCCGCGTCATGATCCTTGACATTGGATATCACCGGGCATCCCTTCTTGATGATCCCGGCCTTGTTGACCGCAATCTCCGCCAACGTGTCCCCCAGCACATGCATATGGTCGAATCCGATACTTGTGATCACACTGGCAAGGGGCCGCTCGATGACGTTGGTCGCGTCGCCGATTCCGCCCATGCCGACTTCCAGGATGACGATGTCGGGATTCATGCTTTTGAAGTAGAGGAACGCTGTTGCCATGACAACCTCGAATTCCGTCGGGGAATCCAGGCCGTCCGCAACCATCTCCGCAGCCTTCGCCAGAGCCTGATCTCCGTAAAGTTCAAGCTCTTCATCCGTGATCTGCCGGCCATCAAACTGTATCCGCTCATTGAATTTTTCTATATAGGGCGATGTGTAAAGCCCTACCTTGTATCCGCATCCGGCAAGTCCCTTCTCCAGGAACTTGCATGTGGAGCCTTTGCCGTTGGTGCCCGCCACGTGGATGTATTTCATGTCTTCGTGGGGGTCGCCCAGGCGTTTTAAGAGCTCACGAACTCTCTCCAGACCCAGAATGCTCCCGAATCTGTCGAATTCGTGGAATTTATCTACTGCTTTTGTCATAGTTTTATTTCAGTTTCGCTTCCACCAGCGCCAGTCTGTCTGCGACCTTGGCCAGCATCTCCTCGTACATTGCCTTCTTGGCTTTTTCTTCTTCGACCACCTTAGCCGGAGCCTTGCTCACGAAGCCCTGATTGTTGAGTTTGCCGGCCGCTCTCTTGACCTCACCCTCGAGACGCTTCTTCTCTTTGGTGAGTCTGTCGAGCTCAGCGCTGTAGTCCATGAGTTCATCGAGCGGGATGTAGACCTCAGCACCGTCGACGACTGCTGACATGGTCTCTTCCGGCACGTCCTTCTTGTCTGCGATGAACGTGATCTGCGTAATATTGGCCAGGCTCTTGATGTACCGTTCGCCGGCCTTGACGACCGCTTCTCTTTCTCCATCGGAGAGAATCACTGCAGACAGTTTCTTGCTCGGCGCCGCCTCTGCCTCCGCCCGGATGTTTCGGATGGCCTTGATGATGGACATCGCCATTTCAAGTTTTTCGGTTTCCTCCGGGTATGTCAGCTGCTCGTTGAACTGCGGCCAGTCCGCTCTGATGATGAAATTGTGCGGATTGTATTCCGTCGCCTCCGCCTGCGGCAGGTAACTCCAGATTTCCTCTGTGATGAACGGCATGAACGGATGGAGCAGCGTGAGGACGCTCTTGAGCACTCTGACGAGTACGTATCTCGCGACTTGCTTGTCTTCTTCATCGTCCCCGTAGAGTCTGCCTTTGACGATCTCAATGTACCAGTCGCAGAACTCGTTCCAGATCAGGTCGTATGCTCTCTGCCCGGCCAGCGCCAGGTCATACCGTTCCATCGTATCTGTAATATATTTCGTCGCGTCGTTGACTCTGCTCAGGATCCATTTATCCTCATCCTTCAGGTTGCCTGTCAGCGCTGCGTCATTGCAGCAGGCGTGTCCGCAGCAGTCATCGCAGCATTTCAGCATAGGCAAAAACTCCCCGTCCTCGTCCTGCAGATTCATGATGACGAACCGGGACGCGTTCCAGAGTTTGTTTGCAAAGTTCCTGGCAGCCTCCAGTCTGTCCTCCTTGAACCGCATGTCGTTGCCCGGAGTGATGCCCGTTGTGAGCATGAACCGCAGCGCGTCTGCGCCGTACTGGTCGATGACTTCCAGCGGATCGATGCCGTTGCCGAGGGATTTGCTCATCTTTCTTCCCTGGGCGTCGCGGACCAGACCGTGCACGTATACGTCGTCAAAGGGCACATGACCTGTTGTTTCCAAAGCGGAGAATACCATTCTGACGACCCAGAAGAAGATGATGTCGTATCCGGTAACCAGCACATTCGTCGGATAGAAGTACTTGAAGTCTTCTGTCTCTTCCGGCCATCCCAATGTGGAGAACGGCCACAGTGCCGATGAGAACCATGTATCCAGAACATCCTCGTCCTGTTTCAGATTCGTGCTCCCGCACTTCGGGCACTTTGTCGGATCCTCTTCTGCTACGATCAGTTCGCCGCAGTCCTGGCAGTACCACGCAGGGATCCTGTGTCCCCACCAGAGCTGGCGGGAAATGCACCAGTCTCTGATTTCCTCGAGCCAGTGCAGGTAGATTTTCTCGAACCGGTCAGGCACGTGCCGCAGGTCGCCCTTCTTCGCTGCCTCGATCGCCGGCTTCGCCAGATCATCCATCTTGACGAACCACTGATCGGAAAGCATCGGCTCCACGATCGTATGGCATCTGTAGCAGGTTCCGGCAGGAATGACCATCTCCTCGATCTTGACGAGATAGCCGGCCTCTTCCAGATCCTTGACCCAGGCCTTCCGGCATTCGTAGCGGTCCATACCCGCATACTTGCCGGCGACCTCGTTCATGGTTGCGTCTTCATTGATACAGCAGACGATCGGCAGATCGTTTCTCTGTCCTACCATGAAGTCGTTCTCATCGTGGGCCGGCGTGATCTTAACAGCACCTGTTCCCTTTTCAGGGTCAGGATAGATATCCGTAATGACCGGTATTTCCTTTCCTACCAGAGGCAGGATGACTTTCTTTCCTACCAGATCCTTATATCTTTCATCGCTTGGGTGCACTGCGATGGCCACATCGCCGAACATGGTCTCCGGTCTGGATGTTGCGACGACGATCCCATCTCCTCCATCCACGCCCGGATACCGGAAGTACCAGTAGGATCCTGTCTGATCCTCATGTTCGACTTCCGCATCGGAAAGGGATGTTCCGCAGGTCGGGCACCAGTTGATGAGGCGGTTGCCTCTGTAAATGAGTCCCTTGTTGTAAAGCTGTACGAAGAAGTGGCGGACGGCCTTGTTACAGCCTTCGTCCATGGTGAAACGCTCGCGTTCCCAGTCGCAGGAGTCGCCGAGCTTACGGCACTGTTTCGTGATCTTGCCGCCGTAGACTCTCTTCCACTCCCAGGCCCGTTTCAGGAATTCCTCACGTCCGAGGTCTTCCTTCTCCTTGCCTTCTTCTTCTCTGATTTTATTAACGACTTTGACTTCGGTGGCGATGCTCGCATGGTCGCTTCCCGGAAGCCACAGCGCGCTGTATCCCTGCAGTCTCCTGAATCTGGTGAGCACATCCTGCAGTGTCTGGTCGAGCGCATGGCCCATGTGAAGCTGCCCCGTGATGTTTGGGGGCGGCATCACGATCGTGAAAGGCGTCTTGTCAGGATCCCGCTCCGCACGGAACGCACCGCTGCTCTCCCACGCCTCATATATCCTGTCCTCAAAGTCTTTCGGATCATATGTCTTTGCTAAATTCTTTTTCATTGGTATTCCTCACAATCGAATGATGCTAATGACTTATGCTTCTGCCTTAATCTTCTATAACGTAAACCCTAAGGCCTCCGCGGCCTGTGTCCCGGGTTCCTTTGACCTCTGTCTCGCCGGTGATCTGTCCCTTCATGAACATCATACCGCTTTCCGCCGGCACAGCGCCGATGCCGATCACCGCTGCCAGGCCGGAAGGGGTCACCATTTCCGTATCCACATCCGTGCAGGTATCGAACCGGAGGGCAGGATAGATTCTGCCACACTCGTCCATCATGGCCTGCACGGCCGGTACAGGCACGGGTATTCGCCCATGCGCGCAGTCGACGAATCCGCTGCCGTCGTTGATCTTCGATGCGATCACCCTGCCGGGTGCGATCACATCCAGCGCGGCGCCGATACCCAGCGCGTTCGCGATCGCCTGGTCTCTTCCGACTTCATGGAAGTGGATCGTTTCCAAAGTCTCCCCATGCACGCTTGATTCCGCCCGCGCGATCACAGCGTAGATGTTCTGCGCAGTCTCTCTTGCTTTTGCAGTATAGTGTTCCTGGCTGTCGATGATGTGTTTCACATCCGCGTAGCTTCTGCCGTGACCGTGATCATGGCTGTGGGTGTGTGCATGGTCGTGGTCGTGGTCATGATCATGGCCGTGCGTGTGTTCGTGGCCGTGACTGTAATCGCCATGGCTGTGCTCATGGACGTGGATGTGCAGGGGTTCTAACGCATCATGGTCGATCCCTGCCAGCTCCGCCAGCGCGTGAAGCACCATGTCCCCGCTGACGCCGTTGGTGCAGTCAAGATATAATGTTTTCATAGCTTCCTCTTTCGCGTTTTCTTCATGCGCCTGCAGTGAAACAGGCACCACAAATACAAAAGGGTACAATTATACGAAGTGATTATAACAGGAAATCCCTCTGGAATGGGCTTTCTAACAGTATTTTAAGAATGAGGCGGGCTTGCTGGAGGCCGGTGAGACGGCATCAGGCGGCCGCTTTTTACATCAATATTACACCAATAGAAAAGAGCAGGCACGAAACCTGCTCTCTCCAGTCCCGCATATGCGATCATCGCTACTCTTCTCTTCTTCTCCTTGCCAGTGCATAAGCGATGCATGCCAGCAGCAGAACACCTATGCCTCCTCCGATCAGGAGGGGAAGCTTGCTGCCGGAGTCTTTGTCTTCCTGATCGCTTCCGTCAGCCAGCGGTGCGTCCGGGTCATCCAGATCGACAAAATCATTCGGGGCAGCCTGGGGCGTATCGTTGTCCGCGATGTTGGTGCCGTCGGCATTGGCCGTAGCGTTTCCGCCGGGGGCATTTGCGTTGGCAGCGCCATTATTTGCACCGTTATTGTTGCCGTTGTTATTGTCCCCGTCGTTGTCGTTATCACTGTCGTTATTCCCGCCGTTACCCGATTTGCCAGTGTAGGAATAGGTAAAGGTATAGACATTCAGGGATTCATCCGCAGAGAGGGTCTTGCCTTTGTTGTAGGCATCCGGCAGATAGTTTTCGACGTACTTATAGGAAACGACCGGCTTATCGCCTACCATGCCGTAATACGTGTCACTGTCATGCAGTACCTTTCCGCCCTTCGCGGAAACATAGTTGACGGTATACGCAACCATACCGCCCTTGATGCCGTAGGCCACCTCGAAGGCCATGTCCTCATCGACTGTAATGGTCTTTGAGTTGATGTCTTTGTACTCGTCGTTGTCATGACCGGTCTGGCGAAGTCCTTTGGCATAATACTCATTGTTGTCAAGGTGGAAATCCAGGTCAGCCAGACTGATCGTGATCTCCTCACCCGCCTTGCATTTCTTCGTGACTGTCTTGTTGTCCTTATCAGATCCGAAGTGCCCCTGCAGGCCCGCGTAGAAGGTGACGGTATAGCCGTAGCCTGTGGACTTATCAACTGTTCCGAAGGAACAGATGGTGCCGAAGGCCAGTATCAGTGACAGCGCGATCGCCGCGATCCTTATAGTTCTTTTCATTCCTGATCACCTGCCTTCCTGTCTCTTTGCCAGCTCAGGATCGTCAGCAGCGCCAGGATTCCAGCCAGCGTCATCAGAATCAGGGCTATCCAGGGATTGGAGTCATCCCCGGTCCTTGTGGACGCGTGCGTCTTATTCGTGGTCGTTCCTGCCTTTTCAAGCTCAACAGCATAAGCGACTTCCAGCTTGCCGTAAGTGTCCATGTAGTCGTTGACCTCTGTCTCTCCGTCAAACTTGACGTACAGCTCCGTATAGCCCTTCTGACCCGGTTTCAGTTTCTGAATGAAGAACCATTCTTTGGTCGCATTGGTCGCCTGGTGCAGGCCTTCCATACCCGCGACCTTTGCGTCACCGCCGACCTGTTCGTTACTGAAGAGCACCTGACGGTCGCCGTTCGGTTTGATATGAGTCAGCTTAAACGTGTAGCCGCCGTTCTCGCTCCGGTCAAAGCTCTGCTCCAGAGTCTTCATGACCTGACTCTTCATATACCAGTAGGTCGTATCCTTGTACTTATTCTTGAACTCCACGCGGAAGGTGACGTCATCACCCGGCTCCAGACCCCGGATCTCGGTGGCTATGGTATTGGAATCAAAGTCGTCTGACTCAATGGTACTGCCGCCATCGAACCAGCAGTGGCCGTTGACCGTCTGGCTTTCCGCGCTCACACTCATGGTCATTCCCAGCAAAAGCAGGACTGACATGGTGAGGATCATCATTGTGTGTTTCATTCTCATCTTCATGCCTCCTTACTTCACTGTGACCTTGCCGTTCTTAGCTGATACGTTCTCCACACCCCAAAGGCTGTCAATGGCGTCGTTGACGTTATGGGTCTGGATCGCCTGGACGCTGGCCTCGATATAGAAGGTGTAGTTGTCGTAATCGTAACTGTAGGTGTAGATCTTTGTGGTCTTGTTGCCCTCTGTATTTTCCTTCACCTCTGTTGTCATATTCTCTTCACTGACAATGGAATTGTCGATGGTCAGTTCATTGAACAGAAGCGGGGATCTATTGTTGGCCTTGAGCATGCTCGTCAGATAGTAAGTTTCGGACTCCGCGCTGTGCTCTTTTTTATTGCGCTGCCAGGCACCGCTGTTATAGGCCTTCCCATTGTAGGTCAGCTTGATCAGGGCCGGGTCGAGGTAAGTTGCCTTTTTCCCGTCCGGATCGACCCAGTATTTCTTCACGGTCAAACGTACATACTGATCGATGTCCTGCCCGTTCTTCGCGCTGATTTCTTCCTTATAGGTGCGGCCCGGCTCAATGCTTCCCGGCGTTCCCAGCTCGTAAGCCGGCGTGTCGCCGTAGTGGGTATCATTTTTATAGCCCAGGTATTCAACCAGATTGCCGTGATACTTCTGATCCCTGGCTTCACCGCTGTCGTAGCGGTGGACCGAAGTCATTTCATTCTCCCCGTGGCAGACATCCTTACCATTCTCGATCAGGTGCACCTGCAGGTGATCCAGCTCGAAGTCAGCGATGTAATAGTCACTGAAGATGCTCAGTTTGGCCTGGGTTCCGATCAGGCCGCCGCTCAGGGCGACCAGCATCGCCGCGAAGAGGGCCAGGGTCCTCTTGGAGAGCTTGGTATTTCTGAATTTCATATTACTCACCCTCCTTTCCGCTGTTTACATCCGGAACTTTGATATTCTTCACGATGCTCTGCTTCCAGCCGGCAGGGCACGCCAGCGTCCTGCCGTTGTAAACGGCCTGAGCACTCTCATGCACTACCGTTATTTCAAAGCTGTAATCCGGTTCATCGCCTTCCCAGCTGAACTCCATCTTGGCAAGGATATCAGAGGTCGACTCCCCAGGCGCAAGCACCTTCTTATAGTAGTACCAGGTCACGCCGTTGCTGTCTGTGGCCAGGGCCCAATCGTCAAAGTCGTATTTCGGAGCATCCTTGAAATACCTGACACCTTCACCCATGATGGCCACTCTGACGATCATATTGGTTTTGCCGGTGTTTGTTATCACGATGTCCTTCTGAGCATGGTCCTCGCCTTCACTCAGCTCCGTTTTGCCGCCGAGATTCAGGGTGGCTCCGCCCGACGCATCCTCATAATCGTTGAAATACGCCAGAGTCATCCCCACCGAGGCCGACAGGCAGAGCACCAAAGCGAGTATTACCAAAATCTTGTTACTGATCTTCTTCTTCATCGTTTTGTCCTCCTTTCTGTCGTCCTATCAATTCGGCTTATCTTGCGACTCTCCGCCGATGTTCCATTCGTATTTACCATCTTCGTATTTGTCAACGTTGTTTATGATACCGCTTCCGGTGGTGGTGTTGATCTGCTGGTTATCTATCGATACTGTCCATATCGGATATCCGTTTTTATCGGTTTTCTTGGTCGCGTTGACCGTGGCGCCCGGTTTGTAATTGCTGCTGTAGATCTCCTTGACCTCTACAGTCGTATCGATTGGTATTTTGTCCACCTCTATCGTCTGTGAAGTGACATTGTCCTTATCGAACTGGACGCTTACCTCTCCCGTCTTGCCCTTCTCACCTGTAACAGGATCGTCATAGGTAAGTCTGAATACCAATGTCGCGTTCACGTACTCGCCGTCTGTATCCTCGCCGATGAACTTGTCTATCGTCTTGGTCAGGAACAGCTTGGTGTACTCCTTAGCATTCTCGAAACCGAACTCAGTCTTATTATCCGAAGCCGTGACTTCAAGGGTGCCATCGCCATTGTCCCTGACAGTGATCGTTACTTCATAAACAGTACCATCGTACTTGATATCCCTTTCGCTGTCGTAGTAGAAGGTTTCATCTCCTACAGTCTTCTTGACAGCGCTTGCCGGTATATCTTCTACAACTACATAATGATACTCATATGATCCGTCCTCTTTCTTATCTTCAGGCTTGAGTTCAGATAGGGTGAACTCGATGTTTGGTGTAAATGTGAACGATACCTTGCCATTTTCATCAGGCGTCTTGCCTTCTGTCGTTGCGGATGCAACTTTCTTTGACTGAAGGTCTTCATCGGATCCCAGTTCGTTGCGCTCCACTTTCTTGAGACCGAAAAGCTTCGAAGAGGCTGCTTCAAAATCGCTCTTCTTGTAGACACTGAAGGTGAAAGGATCATCATCATCAAATTTGCCGTGATCAAACTTCTTAGTGCCGGTAAGACTGATCTCTCCCTTTGCATCATAAGTGTTGCTGAACTGTACCTGTGCTCCGCTCTTGTTCGGTGTCGCTGTTATAGTTCCAGCCCCATTGTCGACCAGCGTT
>JBGUKV010000060.1:0-2032 GCA_045114655.1 Candidatus Allocopromorpha sp. | reverse complement strand
GAGGCAGGCTTCTCCTCTTGTTTTTGTGTCTCTGCGTCCTCTTCATCATCGTATTTGGGAACAATATACCCTCTGATGTATCGACCGTTTACAGCGATCTCACGGCGTCCGACCGCGTCCTTATAGTTGCCCTCAATCACAGTTGTTTTTCCGTTGACTACTTTCTCGGCGAGTCCGATATGGTCCGGAGTGCCAGTATTATCCCCCTTACCGGAGTCCTGCCAGTCATATAGCGGGATGTCACCGGGCTTCGGGACATAGCTGTCATCCTCTACCCAAATGCCCATCTCTTTGGCCAGACTAATCATCTGCGGGCAACCGCATTCTACCGGAATGATATCGGTGTAGCCCATGACGATTGCCAGGTAACTGACAAACGTTGCACACCATGGATCTGTGTATTTCACTGCGTAGCCTCTGGGGAGGGGTTTCCTCGCGTTGTAGCGATCGATGATCTTGTGGTGCAGGACAGATCCTTCTTTGACGCCGATATGGCTGATTGCCTCCGAGACGATAGCGCTGCGTGAATGGATAAACTTCGTTTCTTCCTTCTCTTCCTTAGGTGCTTCCTGCGCAGTGCTCCCCATATTGAAGGTGCCGGTGATGATCGATACATCTACTCCCTTTCCTGGAGCGGTAGGGATTCCTGAGATCTTCGCCTTTGACGTGTACTGCCACATTGCATACAGCCCTGTATAATCACATTTGTCAGCATACTGGGCGCACCATGTGTTTTCCAGCGTTCTCTGGTCGAACCGGGACATGATGAGCTTTTCATAAAACCAAGATCTGCTAGCATAGATGCCACAGGGGATCCCTGCTGCCCACAGTGCGTCGCAAATAATCTTCAGGAACCTTGTACGCTGCGTCTCGCTGAGCCTGTCTGCTCTGCCATTGCCATCATCCACGAGTTCTGAATCGAGATATACAGGCATTGACAGCTCAATGGCCAAATCTCTGATCTGGCGAATGATCCAGTCAGCCTCCTCGCGTGATTCCTCATCATTGATCCCGGCAGGAAAGAAATAGATCGAATATGGGATGCCATATTTCTTTACGGCTGCAAGGAACATGTGGAATTTAAAGTCAAACCGGATCTTACCGTAGTATTGCGCGTTTTTCTTAACACTCCCGCGGATCCCGATGCGCAGAATGACCCAGTATCCCGTATCCTTGATCTTCTTCCAATCAATGTTATCAGGTTGGAATTCCGATATATCAATAACTTTTCTCTCAGTCATATCACACCGCCTTCCTGCGCCCGTAGAGCACATTGATATAGTCCTGGACCAGCTGGCCATATCCCTTGCCAAGTTCCGCATCGATCTTTGCAAGCCTTTCTTTGTCCCTGCCATAATCGAGCCGGCCACTCTTGATGCCCTTGGCCATGTCGATGACCTTGTTTGCCTTTGCCTGCACGTTGATCGGCGAATATCCGAGCTTTAAGAGATATGTCATCCGGCGGTCTCCGTTTCCGTAGCTTCCTCGGATTGCCTTACGGACGACTCCTGCTGTGGTGCTCTTGAATGTGACGCCGGGAGCATCGCACTTGTACTTGGCCACGATCTTCGCTTCATGGATCACATACATGTATCCGTTGTACGTGAATCCGTTGATATCTCCGATAATGCTGATGAACTTCATGCCGACTGCGATCGCATCCTCTCTTCCGGTCTCAAGGAACGGCGTGATGTCTGCGCTGAGATCATTGTCCCAATAGTAGCGGACGCCAAGATTCCACATAATCTGCGCCTGCTTCCTGGGCATGCAGTTTCCATGATGTACACCGTTAATAAAAACCGGCTTGATTCCGTGCTTCTCGCAGAATTCCCCGATGTTTTTAGGTCCATCGCCAACTGCCAGGTATTTAATCGACTCGAACCAGCAGAAGAAGGATCCCCAGTTCATGTATTCCCATCCATGTGTATCGCTGTCGGATACATAAGCGGGTCTCTCCCTGTATGCGGTGAACTCAATGTCTCCCCATTTGTAGGTCTTGCCGCTCTTCAGATATACGACCTTGATCCCTCTG
>JBGUKV010000059.1:0-5375 GCA_045114655.1 Candidatus Allocopromorpha sp. | reverse complement strand
CTACGGCGTCAAGGGACACGGAACCGTTACAGTCGATCCATCGTTTGAATCCGGCAGCACCGTGATCGCCAACCAGAATCTGACCTTCAAGGCCACGCCGGACGACGGATGGAAATTCGTAGAATGGAAATGGACCAATGACGGCGGAAACAATTCCATCGCCAAAGGCACCATGGCGGAAGACGGCACGAATACGAAGACCTTCACGATGCCGGATAACTCTGCGTCCGTATTCGCCATATTCATGAAAGAGACCATCGACATCGATCTGCACGGCGCCTTGAACGCTGCGTACATCAATGACGGAAGCAATCCGCTTGAGGAAAACGGCAAGCAGGTCGACGCCGACAGCGGGCAGGATGTCCCGAAGGGAGTACAGGTCATCATCAGCACGAAGAAGGGTTACACCCTCGCGCCGGGTGAAGACTGGACTGTCAACATCACAACGCCGGACGGAACCCGCCAGGTCGAAGTGGAAAAATGCCTTTCCGGCGGGCAGGACGCCTGCAGTTTCACGCTGCCGGAGGACGTGACTGCATGTGAGGTTTTCGCTGAGACCCAGAAGGGAAAATACTCCGTTGATGCGTCTGCGGAGGATGTTGCCTTTGCAGTCAAAGTCGACGGCGCACCGGCGGAAGGCGCAGGCCTGACAGGCATCAGCGGCGGATCCAGCGTTGAAATCACAGCGGTCCCGAATCGCGGAAGAGTTCTGCAAAGCTGGACGGTCAATGGTGAGAAGATCGACAGCAAAGACCTGACCTACACAACAACCATCACCGGAAATCTCAATGTCACCGCAGCGACGGATGCAGACACAAAACTCAACCTGAAACTGAAGACAGAGGGAGGCGGAACAGCGAAGTATGTGATCACCGACAAGAACGGTGATACACACACGGAAAACTTCGGGGCGCAAGAGATCACGCCGGATCTGTACAAGGGCGAGTCGCTGATCATCAGTGCAGCGGACAATGAAACGAAGCATACGCTGACGTCCGTCACACTCAACGGCAGGACTCAGGCGCTGGAGGACGATGTCTTCGAACTGAAAGACATTACAACGGACACCGATCTCATTGGCAGATTCACGGCGAGTACCTATCACAGCGTCACCATCAACGATGCAACGAGAGACGTTGAGACTGTGATCATGGATGAAAACAATATCCCGCTGGAGGAAGGGGAGACCATCTCCGTCCCTGACGGCGGTACAGCCGTGTTCAAAGTAGCGATCCAAAAGGCAAGCAGCTGCTTCGTCTACAATGGCGAAACTGAAGTGGCGTATACAGAAAAGACAGACTACGGAACGGATCAGACACTGTACACCTACCAGATCGACGGCATCGACAAGAAGACGGCGCTGACCGTCACAAATTACAAGACTTACAATATCGGTACGCCGGCAGAACTGCAGACTTTCTTCAATGACCTGTCGCAGCAGGCTTCCCACACGTATACGAGCGCCGTGCTTACAGCCGATATTGAGATGCCTTCGAACTCGAGGTTTGTTGAACCGTATAAAGGAATTTACGACGGCGAATTTGATGGAAAAGGACATACGATCAAAGGAGTAAACTTAGGCCAGAGTCTGTTTAATAAAATTGGCCCGTCAGGGTGCGTCAAGGACGTCGTTCTGGAAAACGCGTATAACATCGTATTTGACGAGAATAGCTTCCATGGCGGCGCAGCAGTGATTACATGTACCAACATGGGAACAATCACCGGAGTGGAACTGAAAAACGCGGTCGTGCACCTGTCGGCATACATCACGCCGCAGAGCTATACGATGGCAGGACTCGCTGTGGATAATGAGGGAACAATTGCGGACTGCAAAGTCAGCGGACTGAAGCTGGTCACGGCACTGGATCCGAGCCAGCTCACCGACCCGCTCGGCTGCGCGGGCGTCATTGTGAATCAGGCAGCGGAGAGTGGCAAGGCTGTCATGAAAGACAATTACTTCGAGGGACTTGAGCGAGGCAGAGCTGAAAAAATGGTTGATTCTGTAGAGGACCTCGCCACCGCGGACCCTGCGGACCTGGTATTTGATGCTCTGGAGCCTGCGAGCAGCGCAATTGTTGCCAATCCGACATCCGGCGTAAGCCATGGATCATTCCACAAGGAGCAAACCTATTTCAAAGCAAAAGCAGATACAGAAGACCCGCACGGCACTAGTGTTTACACGCTGACGGACAATCCTGAGAAGGTGGGAACGGCAGCGCTGGTAGCGTACACGATGAATCACGCGAACGGCGAAAAGGTTTGGGGCGTCAGCAGCGCGGCTGATACGGCGTTCACACAGATCTTAAACGGAGGAGAAGACTACAAAGCGCCGGTCAAAGCGGTGTTCAGGGCGACCGGGGAACCGAAAACCGTGTACCTGTATCCGGGGCCGTCCGAACTGCCAGGCGCGGAAGCGTTCGGGGAGCACACACCGGCAGCCTGGGCAAACGGTGACCGGGCATACACGCCGGGATATGTAATCGATATCATGAAGGATACCGAATTCACGGGAATCAGCAATGAAACAATTGCATCGGACTATACAGCGAGCATTGCTACGACCGTTGACTCCAAACCGGTCACATTGTACTTCAAGGATCTGTCAGATGCTCTGCAGATTGCGGAAACGCATAATTCCGGTGATCAGAATCTGAACATCTTCGGAACGTGTGAGATGGCGGATCTGGAATTCACCATCGACAGTGATACCGTGATGACGCTGCAAGCCGGTGCGAAACTGACCATGAAGGAGAGCGCGTCTATCATTAACAAGGGCAAAATCGTCTGTTCGACAGAATCGAAGCTGCATAAGTACGGAACGATTCAGAACACTGGAACGATCGATATCGCAGGGGAGAATCTGTTCTATAACTATGGCAGCAAACTGACGGGGAATGGAACGATCGACCATCCGGAGTTCATCACCTGCAACCCGCACTGCAATGACGTGTGGACCCAGGCTGACAAGCCGAATCCGGATGGGACATGGACCAAGACCAGCGCCTGCGATATCTGCGGCAAGGAAATCTCCAAGTCCGTCGCGCCGAATCCGGCGCCGGGCGCTATCGAACAGTTCAGGCTTCTGACAGGACCGGATAAAACGGTCTATGAAGTCGGTGAGACATTCTCGGATCAGGGCATGCTCCTGATTGCGGAGATGACCGACGGCGATAAAGCGGTAATCACAGAGTACAAGATGACTGTTGACGGAAAGGAAATCAAGGCGGGAACACCGCTGGATACGGAGGGCGAATTTGAAGTCGCCGTGAGCTACGAGGACCTCACTTGCTGCACCTTCGGCATCGAAGTGCGGAATACGGCAGATTTGCTGACAATCACAGATACGGATAACCGCGAAATCACCGAAACAGAACTGCAGATCAATGAATCGATCGACTTGACCGCGTCGCTGAAGCACAAACTGGCGGAAAAGCATGGATTCAAATGGGAGACAGACAACCCGAAGGTTGCAGCCCTTGACGGCACAACAACGGCAAAGGATCGTACGATCCGCGCCGGGCAGCCCGGACAGGCAACGATCACCGTAACTGTGGTTGATGAAAACGGAGCACCGATTGCAGCAATCGATCCGAAGACTGTTGCAGTCACCGTCGTCAGCCATGTGACAGCGCTGAAGATCGTCGGTGGAGATAAGGTCATCGACGCAGCAGAGCCGTATCAGCTGGAAATCAAGGTCACGCCGCAGAATACGACAGATGAACTGACCTGGACCTCTACGGACGAAGTAGTGGCAACTGTGGATCAGTACGGCCTCGTGACACCGAAGAAGGGCGGCAAGACGATCATTACCGTCATGTCACCGGGCGGCGTCTCGGCTTCGTGCAAAGTTACAGTCTATGAAAAAGCAGGGACACTGACACTGGACGCTGACAATCTCCCGATTGCGACAAGCGGATTCTCAGTCCTGTCTGCCAGAGTAGAGCCCGCTTCTGCAAATGGGGAAGTGACCTGGACGACCGACAACGCAGCGGTTGCAGGCTTCTACGTGGAAAACAGCAAGACAGGAGAGATGGAAATCGTGCCAAACGTCACGACAAAGCTCTCAGCGGATGAATCTGAATTCTCCGACGCCTATGTCATCATCGCGGGCGCAGGAGCCGGTGACGCTGTGATCACCGCAACCACAGAAGGGCGGGACGGCAGTACGCTGGAACAGACATGCGCCGTACAGGTCAGCGATACCGCAAAAGCCGTGAAGATCACACATAACGGCGCTTTGGCATCCGGCAAACTATTCTCATTGGATCTCGCAGGGCGCATGATCCAGATGAAGGCGGAATCATCAGAAGGTGAACCGCTGCCGGAAGGCGACCTGACGTGGACCAGGATCGATGACGAACAAAGTCCGGTCATCCGTGTCAACAGCACCGGCAGTGTGGAACTGCTCCGTAAAGGAACCGCAGCGCTCATGGTTACATCAGATTCGCTGCAGTCAACGGATGTCTGCATGTTCAACATCAGAATCGCAGCGACAGAGATCGTGCTTTCGAAAGACGATGTTACGCTGACGAAGAGAGATCATATGGAACTTAACGCGCAGCTTCTTCCGGAAGGTGCGGAGGATGACCTCACATGGACATCCACGAACGATAACGTTGCCACCGTATCCGCAGCCGGTGAGATCACCGCTGTCAGCAAAGGAACGGCAACGATCAATGTGACCACCGCCCACGGCGGCGTGGCGGCTTCCTGTCAGGTGACCGTCAAAGACCCGACCTACACAGTCACTTTCGTCGATGGACAGGGCAATACGCTGAAGAAACAGACTGTCGTGGAAGGATCAGATGCGAAAGCGCCGGCAGACCCGACCCGGAAGGGATACCTCTTCGACGGCTGGGATCGTGGGTTCACCAATATTACGAAAAATCTGACCGTGACAGCGAAGTGGAAGAAGCAGATCAGCCTCAAGGGGACCAAGGTCGTGCTTTCCAAGACCAAGTACACATATAACGGGAAGGTGCAGAAGCCGGCGATCAAGACCATCGGCGGCAAGACGCTGAAAGCGGGAACAGACTACACGGTCAAGTGGTCCAACGCGAAACCAAAGAGCGTCGGACCGTACACGGTCACCATCACCGGCAAAGGCCTGTTCGTTGGAACGACCAAAGCCACGTTTAAGATCAACCCGAAGGGGACCAAGATCAAGAAATTGACCGCGGGCAAGAAATCCATCAAGGTGAAATGGATGAAACGCAAGAAGAAGATGTCATCCTCCCGCATCACCGGTTATCAGGTTCAGGTAGCGACAAACAAGAAATTCACCAAAAACAAGAAAACCAAAAAAGTCAAGGGTTACAAAAAAACAACGAAAACCTTCAAAAACCTGAAAGGCGGCAAGAAGTACTATGTCCGCG
>JBGUKV010000058.1:0-5936 GCA_045114655.1 Candidatus Allocopromorpha sp. | reverse complement strand
TGTATGCGAGATTCTTCCAGATGGCCCTGTATGATCTCGGCCTGGTCAAAGATGAGGAACCGTTCCGCAATCTGCTGACGCAGGGCATGGTCACAAAGGGTTATTACGACAAGGATGGAAACTACCTGACTGCCAAGATGAGCAAATCTCTCGGCAACGTCGTCAGCCCCGCGGAAATCATTGACAAGTACGGCGCTGACACAGCCAGACTGTTCATCCTGTTTGCGGCGCCGCCGGAAAGAGAACTGGAATGGTCCGACCGCGGCGTGGAAGGCTGCTTCCGTTTCCTCAACAGAATCTGGAGACTTTGCTACGAGTTCACGGAAAAGTGCGAGAATATCCCGGGTTCCTATGAAATCAGGAATGAAGCAGATAAGAAGCTGGCTTATACGCTCCATTATACGATCAAAAAGGTCACGGAAGATATCCGCGACAGATTCAACTTCAATACGGCGATCAGCGCCGTTATGGAGCTCGTGAACGAGCTGTACAAATACAAAGAGGGCGATATCAACGACGCGCTCTACAGCACCGTGATCAAAACGATGATCATCCTTTTGGCGCCGTTTGTTCCGCATATCACAGAAGAGCTGTGGCAGGAACTTGGCTATGAAGGCACTGTCTATGCGCAGAGCTGGCCGGCCTACGATGAAGAGGCGCTGAAGAAAGACGAAATCGAGATCGTCGTGCAGATCAACGGCAAAAACAAAGAAAAAATCAACATTCCGGGCGACGCTACAAGGGAAGACATGCTTCAGATCGCCGCGGAGAATGAAAAAATAAAGGGGCTTACGGATGGTAAGAATGTCGTTAAGGTCATTGCAGTACCGGGCAGACTTATCAACATTGTAGTAAAAGGTTAAATCCTGGTAAAAGGCTAATAAAACAATGAGTCCCGGAAAGGATTCTATGGCAGAAAAGAAAAAAGATAACACTAGAAGCAACAAAGATACAAGAAAGTCAAAATCCACACCGAAAAAGGAGCAGAAAAAAGCAAAAACAGCGACGAAAAAAGCTGCTCCAAAGGTCAGGATCATTCCCCTGGGAGGATTAGGGGAAATCGGCAAAAATATGACAGCCATCGAGTATGAGGACGAGATTCTGCTCGTGGACTGCGGTCTCTCGTTCCCGGATGACGACATGTTTGGCATCGACAAGGTGATTCCGGATTTTGACTATCTGCGCAATACAGATAAAAAAATCAGCGGATTGATCATCACCCACGGGCACGAGGATCATATCGGCGCCGTACCGTATCTCCTGCAGGAAATCAAAGTGCCGATCTACGGTCTGCGGTTTCCGCTCGGCCTGATCGAGAGCAAGCTCAGGGAGCACGGGCTCAGAGGTGATTTCCGCTATATCGAGGCAGGTAAGGAATTCCGCGTCGGAAAGCACTTCAATGTCGAACCAATCAGAATCACGCACTCCATTGCGGATTCTGTATGCTACAGCATCAAGACACCGGCGGGAAGAATCTTCCACACCGGAGATTTCAAAATCGACTACACGCCGGTCGACGGAAATCCAATCGATTTCTCGCGGCTGGCCCAGATCGGGCAGGAGGGAGTCCTGCTGATGATGGCGGACAGTACGAATGTCGTCAGGCCGGGATACACGCAGTCCGAGATGGTCGTCGGTGAAACGCTGGAGGGCATTTTCCGCGGGACGAACAAACGGATCCTCATAGCGACTTTTTCCTCCAACGTACACAGGATACAGAAGATCATTGACATCGCTATGAAATGCCGCAGGAAGGTTGCGATTTCGGGCAGAAGCATGGTCAATGTCGTGGAACTTGCCAGGGAACTGGGGTACATCAAGATCCCCGACAGTAAACTTATCGACTTGAACAAAGCCGGTAACATACCTGACCGGGAGCTTGTGATCATCACAACCGGCAGTCAGGGAGAGCCCATGTCGGCACTTGCCAGAATGGCATCGAACGAGCACAAGAATATCAACATCCGTGCTAACGACATGGTTATCCTGTCATCGACTCCGGTACCGGGCAATGAACTGACCGTAGCCAATGTCGTAAACAAACTGGTGGAAAAGGGCGCTGAAGTAATCTATTCAGACATTGCTGAGACACATGTTTCAGGCCATGCCTGCCAGGAGGAACTGAAACTCATGCATTCCCTGATCCGGCCGAAGTACTTCATGCCGGTGCACGGGGAGGCAAGGCACCTTCGCACGCACGCGCAGCTCGCGCAGGATCTTGGCATGCCGAAGGAAAACATCTTCATTCTGGATAACGGAGACTGTCTGCAGATCAACAGTAAGTCCGCCATTAAGATCGAAGACGCGGCCCAGTCGGACGGGATCTTTGTTGACGGCCTGGGCGTGGGAGATGTCGGAAACATCGTGCTCAGAGACAGAAGACTCCTTTCAGAGTCGGGTCTGATCATCGTTGTCGCATCGATCGACCGGGAAGAAGGAATGATCGTATCAGGTCCCGACATCATTTCCAGAGGCTTTGTCTATGTGCGTGAACATGAGGATCTGATAGACGCTGCCCGCGAACAGGCAGAGTCGATCATTATAGATTGTCTGTCGAGTGATATGAGAGACTGGAACGGCATCAAGACAGCCGTCCGGGAAGGTATGCGGAAGTACATTTACAGCAAGACAGGCAGAAGTCCGATAATACTGCCGATATTTATGGAGGTTTCAATATGAATGTATATGATCAGGCCCATCAGCTGGCAACAGCAATCAAAGAATCAGAAGAATGCAAACAGTACAATGCAGTAAGAAAAAGACTAGAGGAAAACCCCGATCTGGACAGCGCTGTCAAGGATTTCATGAAACAGCAGTTTGAATTCCAGGCGGATCAGATTATGGGGAAGGAGATGGATCAGGAGAAATTCATGAATCTCCAGCAGCTGAGTGCTGTGCTCATGCAGGATCCGCTGACAAGCGAATACTTCCAGTGCCAGATGAGATTCAGCACCATGATGTCCGATGTCTACAAGATCGTTGGCGACGCTGCCGACTTCGGCATGGGTCCCATGGGAGACTTCGGCAATATGATGTAACGAGGCTGCCATCCACAAGATATGCCGGGTATTGGCAATGACCTCAGCATTTGGTATAATCAGATAAAGCAGAACAATACGTATATCAGCTATCACAGAGTATAAGAAAGGCGAGAAACTAATGATTTATGCAGGTGATTTCAGAAAAGGTATTACATTTGAGATCGACGGCGATCCACATGTCGTTCTTGATTTCCAGCACGTTAAGCCAGGCAAGGGAGCCGCTTTCGTAAGGACAAAACATAAGAACATTCTTACCGGCGCGATCAAGGAAGAATCCTTCAATCCGGACGCCAAGTTCCCGAAGGCTCATATCGAGACAAAGACTATGCAGTACCTTTATTCCGACGGGGAACTGTATTACTTCATGGATCCTGACACCTATGACCAGATTCCTCTTTCTGAGGACCAGGTCGAGGAAGCGATGAAGTATCTGAGAGAGAATGACGAAGCGACCATCAAGTTCTACAAAGGCAATGCTTTTCTCGTAGAAGCTCCGAATTTCGTCGATCTTCTCGTTACTGAAACAGAACCTGGTGTCAAGGGTGATACTGCGACAAACGTCACCAAGGACGCGACAGTAGAGACAGGCGCAGTGATCAAGGTGCCGATCTTTATCGAAGAAGGCGAAAGAATCCAGATCGATACAAGAACAGGAGAATATTTAGGGAGATCTAAATAATGTCAAAAGCAAAAATCCTGATCCTCATACTGTTGATCATTGTCCTGGGGATCGCGGCAGCGGTATTTGCCTACTTCAATGGCCTCAAAGCAGTTGATCCGAATGATAAAAACGAGATCACAGTCACTGTGATCGACGGCAGCGGCGCAAATTCCATCATTGAGCAGCTTGATGAAGCAGGGCTGATCAAGGATCCGCTGTTCGCCAAGATCAACGCCAGACTCACAGGCTATGATACTCTTCAGGCGAACACATATGTCCTGAACAGATCCATGAGTTTTCCGGAGATCATGAATGTCATCAATACAGGAGATTTCAATTATATCTCGAAGACGTCATTTAGGATCGCAGAGGGGGCCAGACTGACACAGTGCGCGGAAGCGCTTGCGGATGTTTCCCAGTATTCCAGCAAGGAGATCATGGCCAAGTGGGACAGCAAGGACTATGTCAATGAACTGATTGACAAGTACTGGTTCCTGACGAAGGACGTTTTAGGTGAAGATGTCATGCATCCTCTCGAAGGGTATCTGTTCCCTGACACCTACTTCATCACGGATGAGGATCCGTCGCTGGAGAGTATCACGGAACTGGCTTTGGATGAAATGGATGAGGCCCTGACAGAACGGAAGGCCCAGATCGAGGAATCGGATCTGTCGATCCACAAACTCCTGACGATGGCTTCCATTGTTACGAAGGAAGGGTGCGCAACGGAGGAAGATGCTTCGCATATCGCAGGTGTCTTCATGAACCGGCTGAAGAACGATATGTCGCTTGGCAGCGACGTTACAGTTTGCTACATCTACGATGAAGACAGAGTGGATCTCAAACAGTCGCAGCTGAACTCGGATTCTCCGTATAACGCCAGAAAGGTTTCCGGATGGATTCCCGGACCGATATGCGCAGTACCCGACATCGCCCTGGACGGCGTGCTCAATCACATGGATACAGACGACCTGTTCTTCTATGCAGGTCCTGACGGAACCATATATTATGCCAAAACCAACGAAGAGCATACAAAGAATGTAAACGCTCATCCTTGGACGGAGGAAGATCTGGAACAATAGGGCCGGACCTTCAGATCCAGCAACTATGAACATTACGAATGAAATCATTTCAGCGTACATTGACAACCTTTACGTTAACGAGAACACAGACCTTGCGGAGCTGAGGGAATTTGCAGAAACGCACAATATTCCGGTGATCCGTAGAGATACGGAGAAGCTCCTCAAGGTGATCATGAAACTGAAACAGCCCGCTCGCGTACTGGAAATCGGTACTGCAGTGGGCTATTCTTCGTGTGTGTTCGCTGACTGCTGCGGATGCAGTGTGCTCAGCATTGAACTGGATGAGGAATCAGCCAAGGCTGCGCGGTCGAATATTGAAAACCTCGGTTTTTCCGGACAGGTCAAGGTGATCTGCGGCGAAGCCGCAGCGGTGCTTAGAGGACTTGATCCTGCTGCGCCCTATGACTTGCTGTTTATCGACGCGGCCAAGAGCCATTACAGGGAATTCTGGGATCTGGCAATGCCGTACATGAGCAGGGAAAGCATCGTGATCTGCGACAACGTCCTTCTGAAAGGAATGACGGCTTCCGACGAGTGCGTCACCAGGCGCAGGGACTGGACCTCTACCAGAAGAATGCGTGAGTTCATTGAGTATATCACCAGTCTGGACTATGCGGATACAACGATTGTGCCCATAGGCGACGGACTGTCGATCAGTATCATTGATAAAAACGGGTCAATTACCTGAGAAAAGACAATAACCATATACGAAAAAAAACATATGAAAAGAGTCGAACTGCTGGCGCCCGCCGGCGATTTCGAAAAACTGAAAATAGCGGTAGAGTACGGTGCAGACGCTGTCTATTTCGGCGGTGAAATGTTCTCGCTGAGAGCCGGAGCCGGCAATATGACCGTTGAGCAGATACGCGAGGCGGTGCGTTACGCGCATGAAAGGAACGTGCGCTGTCACCTGGCGCTCAACGTGTACGCGCACAATGAGGATATCCGGCCTTTGCAGGAATATCTCAAGGAGATCAGGGACATTCCTTTGGACGCGTATATCGTTTCGGATCCGGCAGTCATGCAGCTGCTGCGGGAGGAGATCCCCGAAGCGGAGATCCATCTTTCGACGCAGGCAAACATGACCAATTACGTGACGGCCAATTACTGGAGGAAACAGGGCGTGAAGCGTTTGGTCCTGGCCAGGGAACT
>JBGUKV010000057.1:0-17993 GCA_045114655.1 Candidatus Allocopromorpha sp. | reverse complement strand
GTAATAATATGCGTCTTCGTTTCGGACTTCCTGTAGACCAAGAAGCAGAACCGGTTTATCGGCAATCATCAACTCCCGGCCTATCAGCTTTTCTTTTTTGATATCCAATTTGTAATCAATCAGTTCTCTAAGATTCATTGCACGTTCCTAGTTTTCCTTATCTTCGACTTCGCCTCCGGATGCTTTTGCAGCAATTACCTTCTTCTTCCTGTAGATTGCAGCGATACACGCGATAACTACAAGAATCGGATGCAGATACCACAAGAGATCAAATCCGCTTGTTATCACCATCAATCCAACCAGAGATACAAATGCTGTAATCATGTAACATGCCAGAAGAACGATTCCCAAAATCAGGCCTGACTTGCCTTTGCCCCAAAGACAGGTAACAAGTAATCCGATTCCCATGATCCATGCGCCGGTCTTATAAGGATTGATTATCGTAAACACAGGCATCAGCACATTTTGTGTCGCATCAGGTAAAGCAAATATAAATACACCCATGAACACAAACAATGCTATGCAAATCACATCAATGATTTTTACTGCCCTCATAGTCATTTCCGTTACCTCTTAATCTCCTTTATCTCTTTCCCTTGATCATTTTATAGAAAAAGTCAGGAACGCTGTTCCAGGACTTATCCTTTCTGGCTAGATTATTTGTACTGACTCCCCCTATAGTATTGATCGCTTCAATGCTGCTTTTCCCTTTCTGTTTCAACTCCTGGTTCACTTCTTCGTGCAGCTTACTGCTGTTTATGACCTCATTATCCGTTCTGGCTGCATTTGATTTGTTAATGGCTCTATTTCCGTCAAGCAGAACAGATATGCCGATTCCCAACATTACGAGAAACAGCAAAACAAGTAATAATGGTGTGTCCAATCCCATGAAGACAAATGCGCCGATACCAGCCAGTACCACCATAGCAATTATGATAATGCCCTCAATTCGTTTTTTCACAGTTCATTCTCCTCAAATTTCTGCTCTTCCTATATCCAATATCCGTCTGTTACCATCCGCTCTATAACCGCCACCATCGCCGTGGTAACAATGTTAGAACCTACAATTGACCACAGCAGTTTCTTCTTGCTGTCCACATGTTTCTTCAAAAGATTGTATACAATCGGAATCTCAAGGACCAGTGTCAGTATTACAAACCCCGCACCGACGATATAATTTGGACCGGCATTCAGCATATCATCAAATTTGGGATATACCGGATCATTCAGCAGTAATGCATAAGGGAGCAGAAATGATGCAGCATTCGCGAGGATCACGGCTACAGCGGTTTTCATTAATTTACCGGTATTCGGAATCAGCCAGATAGCCAAACCCTCAATCACGATCGTTGCCAGTGCAACAGGCGGAAGAATATCAAATGGTCTTGTATCCGTCAGCCAACACCATGACGAGTCTGCGAACACGGCTTGGGGTAATATAAGCAACATAAGACTTGAAAGAACTATGATCCTAATTGCTACTCTTCGTTTCATGTCCGTACCCTTCCTTTAGTTCTCCAAGAAAGTCTTTCTTATTCTCGCTTTCGCTTCAGGATGCTTTTGCAGCAGTTCTTCGATCGAATGCAGTTCATCCATATCATATTTCAAGGCATAATAGTAGTCCGGAACAAGTCTGATGCATACGAGAATAACCACCATCCATGAAACCCCGTTTTCTGTCACAAACACTCCAATAACCATCACCGCAAGCAGCAATACAAAAGCAGCTATGGCGGCTGGAGGCATTTTCCAGAGTCTGTCCCACTGCGGATATTTCCGGTTGCATTTGTGTTCAAGGATAAACAGAGGTATCACAAGTATGAGCAGTATGATGATCAGTGTAATCATCCAGCTGGTTGATCGTGCGGGAAGACGCATTGTTATTGCAATCGCAAAGGCAATTACGATGACTGCCGCATTGATAAGCTCTAGCAATTTTATCGTTGAATATTTCATTTTGTGGCCTATGTTATTAAAAGATACTCTATACTGCTGAAACAAGGTCGGTCAAAAGATCCCCTTATGCATCCATGGTAGCATATGGTGCAACCATTCTCAACATCGAGCGAACAAAACGGCTCATTCATTCTTCCATTCTGCCCGGTTCTTATTGCTGACAGGTTTTATAACGTTCTTAACCATCGATCCTCCTGCAAGTTCCTCTATGGCTTTAATATCTTCTTCCGTGCTGTTGTAGTCTATATCTATCAGAATCCGGTTTCTATCACTCACGGGTGCACGCCTCCTTCTGCCTGAGATTATTATAATCTAAAGAATAAGGTGCAATTATAAAGAATTCTTAAGCGCTATTTGACCTATTGATCTTTGTTATTCCAGGTTGTTATCCAAAGTCAATTCTGTCAGTTCCTGTAGTTTCCGACGGAGGATCTCCTTATCAGGTAATTGAAGCTGATACTGAGACACCATCATCGGAGACATGGTTCGGCTCATGGCATATTCGACGACCTCATCGTCTTTTGATGCGCAGAGAATGACTCCGACGCTTGGATTCTCATCTGACTTTTTAACCTGCCGATCCAACCCCTCCAGATAGAAATCCATTTTTGAAATATATTCCGGCTTGAATTTTCCTATCTTAAGTTCAATCGCGACAAGACAGCGAAGGACTCTGTGGAAGAAAACGAGATCAATGCGGAAGTCTTCACCGCCTACATGAATCGAGTATTCTTCACCGACAAAGGTAAAGTCCTTTCCAAGCTCCAGAATAAAGTCCCGCATGCCTTTTACCAGAGCTCTCCGCAGATCGTTTTCATGAAAGCTGTCAGGGAGATCGAGAAACTCAATGATATATGAATCCAAAAAAGGATTCTGTTCAGCTGGGATAGACTCCGGCAGGAGTTTTTCCTTCGAGAGCATGTATCGTTCGTAATATCCACTGTCAATCTGTCGTTCAAGCTGTCGTTTAGAATAGTGCTCTTTGATTGCAAGTTTAATATAAAATTCTCGCTCTTCATTACTCTTGCAGCTGGACATGATAATAAGATGATTGGTCCAACTCAATTGTGTCACCAGTGGTGACACAATGTCATTGTCAGCATATAACTCGTAGAACTGCTTCATGCGATATAAGCCTCTGCGGGTAAAGCCTTTGATGCCCGGAAAACGTTCCTGTATGTGCTTTGACAGAGAGTCGATATAAGAGTCACCGTATGACGCATTCTGCGAATGATCAGACAGATATTTCCCGATTCTCTGATACATCAAAATCAGTTCTTCATTTACCTTCTGATACGCATTAGAGCGGGATGTCTCAATAATTTGTATTACTTCATCAAATGAATTGGTATCCATGCTGTTAAGTCTCTTTTCTATTATGGTATATTATAGCATAAATGGAAATAATTACAATACTACGTTTGATGTGTTTTTTATTAGCAAAAAACGAGACACCTTTTGGATGTCTCGCTTTGTTCATGGTGGAGCATAGGGGGATTACGCGGCGGGGCCCCTGCCCCTCCGCCGTCCTGCGCGCGGCCAAGCCGTGCTCGGACCGTGAAGGTCCACCGGACCCTCACGCCCTTGCGGGTTCGATCCCCCTATGGATGTTCTACGAAGACAACAAAAGAGGGCCTGTTGGCCCTCTTTGTTGTCTTGGTGGAGCATAGGGGGATCGAACCCCTGACCTCGTGATTGCGAACCACGCGCTCTCCCAGCTGAGCTAATGCCCCGCGTCCGAGATGCATTATAGCACATTTGCGGACAGATAGGTAGTGGGAAAATAGTTTTTTTCTGACCTGTTTTTTCTGAGCAAATCGGGGGAGTGCATCTGCCCTTCTGTCATCTGCTCGGAACGGCGAATGAGATCAGCGTCTGGATGACGGCAAGACCTGCCAGTATGTAGAACACAAGCCGAAGGCCGTATACATCTCCGATGCTTCCCAGCACAGGAGCAAGGATCCCGCCGATGCTGACGGACAGTCCCAGTGTGACACCGGAGGCAAGCCCGATATGATTGGGCAGATAAAGCTGTCCGAGCGTGACCATGGCGCTGTAGCCCAGATTGCTGCCCAGGCCCATGATGACAATCATCACAGCGGCCAGCAGCAGGTTCTGACTAAAGGCGAACACGGCCCCCCCTGCCACCAGAATGCAGCTGGAAAAAGCAAGCGTCCGCTTCAGTCCGTTCAGGTCCGCGAGTTTTCCCCCTACCAGCGAGCTGATCGCCCCGATCCCGTAATACAGACTCAAAAGCGCGCTGCCTGCCGGCTTGCTGAGCGAGAATTCTTCGATCATGAACAGAATCAGAAACGTACTGATCCCACTGAATATAATGGAGCGGCATGTGATAAGAACGCCGAGTTTGATGAATGCGCCCCACCAGTCATCAGCCGGCTGTCCGGAAGCCTCCTCCTCGCGCGGCGCCATCTGCTCTTCCCCTTCGTAATCCCGGTAGAACAGCCCCATGACTGCCGCAAATAAGAAGGCAGGGATCAGGAAAGTCAGCGTCCCTTTCAGACCAAGCAGCGTGACTGCGCTCGCGGCGCAGACAGGGCCAAGGGTGAATCCGGCATTGCCTCCAAAGGAAAAGATGCCCATGCTCATGCCCCTGTTGCTTTCATCTGCCATGCGGTTGACCATTCTGGCCGCCTGCGGGTGGAGCATTGCGACACCGACGCCTGTTACAATAACAGCAATGCAAAGGCCCCAAAAGCTCGGGATGAATCCGACCGCCGCCATCCCTCCTCCGGCGAGGAGCGCGCCGATCGTCACAAGATGGGGCCTGTCGACTTTGTCCGCGATCACGCCGAAGACCGGCTGGATCACAGAGCCGATCAGATTGGAAACCATGACAAGCACCGCAGCTGTCGCGTAACTGTAGTGATATGACGCGATCAGAAACGGCAGCACGGCCGAGAGCGTCCCCTGCGTGAAGTCCACGCAGAAGTGCCCTAATGCCATGATATATCTGACGTACTGTTTCCTGTGAACCATGTTTCCTTATTTCACACGTACGGTTACGGTGACGGTCTTGGTGCTGCTCTTATAGTTCGCGTTTCCGGCAGCTTTCACACGGACTTTCACCTTGTAGGTTCCCTTGCGTGTTTTCTTCTTTACGATGATCGTTCCGTTCTTCTTCACGGTGAGTTTCTTGCTGCCCTTCTGTTTCGTGAAGGTGCGTTTGCCCTGGGCAGCGGTGGTCTTGAACGCAGTCGACGCTTTGATCGTCGCGGCCTTTTCCTCCAGAGTCTTGCGTTTGACCATGACGGTCTTCCCGCTGACCTTCATAGGATTGGGGGCCTTTGCGATGCGGAAGGTCTTCTTGATCGTATCTTTATAAGCTCCGATTCCCTTGATCGTGAAGCTGGCCGTGCCGGCATTTTTGTTTTTGCTGTAGGTGATCTTGTAGTCAGTTCCGGCCGCGAGGGTGATGCCGCCCATGCTGACAGACGGCTTCTGGGTCAGCGCCTTCCCTGTGAAGATCTTGTTCTTGATCCCGGTGACGGATGCCTTTGCCAGAGACAGCTGCGGATCGGGATCGTCGCTGCTCAGATACGGTACTTCCGCAGTTTTCAGATCCGTCAGCCATGTGTGCCCGCTCGGCCGCATCATATCCAGTGTGTTGATGATCCCGCCGCGGACGCGGGTCCGCTCGCCGTCCAGCATGACCGTGCTTACGGAACTGATGACATAGAGCTTGTCGCCTTCGTATCCCAGGTACATCATCTCATGCCCCGGGAAGACCAGGATCGTACCCGGCGGCAGTGTCCTGATGAATGCGGTTTTTTTTGTGTCACTCATTTTTGAGAGATCCCACGCCTTCAGGACCCCGTTTGTCCGGTCGACGTTGCGCGGCAGATCCAGGCCGAAGCAGCTGTAGACGGTGCGCATGAATCCGGAGCAATCCTCAGATTCCAGCATGCCGCCCCATCCGTAGGTGTCGCCCAGCTGATTCATGGCTACCTGCAGGATGTTTTCCGTCGTGACCGGCAGATATCCTTCGCTGACTTTGCGGTTCTCGCCGATAAGAGCGAGTTTTTTCGTAAAGGAACCATCCGCCTTGCGGATCGGCATCCAGACGACATGATTGTTGTGGGCGGTACGGTTTCCGATACTGCCGCTGATCACAGATTCCTCTGCCAGTTTCAGGCGGGTCCCCATGGTCAGCTTGCGGCCGCCCGTCTGCGGTGTGGAGTTGGACTCTTCTGTGTAGATTTTGTCCTCCAGAACGACCAGCACGTTGTCTGTACACCAGGCGTCCAGCCATTCATCCCGGTCTTCGCAGACAGCGATGTCCGCCGTTGGAATCCATCCTCCCCGCATTCCCGCTGTGATCGCGAGATAGTATTCTCCGTCCGCTGAACAGGTCATGAGGACGACCGGTTCATTGACGCGGATCACGGTGTGCGTTTTGTAACTGAAATCCGGATCATTCGGATCGTCATACAATTCCTGCGGGGACGGGAAGGCCTGCAGGCAGGTCCGGGTGGTGCAAATCGCGAACTTGTAATGCATCTTTTCCGTCGCAGCGGGATCCTTGGCGTTCTCGATCATCGGCCGGTAGATGAGATTCGTCGCGGTCCGGGCTGTTGTGTCTTCAGGATTCCACTCCCACGGCAGCGTCTCCCACTCGGAAGATCCGGGCTCCTGATAGTACTGCACGCCCATGCTGTAGTCATACTGCGCGTCCCTCCAGAGCGCTCCGCTATTTTCCACTTCTTCTTCCTCATGTGTCAGATCGTAGACCTGCTGTACCCCGTCGAAGGTCTTGCTTTCTGTGTACGCGCGCAGATCATTGGTCATGGATGAGTCGGCATAGATTTTCTGGTTGATTGCCTTGATCTTCTCCAGATCCGTCTGCACCAGCTGCGGATCGCCGACCTTATCGATCCAGTACGACGCTTTGCTCATCTCTTTCGTCACATCGGGCATGTACCGCACAGCCGCCCCTGCGGGTAGAGCCATGCCGGTGACCGCTACCATGACGCATAACAAACAAAGTCCCAGTTTCCTGATCATAATTCCTTCCCCCTGCTAACTACCCTTTTACAGGCTTTCTTTCAAAATCTCAGTGATCTCTTCCCTGGAGAGAACTTTGTAGCCGCCTTTGAGAATGATCGTGCTGGCTGCGATGCCGTCGATCATATCTTCATCTGCGCCGAGCTCTCCGAGGCTCATCACAAGACCCAGTTCATTCATCCACGCTTCCAGAGCGTCCAGTCCTGCAAAGGCAATCTCTGCCTGGCTGCGAATCAGGCCGTCTTCACCTTCTGTTGATACGCCCCATACTTCCGTGGCAAAGCGGGCGAATTTTGCGACGCATGCCTCCCCGGCTGTACGAATCAGATACTTGTAATACGGAAGCGAAACAGCCGCCAGCGTCATGCCGTGTGTCGCGTCCGTATACGCGCCTGCAGCCTGTCCCAGCATGTGGACCATCCAGTCGGTGCTCTTGCCGCGGGACAGCAGCGTGTTCAGCGCCCATGTTGCCGTCCACATGATGTTGGAGCGCGCCTCGTAGTCCTCCGGATCGATATTGGCGATGCGGGAGCTGTGGATCAGCGACCGCATGAGTCCCTCGCTGATGTAATCGCTCACGTTATCATCGGCGCCGCTGAAATACTGTTCGCAGATGTGATTGAAAATATCGTAGATCCCCGCCACCATCTGGTAGTGCGGCAGGCTCAGTGTGAACATCGGATTCAAAACTGTAAACTTCGGCATGACCTCTGTTCCGAAGACATGTCCGATTTTCTGTTTCGTTTCGTGGTTTGTGATGACCGCGCCTCCGTTCATCTCAGATCCGGTCCCCGCCATGGTCAGCACGCATCCGACCGGAACGATTTCGCAGTCCGGATCTTCGAAGCGAACATAGTATTTCTCCCATGGATCGTCATCGGCATGTACGGAAACGGAGACTGCTTTTGCATAATCGCAGCAGGAGCCGCCGCCTACCGCCAGGAGCAGATCCACGTCGTTGTCACGAGCGATCTGCACGCCCTCGCGGAGTTTCTCTACGGTCGGGTTCGGCATGACGCCGCCGTCTTCGATGACCGTCTTTCCGCACGCAGTCAAAGCCTCGCAGACCTGATCGTAGACCCCGTTCTTTTTAATGGAGCCGCCGCCGTAGATCAGCTGTACCTTCGGGCCGTATTTCTCGAGTTCACCGGCCAGATTCTTCAGCGCGCTTTTTCCAAAGTAGAGTTTTGTCGGATTGCAGTAAGTAAATGATCCTCTCATGGTTTCCTCCTTCACAAAACTATATCGTCTTATTCTTATTCCATATCATCAGCAAGCGATTTGCCTGCGTTTTCTGCTTTTGCCGGAGCCAGCATCAGACCGACGACGCCGGCTAGGATGATCGCGCCGCAGATGAAGTGATACCACCGCAGCGGCTCTCCCAGGATCAGCGCTCCCGCGATGATCGACACCAGCGTCGACGCGCTGCTGAATACCGTCGACTGGATGATCTCCATATGCGCCAGCATATACGCCATGAACTGGGCCGAGAGCAGGATGCAGAACACGCCCAGGAACGACACCCAAATGACGAAATCAGGATGCTTCAGGGGCTCGATCAGCGCGTTCCAGTCCCCTGTCGCTGCAGCCCTGACAATAGATGCTCCGATGAAGATGATCGATCCTCCCACTGCGATGGTCGCGGTGATCTCGATCGGGCGGAAGACGCCCCGGATGTATCTTGCGGAGACATTCTGGCATCCCATGAAAATCGTCGCGATCGTCATAATGACGAGACCCGTGACGTTCAACGTGATATCCGTGGCATTCAGTATGATCAGCACGATCAGGGCGGTCACGGTCATAACGATAAAGAGCATCTGCAGTCTGGTGGACCGCTCTCCCAGAACGATCCTCCCGATGATCTTGGCGAAGATTGGCGACATTGCGAAGACAATCGCTCCCTCGATGGAGGTCGCGAAGAACATCGACAAGATCTGCAGTATCATGAAGGCGATATAAAAGACCGCCGTCATGTACAGTTTTCCTTTCGGCCTGCCCGGTTCCGGCTTCGGATATCTTCCCAGAGCCCTTGCGATGCCGATCCACAGAGCCACGCTGATGAGCGCCGCCACATATCTGTAGCAGAGGATCGTCAGCGTATCCGCATAAGGAACGCACTGCTTGATCCCGAAAAAGGAAAACCCAATCGAGAGCGTGAATGCAACGCCCGCCGCATATAAACTTACTTTTGGAACATCATATTCCGCTTTTGACATCTACAGTACTCCTCTGATGAATATTTCGATTCCAATAAATATGAGAATGCATCCTCCGAGGATCTCCGCCCTTCCGGATAATTTCTCGCCTGCTTTCTTTCCCAGCTGCAGACCGATTCTGCTGATGAAATAAGTGACAACGCCAATGATCAGCGCGCAGACCGCGGCCTGTAACCATCCGTACGAAGATATCGCAAAACCAACCGACAGCGCGTCGATCGATGTGGCGATCCCCTGCACAAGGAGCGCCGGTCCGGAAAGACGCACCGTCTGGACTTCTTCTTCCTGACGATTGCGGATCCCCTCGATCAGCATTTTGCCGCCGATGAACAGGAGCAAAACCAGCGCGATCCACGGCACCGCCTTCTGGAACATCTCGAAATGCTCAGCAATGAAGTGGACGCACACCCAGCCCGCCATCGGCATGAAGAACTGAAAGAACCCGAAAGTCCCGGCGATGATCCGACGCTTCCGCTTCCGCATGCCCGGTTCCGTCAGGCCGTTGGCTATAGACACACTGAAAGCGTCCATGGCCAGTCCCACGCCCAGAAGTATGCTGTTGAAAAAGAAGATGATGCTCCAGTTCATGATCTCTTCTCCGTCATTGTTTATCCTCCGCTTCCTCAAACGCTTCTTCGATTTCTTTTTTGCGTTCCAGTTTGTCCGCCTTGTCTTTTGCCGCCTCGCGCCTGGTCACGATCACGGACGCGATGATGCTGGCAGTCAGCAGCACCAGAATGACCGCAATGGAAACCAGGTTGTGGATGTGGATATCAAAGATATCCAGCAGCATCTTTACGCCTGTGAAAATCAGAATCACCGCGACGCCGTACTTCACGTACTGGAACCGCTCGTGCATATGTTCCAGCACGAAGAACATCTGCCTCAGACCCATGACCGCGAACATATTTGACGTATATACAATGAACAGGTCCCGCGTCATAGAAATGACCGCAGGAACCGAGTCGATCGCGAATATGATATCTGAAAACAGCAACAGCACCATCACCACGGTGAGCGGCGTACAGAGATGCTTCGCTCTCTTTGAAAGCAGGCTCGTCTTATCGTAATTCGTTCCATCGTTTTTAACGATAAACCGCTCGCCTTCAAAGTCCGCACTCATGGGCAGGAATTTGGCGATGATCTTATAGAGAACGCCGTCCCGAGGATCGTCCTCCTCATCATCTTCCCTGAACATCTTGATCCCGCTGAACACAAGCAATGCCCCGAACAGCCACAGCAGCCACTCAAAGTGGTTGATCAGTGAGAGCCCGACAAAAATGAACAGAAACCGGAGCACGATGGTTCCGGCGATTCCGTAGTTGAGCACCTTGTGCTGGGCGTGCTCCCGAATTCCGAAGCTGATGAAAATCAGCAGGAACACGAAGAGGTTGTCCACGGACAGACTCAGTTCGATCAGATAACCACTGAAATAGTCGATTGCCTGAGACGGACCCTGCCAGATGTAGATTGCCACACCAAAAGCACAGGCCATTAGGACCCAGAAATACAACCACTTATACTGCCATATGGCTTTCCAGACTTTAGAGTCCATCCAGTGCGCCTTTCATGACCTTCCCGATCGGATCGTGTATCACAAGATCCGCCCGGTTGTCAAAGGATGTGCTGCTCTTGTTGATCAGCACCAGCTTGCTTCCCCGGAAGTAATTCACGAAGCCTGCAGCAGGATAAACGACGAGGGATGTCCCGCCGATAATCAGCACATCGGCATTTCGGATGGCATCTACTGCCCCGCTGATCTGGTATTCATCCAGCGCTTCCTCGTAGAGGACAACATCTGGTTTGACAATGCCGCCGCACTTATCGCACTTCGGAATTAGGCCGTCGCAGTTCGCCGGATCCATCACATAGTCAAGATCAAATGGCGCGCCGCACTTCATGCAGCTGTTTCTCAGGACCGATCCGTGCAGTTCATAGACGGTTTTGCTTCCTGCCTTCTGGTGAAGCCCGTCGATGTTCTGTGTTACGACCGCTTTGAGCTTTCCCATTTCCTCCAGCTTCGCCAGGGCCTTGTGTGCGTCGTTTGGCTCAGCCTCTGTATAGATCAGATTGTTTTTGTAATAGTCAAAGAATGTCTGCGTATCTCCCATGAAGAAACTGTGGGAGAGCATCTGCTCCGGTGACATTCCGTAATTTGACTGGGCGCTGTAGAGCCCCGCTTCGGAGCGGAAGTCCGGAATATTGCTCTCCGTGGAAACCCCTGCGCCGCCGAAGAAAACGATGTTGTCGCTGTTCCTCAGTATTTCTGTAAGTTCTTCGTACATATGGAACCTCCTTCTGATCTGAAATCACTTATTGCTTTTGACTTTATCAACTGCGAGGATGACGACCAACGCCCCGGCTGCTGACAGCAGCGTCGAGACGAAAGTGAGCATCTTCGGTCCGCTCCCATCCAGGATCACGCCTCCCAAAAGCGTTGCGAAAATGGTCGTGATCGTGATCATGGTCGTATAAAGCGCCTGCCCTTTGACCGCTTCACCCCTGCTCATCATCTCGTCAGAGAAGTACACCATCCCGGGCAGAAACAGAGCGAAGGACACCGGCTGGAAAAACTGACCGATGTAAAGCAGCACCACGGAATTCGCGATCCAGCAGATGGCAATCTTCACCGTAAATCCAATGGCCGCCACCTTCAGCAGAAACTGGCAGGAAAAACGACCGCGCAGCTGCTTAAAAAACACCATGGTCGGGATCTCCAGGAACGCCATCACGCCCAGGATCCGGCCCATGTCTTCCGTCGTACCGCCGACGCCGCTGCATATCTGCGCCATGTAGTTGTTGAGCACTGCGTTGCTGAAGAAAAGCCCAAGCACGCCCAGATTCATGATGAAGAACATCTTGTTCCGCCGAATGAACTGGACCAGATTGATCTCCTCCTCGATTTCTTCCGTGATCTCCTCCGCAGTCCCTTCTGAAGTCCGCCCGTCTTCCTGCGTTCCGCCGGACGCCGATTTCGTAAACTTTGTTTCCCCCTGCAATGCTTTGCCTTTGCGGAAATAGTATCCGGTGAAGGCAAGGCTCGCGATCAGCAGCAAGCAGGACAGTTCACTTGCAGCGGGCATCACGTTGATGCCCAGATGATCCACAATCGTGCCGAACACCGCGCAGAATATCGAGTACGCCAGGGACCCGACCGACCGGGCGATGCCGAAATTGATAGACACTCCGGCCTCCTCCAGCCTGAACGCCAGTGAATTGAACAACGGCTGCAGCACTGTGTGAAACGCAATGAGCAGCACGAACACCACGCAGAGTCCCAGGCTTCCGCCTTTGAATGTGAGCATGCCGATCGTGAAGATCATCATGCACACAGTCATGATCGTTGTCGTGCCGATGACGTCCAATCGTTTCGACCGGTCCACGAAATCCGCGATCAGCGGCTGCATGACGACCGCCAGCACATTGGCCGACGCCAGCGTGATCCCGATCTGTGAATTTGTATATCCTTTTGCCAGCATGAACACGGAGGCGAAGCTGCTGACCACTGCGTAGATGATCCAGTAGGTTCCGAAAATCGCCCCGTATCCGCTATTGAGTATTTTCCCCATTTATTGTTTATCTTCTGTTGTATATCTTCCTCAGAATTATTCCGGTCAGTTTCTTTACAGGTCATAGTACAGCGAGAACTCCGCCGGATGCGGAATCGAGTGCACTTTCTGATAGTCAGCCTTCTTCTTTTCGATCCACAGGTCGATCAGTTCCTCCGGGAATACGCCGCCCGCAGTCAGGTAATCGTGGTCGTCCCGCAGCGCGTCAAGCGCATCCATCAGGCTCCTCGGCAGCGCCTTGACTTCCCTCTTCTGCTCTTCTGTCATGTCATAAAGGTTGAAGTCGTACGGACCCCAGCCGCCGTCCATCGCGTTGATCTTGTTCTTCACGCCGTCGATGCCGGCCATGAGGATGGCTGCAAAGGCGTAGTACGGATTCGCCGTACCGTCAGGATTCCGCAGCTCAAACCGCTTGTTCTCCGGTGACTTGGCGTATGCCGGAATCCGGATCACAGAGCTTCTGTTCGCTGTCGCAAAACCAATCGTGACCGGCGCTTCAAATCCCGGCACCAGTCTCTTGTAGGAGTTCGTGGACGGATTGGTAAACGCGCAAAGGCTTGCCGCATGCTTCAGGATCCCTCCCATGAAGCACAGCGCCAGCTCTGACAGACCGGAGTAACCGTTCTTATCATAGAACAAAGGCTTGCCGTCTTTGAACAGGTGCATGTGCACGTGCAGACCTGATCCCGCTTCATCGTAAATCGGCTTCGGCAGGAATGTCGCTGTTCTGTCGTCTTCCACAGCGGTATTCTTGACGATGTATTTCGTCGCCATGACAGCGTCTGCCATTTCGACCATGTCGTCCAGTTCTACTTCGATCTCAACCTGGCCCGGGCCGCCCACTTCGTGGTGGTGGTACTTGACCTTGATGCCCCAGTCTTCCATGGTCATGCACATCTTGGCTCTGGAGTTGTATGTGATATCCTGCGGGATATCGGCGTGGTAGCCTTTTTTGCGGCCCACCTGATAGCCTTTGTTTCTGATATCGTCCTCCATGGCTGAGTTCCATTCTGCCTGCTTGGTGTCGACCTCACAGAACACAGACTCTTCTCTGACCTGATAAGCCACCCTGTCAAAGAGATAGAATTCGAATTCCGGACCGACGATCATCTGGTCGGCGATATCCTGATCCCTCATGTACTTCTCGGCTGCCAGCGCCACGTTTCTCGGATATTGATCAAAGGGTCTGTTCTCCGGCTCATCGATGACAAAAACATCGCCCATCATGGTGATGGTCGGGATCTCTGCGAACTTGTCAAAGATCGCTGTCTTTAGATTCGGTATGAATACCATGTCCGATTTTTCGATCGGCGCGTATCCGTAGTTGGATCCGTCGAATCCGATGCCCTCGACCATGGTGCTTTCCGTAAATCTTTCCACTGGGATGGACAGGTGTCTCCATCTCCCCTCCAAGTCGACCATCTTGAAGTCGACCATTTTGACATCATGTTCTTTGATGTACTTCTGTACTTCTGCTACTGAGTGAAACATGCGCTCTCCTTTCAACTGAATGCTTTCAACTGAATGCATTGGGCTTTATATAAAGATATTTTTTAACAACTTCTGTGAGTCGGTCAAATGTGAGGCGACTACACTGTCTCCTCGAACTGTCTGTGGCAGTGCGGGCAGTTGATTTTGATCGTTCCTGCTCCGACCGGGACTCTCAGTTTTTCCTTGCAGTACGGGCAGATCAGAACGCGCTTGCCGTCGTTCTTCGGCTTCGGACCGAATCCGGCTCCGCCGCCCGGTTTGCTGAAGCCGCCCTGCTTTCCGCCGGTGAATTTGGCTTTCATCTCCAGGAATTTCATATTCTCCGCTCTTCTCTTATCGAAGTATCTTGAGAATGCCCGGCTGTAAACCAGTATGAGCAGAATGACCGCAGCCACTGACAGCGCGTGCACGTTGATAAACAGCCGCAGCACCACAAGTATTCCTGCCACGATGAGCATGAATCTGCCTAATTCGTCGATTCCGTATCTTCCGTTGAACATCTATCTTTCCTCCCATTCAGGTATCTAATTCTCTTTGTCAATCTTGTTTCCTTCACGCAGCAGTTCCGCAAAAACATTCTGCGCTGCTTCGACGGATTTCATGGCGTCACTGCAGTAGAAATCCGCCCCCATCTGGTACGCGTAGTCTTCTGTCAGAACCGCTCCGCCTACCATGACCTTCACGGTCGGGTCCTCCGCCTTGATGGCCTTGATGGTCTCTTCCATGCTTGCAAGCGTAGTCGTCATGAGGGCAGACAGCCCCACCAGCCGGATTCCTTTAGTCCGGACGTTGTCGACCACGTCCTCCGGCGGCACATCCCGTCCCAGGTCGATCATGTTGAAACCGTAATTCTCCATGATGACCTTGACGATATTCTTACCGATATCGTGGATATCGCCTTTGACGGTGGCGATGATCACATCGCCTGCGTTTTCTCCTCTGACGCCTGCTTCATCCATGGCCTTCTTGATCACATCGAAGCCTACCTGAGCGGCCTGCGCCGACTGGAGCATGGACGGCAGGAAGACTTCTCCCCGTTCGAATCCTTTGCCGACCCGGTCGAGCGCGGGGATCAGATCCTGGTTCACGATGTCAAGGGGATCCTTGGTCTTCAGCAGAGCTTCGATTGCTTTTGCAGCTTCTCCTTCCAGACCGTTCTCGATGGCGTGGGCCACAGCAGCTTCTCCGCCGCCTGCTTCCTTCTGCGCCCCGGAATCACCCGGCGTGCTCCCGGCATTTCCGGACTTCTCTATGGTCTTCTTCGCGGATGCGTCCTTGTACCGCTCAATGTATGCCGCCGCGCCTTCGTCTCTGTTTTTGAGAACGTTGAAGGCGTAGATGGAAGCCATCATATCTTCATCATTGGGGTTGATGATCGGCAGATCCAGGCCGTTTTCCAGAGCCATGGTCATGAAGGTCCGATTGACTACCGGACGCAGGGGCAGTCCGAAGCTGACGTTGGAAACGCCGAGCGCCGTCGCCAGGCCCAGTCGTTCCTTGACCATGCGGACGGTCTTAAGCGTCTCGTCCACTTCCTTCTGCTGGGCAGACGCGGTCAGGGTCAGACAGTCGATGATCACGTTTTCACGCGGAATGCCGTATTCTTCTGCGCGGCTCACAATGCGCTGGGCGATCTCGAAGCGCTCCTCGCAGGTGGCTGGGATGCCCCGGCTGTCCAGCGTCAATCCGATGACCGCAGCGCCGTACTTTTTCACGATGGGCAGGATGCGGTCCATAATCTCATCGTCACCGTTGACGGAATTCACGATCGGCTTGCCGTTGTAGACCCGAAGGGCCGCTTCAATGGCGTCCGCGTTCGACGAATCGATCTGCAAAGGCAGGTTGGTCACTGCCTGCAGTTTCTTGACGACCAGCGGCATGAGCGTCGCTTCATCGATTCCCGGCACGCCGACGTTTACGTCCAGGATCTCAGCGCCCGCCTCGATCTGCTTCATAGCCTGCTCGATGATATAATCAAAATCCTTGTTGATCAGTGCGTTCTTGAGTTTCTTCTTTCCGGTCGGATTGAGACGCTCGCCGATGACCGTCACATGATCGACCGTGACCACCTTGCTGCCGCTGCAGACCTTCAGAGGCTTCTCCGGTTTTCCCATTCCGAATAAGCTGTTCAGCGTAAACTCCTGAGGTCTGTGGGCTGCTTCGATGGCGTCCGTCAGCGGTCCGGTGGGGCGGCGGAAGTATTCGCCGGTATACAGGCCGACGCCTTCCTGCAGTTCCTGCTGCGCGCCGCCTGATTCGCCGGCGGCTTCTGTCTCCGCAACGTACTGAGCGATGCCCCGGATGTAATCCGGATTTGTGCCGCAGCATCCGCCGACCATAGCGACGCCGGCGTCCACATACTGCTTCATGATTTCGATGAACTCAGAGGCATCGATATCGTATGCGCCTGTAGCCGGATCCGGCAGTCCCGCGTTCGGCTTGGCGATGACCGGCAGATCTGTGTATGTCATCAATTCTTTGATCAGGGGCAGGATCTGTCCCGGTCCCAACGAGCAGTTGATGCCGACAGCGTCCGCGCCCAGTCCCTCCAGGATCATGGCCATGTTCTCAAGCCCGGTTCCCAGGAATGTCCGTCCGTTTGCTTCGAAGGACATCGTGACCATAAGGGGCAGGTCCGTGTTCTCCTTCACCGCAAGCACAGCTGCCTTTGTATCATAGATATCTGTCATGGTTTCAATGACCGCAGCATCCGCGCCGCAGGCCACCGCTGCCTTCGCCTGCAGGGCATAGAAGTCATAGGCGTCCTCGAAGGTGAGTCTGCCCAGCGGCTCCACCAGTTCCCCCTGCGGTCCCATGTCGAATCCGATCAGGATGGTTCTGCCTTTTTCCGCGTATTCCGCGCGGAGCCGGCGCGCCGGTTCAGAAAGTTTCAGGCACAGAGACTCCACCGTCTCCCCAAGTCCTGCGACTTTCTCGCGCGTCAGATTGAAGGTCGGCGTGTACACGAACTGGGAACCTGCCTCCAGATACTGCCGCGCGACGTCTTCGAGCACATCCGGATGGGCCAGCGCAAAAGCCGTCGAGTCTTCGCCCGCCTTCATTCCTCTGGCCTGCAGCATCGTTCCCATGCCGCCGTCCAATATAATTGTTCTTCTGTCTTTCATAACTTATGTTCCAACCGTATCCTTTGGTTTATTTCCCCTTCATGAGGGTGCCCATGATATTTCTTCCGATGGTCGAACCTATGTTGCCGAATATGGTTTTGCCTTTCTTGCCGAAGACCGCTTCGCCTACGACCTTGCCGACTTCCCTGCCGACAGATCCGCCTGTGGTCTTGGCAACGTTGGTCTTGATCTTGTTGACTTCTTTTTCTTTCTTCTTCTCAGCTTTTTCTGCCTCTTTCTGGGCTGCTTTTGCTTCTTTTTCTTCCTGTGCCTGCTGTGCCACCTGTGCTGCTTCCTGGGCCTTGGCTTCTTCGACTTGGGCCTTCATCCTTGTCAGAATCTCAAAAGCGGAGTCCGCATCCACCGCCGCGGAGTACTTGGTGTACAGAATCGATTCCTTGACCAAATGGTCTCTTGTTTCATCGGTAATTGCTCCCATGGAACTTTCCGGCGGGAGGATGTAGGCGTATTCGGCCACAGAAGGAGCACCCTTCTCATCCAGCGTGGAAACAACCGCCTCGCCGGTTCCCAGATTCTTCAGAACTTCCTCCGTATCGAATTCCGGATTTTCCCGGAATGAATCCGCCGCGGCCTTGACGACCTTCTGCTCT
>JBGUKV010000056.1:0-2524 GCA_045114655.1 Candidatus Allocopromorpha sp. | reverse complement strand
AAAATTGTCCAGTGGGATTCGTTGCCATTGTTTCTACGAGTTTATCTTACGCATATAACTGTCCCATAATCCGGTCTCGATTGCATTTTTGCAATTTTCACCCTCTCTGCTTCTTCCAAATCCCAGAACCGCCTCATTTTTAAGCTCCCCGGCATTTTCTCCGTATAAGAAACCAGGATGAAAAATCCAAATAATTCTGAAGGAGGAAATGCACTATGAACCTTTTTGAAACTGTTAAAGCAAGTGTCAGCGTGCCGGAGGCTGCCAGGGCATACGGGCTTACCGTGACCCGCCATAACATGGCCCGGTGTCCCTTCCACGATGACCGCCATCCAAGCCTTAAGCTCAATCCGGACTTCTATTACTGCTTCGGATGCGGAGCGAAGGGTGATGTGATCGACCTGGTTGCCAGACTTTTTAATCTTAGCCCTTATGAGGCGGCCAGGAAGATCGCGGAGAATTTTGGCATCGACCCGGATAATCCGCCGAAGGTCGCTGCACTTGCAAAACCCAGGCACCCGATGATCAGGGCGTTCCGTGATGATGAACGCTACTGTCAGCGGGTGCTTTGTGATTGTCTGCACCTTCTGGAGAACTGGAAGGTGCAGTATGCACCCACTTCGATGGAAGAAGAGCCGGATGACCGCTTTGTGGAAGCCTGCCAGATGTTCGCCTATATCGAATATCTGGCAGACCTTTTAACGGTCGGCGACCTCGAACAGCGGAAGGCTGTGGTCATGGAACTGATGAAGGATGGCAAAATCACCGGACTTGAGGACCGCGTGAACAGAGCCCATGAGAAGAAAAGGAGGTCGGATAATGCCGAGAAAATCAACGCTGCCTCCTGATGCCCCGGTATGGCTCACGGAAGACCGCAGGATCGATGAGATGACATTCTGCTGTTCGTTTCTCGAGGCGCATCCTATGAAATGTGTCCATGGGAAGCTGTATACCGTCGATGGTCTTATCTCTGACGAGGCCGCCTTAAAGCGCGAAATCTTTATGGAGATCTGTGATTGGGTCAAATCAGGAACTGCCAGAAAGGTAGAGGATCTTTTGAAGGCAGTCAGGATGATGGCCTTCGCTGATGAGCTCCCATTGCATCAGGACCGCATCCATGTTTCAAACGGTACCTGGTATCTGGACGGTCATTTCAGTGAAGAAAAAGAATACTGCCGGAACCGGCTGGAGGTCGCATACAACTCGGCGGCAGGCATAGCGAACGTCTGGCTGAACTTCCTTTCGGAGCTTCTGGTCCCAGAAGATATCCCGACCCTGCAGGAGTACCTGGGATATTGCCTGCTTCCTACTACGAAGGCCCAGAAGATGCTCCTGATGATCGGAAAGGGCGGCGAAGGCAAATCCCGGATCGGACTGGTGATGCGGTCGATCCTCGGGATCAATATGAACACCACCAGCATTCAGAAAGTTGAGACAAACCGCTTTGCCAGGGCAGACCTGGAGGATAAGCTGCTCATGGTGGATGACGATATGGATATGAGTGCGCTGACTAAGACGAACTATATCAAATCCATTGTCACTTCCGAGTGCCAGATGGATGTCGAACGGAAAGGCATCCAGAGTTATCAGAGCCTCCTGTATGTCCGATTCCTTTGCTTTGGGAACGGAGCCCTTACCGCACTTCACGATCGGTCTGACGGGTTCTTTAGACGGCAGATCGTAATCACCACGAAGAACAAGCCGGAAGGCCGTGTTGACGATCCCTATCTTGTCGAAAAGCTGATCGCGGAAAAAGAGAGTATCTTTCTTTGGTGCCTGGAGGGACTTAAGCGGCTTGTCGCCAATGATTACCGGTTTACCATCAGTGGCCGGTCAAAGGACAACATTGATGCTATTGTGAAGGACGCGAACAACATTCTGGAATTTCTGGCATCCGAGGGATACCTCACTTTCCATGAAGACAGTAGGGCTGCGACCTGCGATCTGTATGCGGCTTATAAGGAATGGTGTGATGACAATGCAGACAATGCGCTTTCCATGAAGAGCTTCGCCAATTTCCTTTCCCAGTATGCGGAAACGTATCATCTGATCCCGGATAACAACATCTATCGAGGGAAGGAGAAACGCTGCCGGGGATATCGCGGCGTCGAGGTCATCGATCATGATAACCCATTTCTTAAATAAAGCTGTCAAATCATGCGTACGTGCGTACAAGCGTACGGAGCCCATCCAGGGTACCGTCTGTACGCATGTACGTACGAACACAAAAATCAGGAAGTCTTTACCACTACAGAGTTTGAAGGAGGAGCAGACACTATGGCAGCACCGCAGTACGCGATCATGCGATTTATGAAATATAAGGGGCCGGAGATCGGGAAGATCGAGGCCCATGACGAAAGAACCAAAGAGTCTTATGCCAGTAACCCGGATATCGACCCTGGCAGGACTCATCTGAATTTCCATCTGGTTGAACCTCAGGGCCGGTACCGGACGGAAACAGAAAGACAGATCAGAGAAGCCGGATGCCGGACTCGGACGGACAGTGTTAGGCTGGTGGAGACAG